>CACLKP010000001.1 GCA_902607585.1 uncultured Pelagibacteraceae bacterium
TGCACTAGTATGTAAAATATTAATATTTAGTATTCCATTTGTAATTTTTTGTTTATTTAACCAATTCAGAGTTTCTTTTGTAAAATCATATAACCCTTGACCTTTTGTTTTTATATTTATGTCATGAAAAACTTGCTGCATTATTAACTCTTCGTTTGTTCTTCTATCCATTTTTTAAATTCAATATGAGCTGATTTGATTGGAAAAGCTGAAACAGCAGGACACTCATAACTATGCTCATTAGTGATAAACTGCATTGCTTTTTTTACCTTGGATTGAGAGGTTTTTACTATCATTGAACATTCCTTGTCCATCATGGTTTTTTTTTTCCAAACATAGGTTGAATAAATAGTTGGAATAATATTTGTACAAGCGGCCAATTTATTCTTTACTAATTTACCACCTAATCTTTGGGCTTCTTTCAGAGATCCAAACGTTACATATATAAAATAAACTTTCATTAAATGACTTATTTCTATTCTTTAATTATCTACTTTACCTGAATATTATGCATTGTATTTATTATAACTACACCAACGATAATTAACGTAAGCCCAATGATTGTAGGAACGTTAGGTATTTGATTATATTTAAAAACTCCAATGATGGTTATAGCGGCAATTCCCAGTCCTGACCAAGTAGCATATGTTATTCCTACCGGTATGTACCCAACCACATGTGACATGAAATAATACGAAAAACATATAGTTATTAAGCAAATTATAGTTGGCAACCACCTTGTAAAACCTGCTGTGTCTTTGACAAGACTAGTTCCAGTAATTTCAAGAACTATAGCAAAACCAAGAAATATATAGGCGTAAGTAAGGTTCATTTTTTATAATTTAAGTTACCCTCTATATATATACATCTCTACACACATAGAATATGGGGACAATAACATCCATTTTTGCCTCGCCTTGACAATCTTGACAACAAATAAATTAGTGTGGAAAACCTCAGAAATGGCGTTTTTATTGAGTTTTGGACATTATTATTATCTAGATATCTATATATGGTGTGATAATAACATCTATACGCCACTGATAGTTGATTCGGTGGCACTTGTTTAAACAAGTAACCAAAGGGAGGTGTTAAGTATGAAAATGCTTGCAGGATTTACGGGTACAGTAAGAAGCTTAACCCATGTGGTAATTGCACTACTTGGATTAGGTATCGTTGTATCACTTCTTGGTGGAAACGTTCCATTCGTAAGTGGCATTGCTGACAATATTGTTGGTTTAGTTCAGTCACTAGGTGATGCAGGAATAGTCGGCTTAATAGCTGCTATTATTATATTAGGTTTTTACAAATAGATTTTTTAATCCGTTAGTTTTTCCCTCTTAATAATTAACTAACGTTTAAAAACCTAGCTACCCTGGCCTAAGACTTTGAGGCCAGGGTAGAAAGTTTAAATAAGTGAAAGGAAATATATGAAGGCATGGATTATAACGATTAGAAACTATTTAAGACAGTTTATGGAGCTTGGTGTCCTTTTGTTAGGTGTTTCTGTTATTGCTGAAATACTGTTTGGACCAAATGTTGCTTTTTTAGGTTCACAAGTAACAGCAAATTTAATCACGTTGTTAAATAGCCTAGGAGATCAAGGTATAGCTGCCTTAATAATTGTCTTTGCGGTAATAATTACGTATCGAAAGCTATTAAAATAGTTTTTATATTTTAATTATTTTGAATAACGACTAAACTTAAGTAGTGTATTGTTAAGTTTATAATAGTCGAGCTTTCCTTTAACAAATATATTTTTTGTTGTTTTTAATTTGGTTGGGTTTTGAAACATTCCTGCTGCAATTGAAATGTCATCACTTCCCAAAAATTTGAAAAAAATACTAGCTCCACATTTATTGCAAAAACCACGTCTAGCTTTTTTAGAAGATTTAAACCATTTTAAAGTTCTTTTTTTTATGAACTTAATATCTTTTTCGAGAGCATTTGTATAAGCAGCATAGTTGCCATGAGTTTTCATACATTGTCTACAATGACAATTTGAAACATGACGAAGAGGTCCTTTTATTTTTAATTGAATTCCGCCACAAAGGCAGCTTATTATTTTGTTATTTCCGCTAGACATAACCAAGCCTCCACATCCTTATGTTAAACAATTCTATTTCCAATTCAAATAAAATATGATTAGCTAATGACAAAAAAGGATATTTTTTATAAAGTTGATCCATGGATGTAAAATTACTTTCTGGAGCTTTAGGAGCTGAAATAAGTGGTATAGATTTAAAGGATACTTCTATAAAAAATTTTGAAAAAATTAATAAGTTACTTTTAGAACATAAGGTTATTTTTTTTAGGAACCAAAATATTACTGCAGAAGAGCAGTTAGCGCTAGGAAAACATTTTGGACCACTTGAAAAACACGTTTATGTAAAAGGTCGAGACGAGTATCCAGAAATTGTTAGAATTATTAAAAAACCAAATGAAAAAAATCAATGGGGTGAAAATTGGCACAGCGATGTTAGCTATAATGTTAAACCCACAAAAGCGGTAATCTTAAGATCTATTAAAATACCTCCTGTAGGTGGTGATACAATGTTTGCAAATATGGAACTTGCTTGGGAAACGCTAGACAAAAATCTTAAGGAAAAAATTAAAGATAAGAAAGCTGTTCATAGTTCTTTAGGTGGAGCATTTTTTACAGATGACTATGAAGCAATGGAAAGTAACGGAAATCATACTGAGTACACAAACGAACATCCAATTGTTCGAACTCACCCAGAAACAGAAAAAAAAATATTGTTTGTGAATTGGACTTATACCAAAAAAATAATTGGTTTGGAAAAAAAAGAGAGTGATGAAATTTTAGAAAAAATATTTGAACATCAAGCAAGATTAGATTTTACTTGTCGTTTTAGATGGACGGAAAATGCAGTTGCAATATGGGACAACAGAAGTGTGCAGCATTATGCTATATCAGATTTTTTTCCAGGAAGAGGTCTGGGCCACGAAAGAATAATGGACAGAATAGCCATTGAAGGTGATCGACCTAATTAATTTTTAAAGATGAATATAATTGATCAAATTATATCTTCTTATTCGAATAATAAATCTCTTTACATGGGTGAGAAAGTTACAATTGCTGAACATATGATACAAACTGCTATGCTTGCTGAAAAAAATAATTGCTCAAGTAGTCTTATTTGTTCAAGTTTATTGCATGACTATGGACATTTTATTTTAGAAAATCCTGATGACTTAGTCAGCAAAGGAAAGGATGGGAAGCATGAAGATGTAGGTTATGAATTTTTAAAGAAATATTTTGTACAAAACGTCGTAGAACCAATCAAGTATCATGTTAAAGCAAAAAGATATTTAACAAGAGAGGTGATATATTATCGAATGCTTTCCGAAGCGTCAAAAGTAAGTTTGAAATTACAAGGTGGAATTATGGACGATAAAGAGGCAAAAAAATTTGAAGGTAATGAATTTTTTGAAGATTCTATCAAATTAAGAAAATTTGATGAAGGAGCCAAAAAAGCTGACTTAAAAATTAAATCAATAAACGAATATAAAAATCTTTTATCTTCCAAACTGATATGAGATTTGACTATATAATTATTGGAGCTGGATCAGCTGGTTGTGTTCTTGCAAATAGAATATCCGAAAACAAAAACAATAAAGTTGCAGTTTTTGAAGCTGGAAGGTCGAGCGATATTTGGAAAGTCAAAATGCCTCTTGCTCTGTTGTACACAATGCATGATCCAAAATATAATTGGAAATATTATTCTGAGCCAGAGCCTTATTTAAATAATAGAAGATTGTTTTGCCCTAGAGGAAAGATGATCGGAGGAAGCTCAGCTCATAATGGAATGGTTTTTGTTAGAGGAAATAAAAACGATTATGAAAGATGGGAAAGCTTTGGACTAAAATCTTGGTCCTATGACAAAGTTCTTCCTTATTTTAAAAAAATTGAGAATTGGTCGGAAGGAGAAAATCAATATAGAGGTTCCTTAGGGCTGCTCCCAGTTAATCAATCTAAGAATAGCAATCCTTTGTTTAAAGCTTTTTTAGGTGCCGCTTCTGAAGCCGGGCATAAAATTAACCCAGATATGAATGGAGAATTTCAAGAAGGGTTTGGAATGTTTGATACCACAATTCATAATGGTGAGAGAGCCAGCGCATCAAAGTATTATTTAAATCCTGCAAAGAACAGAAAAAATCTAAATATTTTTTCCAACTCATTTGTTGAAAAAATTATTTTTGATGGAAAAAAAGCTATTGGTATTGAGGTAAAAATTAAAAATAGAATAGAAAAAATTTATGCTGAAAAAGAATTAATTTTAAGCGGTGGATCAATTAATTCACCTCATTTATTAATGCTTTCAGGTATTGGGGACGCAGATCATTTAATAGAAAAAGGAATAAATGTTGTTCATGATTTAAAGGGAGTTGGAAAAAATCTTCAAGATCATTTAGAAACATACATTCAACAAGAATGCAAAACTTCGAATACTCTTTATACCTACACTAAACTAATTCCAAAAGTAATCGCAGGTATTCAATGGTTTTTATCTAAATCTGGACCTTGTTCTCAGTCATATTTGGAAGCAGGAGGATTTGCCAAATCCTCTCCTGAAAGAGAAATATCAAATATTCAATTTCATTTTTTTCCATCATTTGTTATTGACCACGGCTTAGTAAATCCAAGTTCACACGGTTATCAGTTGCACGCAAGTCCAAATCATCCAAAAAGTAGAGGATCAATTACACTTAATACATCTAATCCATATGATTATCCTAAAATATTATTTAATTATTTAGAACATGAGGATGATTTAAAACAAACCAGAGAATGTATTCATGTTGCAAGAAAAATTTTATCCCAACCCTCTTTTATAAAACATGCAGGAAAAGAAGTGGGTCCTGGTAGCGATGCACAATCAGATGAACAGTTAAATAAATACATCAGGTCAAAAGCAGAAACAGCTTATCATCCTTGTGGTACATTAAAAATGGGAGTTGATAAAATGGCTGTAGTCGATGAAAACTTAAAAATTCACGGACTACAAAACATAAGAGTAGTTGACGCATCTGTGATGCCAGAAATTCCCAGCGCAAATTTAAACGCACCCACTCTTATGATTGCTGAAAAAGCTTCTGATATAATTATAAACAGGAATTAATCAAATGTTTTTTCCGTGGCAAAAAAAATAGAAAAAAGAATGAATGTTTCTTAACAAAAATAATAATGATCTAATTAAAGAACTAAAAGGAAAAGGAATAGATAAAAATATATTGGATGCTATGAGAAAAGTTGCACGTGAATTATTTGTTAATGAAGTTTCTTTTCGATACGCTTATGAAAATATTGCACTGCCAGTTGAATGCGAACAAACCATAAGCCAACCTTATGTGGTAGCCTACATGATTGACTGTTTAAAATTAAAAAAAACCGACAAGGTTTTAGAAGTTGGAACCGGAACAGGATATCAAACAGCAATTATTTCCTATTTGTGCCAAAAAATTTGCACAATTGAAATATTTGATAAATTATTTAATCAAGCAAAAATAAACATTGGTAAATTAGGAATTAAAAATGTAATTCATAAACTTGGTAATGGAGCAAATGGGTGGGGAGAAAAAATTCTATTTGATGCGATTATAGTCAGCGCAGCCTCAGAAAAAATTCCTTTAAAATTACTACAAAATTTGAAAGACCATGGAAAATTAATTATTCCAATAAAATATTCGTCGGGGAATCAAAAATTAAAATTAATAAAAAAAAATAGCGAGAGTAGTTTTGATCAAAAAGAATTATTCGATGTTAAATTTGTTCCCCTTTTAAACAAAAATATTGAACAATAAACATGAAAAAACATATTGTCATCACTGGCAAAGTTCAGGGAGTTGGTTTTAGGTATTGGTTATATCAAGCTGCAAAACAAAGAAATATAAATGGCTGGGTTAGAAACAAAATTTCTGGTGAAGTTGAAGCTCTCCTAATTGGTGATGATGTAGAAATAGATAATCTTATCAGACTATGTGAAAAAGGCCCCCCTTCCTCAAAAGTAACAAAGATCAAAGTCCAGAATTATCAAAAGGCATTCCTAAAAAAATCTTTTGATATAATTAATAATGATAGCTGATATCTATTTTTTTAAATTGATGCTGATAAGGCAAATTATCTCAAACATTACAGCAGCTGCAACCATTGAGGTTATATTATTCGGGCTATCTTTTGTTGGCATTAAGCAAGCTACATCTCCGCCAATTACATTTCTGCCTTTTAAACTTTGAAGCAATTTTCTAGCTTCATCCATATTAAATCCTCTAAAGGCTGATTCTATATTCGCTACTCCAGGAGCTACGGTTGGATCCAAACAATCTAAATCAAAAGTAACGTAAATTGGATTGTCTCCTAATCTATCTAAAATCATTTTAGAACATTTTTCATGTCCTAGTTCATTATATTCATCCATAGTTATAACCTGATATCCAATATCATAACTTGCTTGCAACCAATCTAAAGTTCTTGGATTTCCTCTTATTCCAATTTGTGTACTAGTTTTTGGATCAACATTTCCTTGTTTAACAAGATATGAAGCCCAGTGTGCAGCAGATTTTTTTGCACCTAAAAAATGATCTAGTTTTTCATAACAATCTGTATGAGCATCAAAATGAACCATGCTAATTTTTTTACCTTTCGTTAATTTAGAATTTTTTTTTGCTAAACTTTGTAATATTCCACCAGTAATCGAATGATCACCCCCGATTGATACTACTGGTTTTTCAGCTTTTTCGATATGATCGTAAAAACTTGAAATTCTCTCAATACATTTTTCATTATCATTTGCTTCTGGAAAAGGAACATCTCCTAAATCATGAATTTTATTTCGTTGCCATGGATCTATCCCATATTGAAGGTGAGATCTTCTTAACATGGCTGAAATATTTCTTACTGCTCTTGGGCCTAGATGTTGGTCTCTTTCTGTTGTTCCATTACCTGTACTGTGTGGCACTCCTACCAGGGCTATATCGCAGTTCATTGGATCAGGATCATTTTTACATCTAAATAGAGTTGGTATACCCCACCAATAAAGAGTCTCCATCATTATTTGATCTTCTTTTGAAATCATGAATTTTATATTACAACATAAAAAAAATATAAAGAAGGTAAAAATCTTGATATAGCTTCCGAAAGTTCTTATGAAAAATAATAATCCTAAAGGCATTATTCTCATCTTGTTGGGTATGTTGGTTTTTTCAGTACAAGATTCGATTATGAAATACATTTATAGCTTTGTATCCTTGTATGAAGTTTATTTAATAAGAACATTAGTAAGTTTTATAATTATTTTATTATTTCTAAAAATTACAAGAAAACCAATTGTATTTAGAACACAATATCCAATGTTAACCTTTTGCAGAGTTGTACTTTTCTTCTTTGGATTCAGTTCTTTTTATATCTCTCTAACGGTATTACCTTTGGTTACCGCTACAGCTTTATTCTTTGTAACCCCTTTTTTAATTACAATATTTGCAAAATTTTTTTTAAAAGAACAAATAGGACCTAGAAGATGGTTAGCCGTCACAATTGGTTTTATTGGGGTGTATGTAATATTAAATCCAAACTTTGATAATTTTGATTATATGAGTTTAACACCTATTTTGTGTGCATTTTGTTACTCATTATCCATGATTATAATAAAAATAACTTCAGAAAAAGATAGTGTATATACACAAACATTCACATTTTATATTGGTGCAATAATTATTAGTGTAAGTTTTTATTTCATTTTTGGTGATGGTCAATACAACACAATAGATCATCCGGCTTCTCAATTTATTTTTCGTGAATGGTTCAACAATCTAGAAGCTTCTATATTTTTAATGGTTGTTACTGGTTTTACAGCATCTGTTGCTTTTCTTTTTTTATTTTCAGCTTATAGAATAGCATCGCCTGCTGTGGTGTCTCCTTTTGAATATTCAATACTTATATGGTCTTCCCTTAGTGGATGGTTTTTCTTTAATGAAATACCAGACTTAAAAACAATAATTGGAATAATTTTAATTGTATGTGGAGGTATTTATATTTTTATCCGTGAAAAGGCCCAAGATCAGTCTATTGCAACTGAAAAACCACTAAGATAATTATTTTTTTAATTTTCCTGAGAAAACCAGTTTATCGGTATTAAATTTAGAAGAATTATTTTTTACAAAATCATCCATAATTTTTATCCTGTCGAGATCAAACTCAACAACTTTTCTTTGACTAAGATCCACATATAAAGACAAAACTTCATTTGTAGCGGCAAGATATTTTTTTTCTTTATGGAACATAGAAAGTCTGTAATGAATCCTTTTTTTGTCATGATCAATATAAGTTACATGGGTTTCGACTTCTTCCCCCAATTTAACTTCCTGATTATATATTGTATGCATTTCTGCTACAAAAGTAGTTTTTTTGTCCTTTTTAGCAGACTCTCCTCCCATATTAAAATTATCTAACATAACGTCAGCGGCTATATCAAAAATACGCACATAGTAAGCCACATTTAAGTGATTATTATAATCTGTATATTCTTTTATTACCTTTTCTGTTTTTAAAATCATGTTCGTTTAATATAGTATATTTTCTAAAAAAAAAATGAACAATAAAGTATTCGTCTCTTGTGCAGTAACTGGATCGGGTGATACCGCAAAAAAACATCCTGATTTACCTAAAACACCTGAACAAATAGCTAAGGCTGCAATCGATGCCGCAAAAGCGGGGGCTGCTATAGCTCACATACATGTAAGAGAGAAAGATGGAGCTCCTAGCAGAAGATTAGAATTATATAAAGAAGTTGTTGATAGAATTCGTTCTAGCGATACAGATGTTATTTTAAATTTAACTACAGGTATGGGGGGCGATTTAGATATTGGACAAGGAAAAAATCCTTTAGAGTTCGGTCCATTAACAGATATGGCAAATGTTATGGAAAGAATTGCTAATGCAGAACAATTCTTACCAGAAATATGTACACTGGATTGTGGAACTTTAAACTTTGGAGACAGTTCTGTAATTACAGTAAACACTCCTAATGATTTAAGAAAAGCTGCAAAAAGATTACAAGAAATAAATGTCAAACCTGAAATAGAAGCTTTTGATTTAGGAAATATGTGGTTTGGTGCTCAATTATATAAAGAAGGCTTATTGAATGATCCTCCAATGTTTCAAATGTGTCTTGGTATACCATGGGGCGCTCCTGCTACAACTTTAGCTATGCAAGCGATGAAAGATGTGATGCCAAAAGAAGGTATCTGGTCAGGCTTTGCAATTTCAAAAAACGAAATGCCTTTTGTTGCCCAAACTGTGGTCATGGGAGGAAACCCAAGAGTGGGACTTGAAGATAATTTGTATTTATCTAAAGGAAAACTAGCCACCAATGCTCAATTGGTTGAGAAAGCAATTAGAATTGTTAACGACCTTGGGGTATCAACGATGACTCCTGCAGAAACTAGAGAAAAACTAAAACTAAAAAACTATAAATAGTGATTAGTATAAACGAAATAATAAATTTAGAAAAATACCCTATAAATGACACTGGATCTTTAAAATATAGGGAATTAACTAATTATACTAGAAAACAACTTAATGAGGATGGTTGCTGTGTTCTTCCTAATTTTATTAGACTAGTTTCTGTTAGAAAAATGAAAGATGAAGTGGATAAAAACTTAAGTAAAATTTATTTTACAAGCGATAAACATAATCCCTACTTTACAAAAGACGATAAAACTCTTCCAGAAGATCATCCAAAAAGAATATTTACTGTTAGACAAAGTGGTTACTTAAATTCAAATGACTTAGAAAAAGATTCAGATCTAAATAAGTTTTATGATTTAGAAGAAATGCTAAAATTTGTATCAGATAGTCTTGAAATATTTCCTCTTTACACATGGGCAGATCCTTTGGGAAAAAACCCATATAGTGTTATGCATACTGATCACTATTTTCCTTGGCATTTTGACGGTAATGAATTCACTTTAAGCATTTTGGTACAAAAAACAGAAAAGGGAGGATTTTTTGAGTATGCTCCAGATATAAGAAGTAAAGATAATGAAAGTTTTGAAGAAGTTGGCAAAGTTTTAAAAGGTAACAGAAAAAAAGTTAAATCTTTAGATTTGAAACCTGGTGATCTGCAAATTTTTAAAGGAAGATTTTCAATGCACCGAGTAACAAAAATCGAAGGTAAAACATCCAGATATATTGCTTTACCATGTTATGTAAAAGATCCTTTAAAGATTAATAAACCTGAGCATTCTAAACAAGTTTATGGAAAAGCCTTGCCAATTCATTTCGAAAGAGAGAATATTCAAGGAGATGGATTAATAGACTGATGAGAAGAAATATTAATGAAGCTGAGTGGAAAGTAAGAGTAGATCTTGCGGCTATGTTTAGACTAACTCATATGATGGGTTGGGATGATACTATTTGGAATCATATAACGGCAAGAACACCTGGAACAGATCATACTTTTTTTATGCATCAATTTGGACTTGTTTACGAAGAAGTAAAAGCCTCTAATTTAATTAAAGTAGATGAAAATGGTAAAGTTTTAGAAGGACCTCACGATGTTAATACAGCAGGTTTTGTAATTCATAGTGCAGTACATTTAAATCATCCAAAAAATAAATTTGTTTTTCATGCTCATCCTCCAAAAGCCTTGGCTGCGACATCATTAAAAAATGGAATCCCTCATTTAGTTCAAGACTCCTCAATGCTTTATGGAAAGGTTGGTTATCATGATTGGGAAGGATTATCTGTTGATAAAGATGAGAGATTTAGAATAGCTGAAAATCTTGGAGAAAATAAAGTTTTAATAATGAGAAATCATGGTTTATTAACTGTTGGAGAAACCGCAGGAGAGTCATTTATGAATATGTATTACGCAGTAAGAATGTGCGAAGTTGCTGTTCAAGCTCAAAGCTCTGGTTTGGAATTAAAGTCTGCTAGTAAAGAATTATGGGAAAAATCTCAAAAACAATATAATGCTTTTTTTCCAGGTGTAAGTGAATGGCCAGCCTTACTCAGAAGATGTGATGCCGTGGATTCATCTTACAAAGAGTAATCATGATTAAAAATGTTGCCGTTATAGGCACTGGAGTGATTGGTGCTGGCTGGATTATTAGATGTTTAGCCCACAATAAAAAAGTTGTTGCCTTTGATAAAGATCTAAAATTAAAAAAAAGATTAATTGCTGAGATAAAACGTACTTGGCCATATGTAAAAAAATTATTTAACAAAAAAAGACTCAATCTTAAAAATTTTAAATACGTTACTTCAATAAAAGAAGCTCTGAAAGAAGCTGACTTTATTCAGGAATGTGCAACTGAAAATTATAGAATAAAAACTAAGTTAATGAGTATCATTGGAAAATACTCAAAGCCTAATGCTATTATTTCATCAAGCTCATCTGGATTACTTCCAACAAGAATATATTCTAAATGTAAAAATCCAGCGCGAACAATGATTGGACATCCTTTTAATCCTGTTTATATGTGCCCAGGAGTTGAAGTTGTACCTGGAAAAAAAACTAAAAAAATTTTTCTAAATAAAGCTAATAAATTTTACAAATCAATATCAATGAACCCAATCATGGTAAAAAAAGAATTACCTGGTTATTTGGCAGACAGACTTCAAGAAGCTTTGTGGCGAGAAGCTTTGCATATAGTAAATGAAGGTTATGCATCAACTAAAGATTTAGACAGATCAATTGAAGATGGACCAGGATTAAGATGGTCATTAATGGGAATATTTTTAACTTATCATTTGGCTGGAGGTAAAGCTGGAATGAAGCATATGCTTGAACAATTTGGTCCTGCATTGAAATTACCTTGGACTAAATTAAAAGCTCCAAAACTTTCTAAAAAATTATCATCAAGAGTTATCTCGGGAACCAAACAGCAAGCTAGAGGGAAATCTGTTGCTATGATTTCTAATATAAGAGACGAATACTTAGTTAACCTTCAAAAACTTAGAAAAAAATACGAAAATAAAATTAGAAAATGACTTCCATAAATAACCTAAGCGATATTGTAAATAATGGCCTTTGTATAGGTTGTGGCCTTTGTCAAAGTGTTGCTGGAAAAGATAAGATAGAAATTTCAATGACTCCCAAGGGTAGACTTGAACCAAAGGAAATCAGTAAAATTAGTCCAGAAGTTTTTAAAAAAATAGTAAATGTTTGTCCCGGAACGATTGTAGAAGGACTTCCTAAAGAAGAAGTTACATCTAATACTGAACATAATCTCGTGTGGGGCTACTACTTATCTCTTTGCTACTCATGGTCTACCGACAAGAAAATAAGATTCGAAAGCTCAACAGGTGGTTTGCTAAATGGACTATCAATTTATTTGCTTGAGTCAAAAAAAGTAAAATTTATTATGCACACAGCTGCTAATCCAAAAAAACCAATGAGAAGTTTACCAAAATTTAGTTATAGCAAAGAAGAGCTTTTAAGTGGTGAAAGTAGATCAAGATATGGTCCAGCAGGAACATTGGAAAGATTTCATGAAGCCCTTGATTTAGATGAACCTTTCGTTTTTGTTGGTAAACCTTGCGACATCAGTGCAATTAGACAATTATCAAAAAGCGACCCAAGAGTTAACAAACAGTGCAAATATTTGTTAACTTTAGTATGCGGAGGATTTGCTGAATTTACAAAAGCGCAAGATTTTATTGAAAGTTTTAAAGTGAAAGAAGATGAATTGTCTATTTTTAGATATAGAGGATTCGGAAATCCTGGCAGAATGTATATTAAAACAAAAGATGGTCGTGAATATGATAGGGAATATAATTCTTTTTGGGGAGAAGAATCAACGTGGAGAGTTCCTTTTAGATGCAAAATTTGTCCTGATGCCATCGGTGAAAGCGCAGACGTCGCTGCTTTAGATACATGGAGAGGTGGTTCACCTAAAGGAGAAGATGAGGGTTTCAATGCTGCTATTGTAAGAACAAAAAAAGGATTGGATTTAATGGATGACGCAGCCAAAGCTGGTTTTATCCATGCTGGAGATAAATTAAAAATAGAAGATATTGATGATTTTCAACCTCATCAGGTTAATAAAAAAAAAGCAGTTTATGCCAGACACCTCGGAATGACAAAAAATGGTTTACCTACTATCAATACAAAGGGATTAAGAATTAAAGAATTATACAAGTTAAATAACGAAGATTTTAATAAAAAAGAAGAATTAGGAGTTAGTAAAAGAATTAAAAAAATCTAATCTAATCTTATTGCATTACCATCAACACCAATTATTTGACCTGATATTCTTTCAGCCTCATCAGAAATTAAAAATGCACACATCTTTCCTATATCATCTTCATAAACCCAACTATTCATTGAAGCCATTGAAACAAATTCATTTTCTATTTTTTTTGTTGAAACTTTTGTAAATTTTGCTTTATCTCTTATCACTCTTTTCATTCGATCGCCTTTAATAGTTCCTGGGCATATTGCATTTACTCTAATTTTATATTTACCAAGCTCCATTGCTAAAGTTTTTGTCATACCAACTATAGCCCACTTGCTCGCTGCGTAAGGTGATCGTAAAGGAAAACCCATAATTCCTGCGCCAGAAGAAATATTAATTATTGAAGCGCTTCTTGTCTTTTTTAAAAGTGGTATGGCTAGTTTGCTAAAATAAAAATGACTATTTACATTAACGTGTAATGTTTTTTCCCATTCGCTGGAATCTAATTTTTCAATTGTGCTTGTCGGACCAGCAATTCCAACATTATTGATTAAGGCATCTAATTTTTTGAATTTCTTTTTAACCAATTGAAAAAAATCTATTACTTCCGTTTCATCAGACGCATCAACTTCTGAAACAAAAATTCGTTTATTGTACGATGGATGTTTCTTAAGTTTATTTATCGCCTTAGGATCAATATCACATAAATAAACGGAAGCACCTTTTGCAACACAAACTTTTGTTATTGCCCACCCTATTCCAGAAGCTCCAGCGGAAATTATGATTTTTTTATTTTTTAAAGTATTACCCAACATTAAGTTTTGGACTTAGTCAAAACATCAGCTTTGGACTTAGTTAAAGCAACGGACAATTCTTTTTCAGTAATATATCCTTTTACATTGCCACTTTTATCAACTACTTCAACTGTTGCCGGTGTGAGGCAAACCTTGGGTAAAAACTCATCTAAAAAAGAATCTTCGTTAACTTTAATGGTATTCGAATTCTTTTCTTTCCGGCCTTTAAATTTCTCTGGAGTTATCATAATTATTTTAGCTTTAATTACTTTTGCACGATTTACGTCTTTTACAAACGCAGCAACATAATCGTCCGCAGGTTTCATAATAATTTCAATCGGTGTTCCAATTTGAACTACACGACCATGATTTAAAATTCCTATATGATCTCCTAATTTTAAAGACTCGTCCAAATCATGGGTAATAAATACGATTGTTTTTTTTAATTCTGCTTGTAATTCTATAAGCTGTTTTTGCATGTCGCTACGAATAAGCGGATCCAGCGCACTGAAAGCTTCATCCATCAACATAATGTCAGTATTAGTTGCTAATGCTCGAGCAAGACCTACTCGTTGTTGCATGCCTCCAGATAATTGATTTGGATATTGGTGTTCAAAACCAGTTAATCCCACAGATTCAATTTTTTCCATTGCAACTTTATTTCTCTCGTTGGGTTCTTTTCCTTGGACCTCAAGACCATAACCAACATTTTGAATTACAGTTTTGTGTGGAAACAGTCCAAAACGTTGAAAAACCATGCTCATTTTATGTCTTCTAAAATCAATTAAATTTTTCTGATCTAATTCCATAACATTCGTTCCCTCCACCAAAACCTCTCCTGAGGTTGGATCAATTAATCGGTTAATGTGGCGAATAAGCGTAGATTTTCCTGATCCAGATAAGCCCATACATACAAAAGTTTCACCCTCTTCTACTTTAATAGATACATCATCAAGTCCAACTGTATGTCCTGTTTTCTCTAGGATTTCTTCTTTTGTAGCTCCGTCTTGCACCATAGGCAGAACCTTGGAAGGGTTGTCTCCAAAAATTTTATAAACATTTTTTACTTCAATCTTTGACATTAAATACCTTTTTTTTCTGAGTTCTTTCTTGAATTTTTTCACCATAAGACTGGGTAATTCTATCGAAAATAATAGCTAGAAGTACAATTGCAATTCCTGCTTCTGTAGCCATACCTACATTAAGTTGTTGTAGTCCAAGCAAAACTTCGTCGCCAATTCCTCTGGTACCGATCATCGAGGCAATAACAACCATCGCCAATGACATCATGGTACATTGGTTAATTCCCTGCATAATATTAGGTAAAGCTAAGGGAATTTGAACACCCCAAAGTGTTTGTTTTCTGCTAGCCCCAAAAGCCTCTGATGCTTCAATAACCTCTTTATCAACTAATCTGATACCAAGATCTGTCAATCTTATAAGTGGCGGCACGGCATAAACAAAAATTGCAATGATGGCTGGTACAGCTCCTAATCCAAATAACAAAATACCTGGAATTAAATAACAAAAACTTGGAATGGTTTGCATTAAATCAAGTATAGGCAGTAAAGCATTTCTTACTTTCTTATTTCTTGCCATGGCAATTCCAATTGGAATTCCCACAACTATACAAAGCAACATACCAATAAGCACAATGCACGTTGTCATAATACATTTGTCCCAATACCTTGGGCTTAGAAAGCCTAGGAAAAAAGTGCAAAAAGCTACAGCAATAGTAGTGTTTACTTTTCTTCCGCTTGCAAAATAAGTAATAAAAATAACCATTGCTATAACTAAAGGCCAAGGTAAACCCACTAAAAAATCTTTCATTGAAGTATACATTCCAAGTAAAAAATTATTTATTCCTTCAAAAAAGACTCCATAATTTACAATTAACCAATCAAAACCTTTATTCAGTGGTTGCATCAAAGGAAAATCAAGCCATTTCGGCCAATTCCCCAACCAGGAAAAATCGTTAAATATATCTGTAAAATGTTCGGGCTTGTATCTAGGTTTAGCAGAACGATAGCCAATAATAATGACTGCTATAAACATAGCTCCAAGAATAATTGGTTTCAAATATCTTTTATACTTCAGCATTTTCTTACTAAAAAAACTAAGAGCCCTATAAGGGCTCTTAGTTCATAAATTTATTAACTAAAAATTAAAGCGAAGCTTTAACTTTTTTCTTAACATCGCCTGGAACCCACTTCTCCCACATATTATTATTTTTTAAGAAGTTTTTAGCAGTATCTTCCATATCTCCGCCAGATTCATCCATGTAGTAAGCAAGTGATTTGTTTACAGTTGCAGTTGGTAATGTGTAATTCTTAATGAAATCAAGAATTGGTTTGTTTTCAGCTTTATTTGCAAATGTAGTAGACGCAGCTTTGGTTAAAGACATATTAACGTATTCACATGCGCAAGTTGGTTTATACACATCAGGACCATTTGCCTTAATGTCTTCAACAACTTTTGTCATTTCATCCCAGCAAGCTTGATCATATTTAGGTTCTTCTAATTTAACTAAATCAACCTTACCCATCAAACCCGTTGGCGTCCAATAGTACGAAAATACTGGTTTTTTCTTTTTAAATGCACCAGCTATTGCGGCATCCAAAGCTCCACCTGAACCTGGATCAAAGTTGGTATAGAATTCATCTAGACCATAAACTTTGTGCTTCACTAAGTTAATAGTGTAACAAGTCCAACCCGAAATACAGCTTGTCATTCTGCCTTTTCCAGGTGCCTCAGGATCAGCAAAAAGTTTTGCTATTTCTGCACTCTTCATGTCATCAACATGTTTTAAATTATATTTATCAGCAGTAGGTTTATCTACGTAGAATCCTTGAGTAGATGAAGGAGTGTTAACTCCAAGTTCAATAATAGTTCCTTTTGAAAGGTTGTCTTCTATTAGTTGAACCAAATTATCTCTCCAAACCTCTGTTATAATATCAATTTGTTGGTCGAAAAGAGCTGCCATAATTGGAGTAGTACTTCCCTTAGTTACTTGCACTTCACAACCATATCCTTTTTCAAGAATATAGCTTGCTATTGCAGTATGTACGTTAGCACTATCCCAGTCGAAATCTCCCAAATGCACTTTACATGCAGCATTAGCACTAGTTGTACCTAGAGCCATTACCCCTGCAAATACAAATGAAAGTAATAGATTTTTTAGAAATTTCATGAATTTCCCTCCCTTTTATTAGTTTAAACTGGCGTATTACAACGTGAAATGATCTAAAAAACAACCCTTTAGTGGTCAGAAATAGTCCATACGTAAGAGTGTTTTTTTCAATTTACAAAATACTGATTCAATTATTAATTGAATTGAAAATTTAGTAAAATAAAATAATCATATTTTTATGACAAGAAATATTTCAAAGATTTCTCTGAATGGTTCTGGGTTTGATGTTGAATGGAGCGATGGAGAAAAAAGTAATTTTAATTTCATGTGGCTAAGAGACAATTGTCCAACAGCTCGTGACAAAGATTCAAGACACAGAATGTTTAATTTATTAGAAGTTTCGACAAATATTGCTCCTAAACAATTTAAAATTAACACAGAAGGTAAATTAGAAATAGAATGGAATGAAGGAAATCATACTAGTTATTATGATCAAAAGTGGCTTAGAGAAAATTGTTACACAATTAATAACAAAAAAAAATATATTTCACCTTACAATTTGTGGGACAATTCACTCAATTCAAAACTTTCAACCATACAAATAGAACACGATGAAATAATGAACAGCGATAAAGGACTGATAAAATACCTTGAACTACTTCATTATAGTGGAATAGCAATTGTTAAAAACGCTCCAATAGAAAAGAAGTCTGCTTTCCCAGTCTTAAATAGAATAGGCAGTATAAGGGAAACTTTTTTTAAAACTCCATTTGAGGTTATTAATATTCCAAAACCTAATAACTCTGCTTATACAGCGCATGCATTAAGAAATCATATGGATTTACCTTGGTTTGAAATGCCTCCGGGCTATCAATTTTTACATTGCTTAATTAATTCTGCTGAGGGAGGTCAATCTTCTGCTGTAGATGGTTTTGCAGTTGCTGATTATATAAGAAAGAATGAAAAAGAAATTTTTAAAACTTTAGTGAGTATACCTCTTAAATTTAAAGATAACGATTATACACAAGAATCAATTAGGATTTTTCACGCACCAGCTATTACTTTGACAAAAGATAATGATTTTAATGATATTAGATTTAGTGTTGCAACAATGGATACATTAGATTGTCATCCAGATGAAATGGAAAGAGTTTATAAAGCTCATCATAAGTTAGGCAATTTATTACATGATGAAAAATTTGTAATTAAGTTTAGACTTAACCCGGGAGATATCTTTTCTTTTAATAACAGAAGAGTTTTGCACGGCAGAACAGAATTTGATCCAAATTCGGGACATAGACATTTACAAGGATATTATATCGATAGAGATGAAATTATTGGTAGATTAAATTTTCTAAAAAAATAATCTTATAAATTCTCAAATATTAAATTATTATTTTTACTATATTTTTTAAATTCTGATTTTTTTTTAATTGTGTAATAATATTTTTTAATTTTTAAATCTTGAATATTTTTATTTTTTAAAAAAAACTTATCCAAGATTAAACAATCAATTTTTTTATTATTTGATTTTTTAATAATTGTTTTAACACTTGTAGGAGGTGAAAAAGACAATCCTACTTTTGTATTACTTTTTATTTTTAACAAATTATAAATATTTTCATGTTTGAAAGAAATAAATACACATTTTAAAAATTTAGATGTTTCTTTCAATAATTTTCGTAACAGTTTTTTCGAGAAAGTTGGTTTTATTTCAATAAATAAAGGATACTTATTTTTTGAAGTTTTAAGTAAATCTTTTAAAAGGGGAATTGGTTTTTTATTTTGAGTACTTATTTTTTTAATTTTAGAATAATCCATATTCTTCACACTTTCTTTTTTTTTAAAAATTCTATTTAAGGTAAAATCATGAAAGCAAATAAATTCATGATCTTTTGTGGCATGGATATCGGTTTCAATTCCGTATCTTTTTTTAAATGAATACCTAAAAGCAGGAATTGTATTTTCATTAAATTTTTTTTTTGCCAGACCACGATGAATATAGTGCGTAGTCATACAAAATTATAAAACAGGTTTAAGAATTTTAAGGATCTTTTTGTGCAATATATAACTTGAGCTTACTAATATACTTCCGCCTGCTTTCGGGTCTTTGCCTTTCCAGTTTGTTATATGCCCCCCCGCATTTTTGACCAAAGTTATTATTGGGTGAATATCCCATATTTTATTACGACATTGTAAAACCACATTAAGTTTTCCCTCACATAATTGACAATAGCTCAAAGCATCAGAACATGGATATCTCATGAGTCTTGTCAATTTTGAAATTTTCTTTTGTTCTTCTAAGGATAGGTAACCGAAAAAATTCCCTGATATTTTTGAATTATTTAATGATTTTGATTTTACTACTTTAAGTTTTTTAAATTTATTATTTTCTACTAAATAAGAGTTATTATTTGTGCCTGTAATATAATATTTTTTTAGCATGGGAAAATTAACTAGGCCAAAAGTTGGTTCGTTTTTATAGTTAACGCTTATTAAATTGCTCCAAGTCGGACTTCCAATAACAAATGATCGTGTTCCGTCGATTGGATCGATGATCCATGAAAATCCACTTTTTGATTTTTTTACTTTAAATTCCTCACCCACAATTCCATCTTTGGGAAATTTTTTTGCAATTTCTTTTCTTAAAAATATTTCTATAGATTGATCAATATTTGTAACTGGGTCAAAACCATTGCTTGTTTTAGATTTATTGTGCAGTTTAAATTTGCCTGCTAATTTTTTAAAATATAGTTTGTTAATTTTTTTGGGAAGTGAATTTAAAAATTTGTAATATTTTAATTGATCTTTTTTACTAATTTTATCCATTAATAAATTATTTCCAACCTGTTATAGCTTTTACTTCTAAAAATTCATTTAGACCCCAGATTCCACCTTCACGACCATTTCCAGATTGTTTGTATCCTCCAAAAGGCGCCCCAACATCTGCTCCTTGACCATTAATAAAAATTGTTCCTGCTCTCAATTTTCTGGCAACTCTTTTAGCTTTTTCTTTATCTTCAGTTTGTAGGTAATTTCCAAGTCCATATGAAGTGTCATTTGCTATTGCAATAGCTTCTTCCTCAGTTTCAAATGGAATAATAGAAAGCACAGGTCCAAATATTTCTTCTCTTGCAATTCTCATATCATTATTTACATCAGTGAAGATTGTTGGTTTTACAAAATAACCTTTATTAAGACCATTAGGTAAATCAGGTCCACCTGTAGCTAATGTTGCACCTTCTTTTATTCCAACATTTATAAGATTTATTACTTTGTCATACTGAACTTTTGAAACTAGTGGTCCAATGTGATCACCTTTTTTTGATGCTACATCTACTTTAATTTTATTTGCTTCATCTACAGCTTCTTTAACAGCTCTTTCATAAATTGGTTTTTGAACTAACATTCTTGTTGGCGCATCACAAGATTGTCCTGAATTGCTCATTACATGTCTTACACCGTCTCTTACTGCATTTGGATAAGAGTCTGCAAAAACTATGTTTCCACCTTTTCCACCTAATTCAAGGGTAACTTTTTTTATTGTGTCAGCTGCATTTTTTTGAATTAATTTTCCAGCTCTTGTTGAGCCTGTAAACGAAACCATATCTATATCAGAATGACCAGAGATATGATTTCCAACAACCTCTCCATTACCATTGACTAAGTTAAAAACACCAGGAGGAAAACCAGCTTCATCAATCATTTCTGCAAACAAAATGCCAGATATTGGAGCTATCTCAGAGGGTTTTAATATCATCGTGCAGCCAGCAGCTAATGCAGGAATAACTTTTAATACAATTTGGTTCATTGGGAAGTTCCAAGGTGTTATTAACCCACATACTCCAATAGGCTCATATCTAATGTGATTATTAGACTTAGGATCAAATTGATGTTCAAAATTAAAATCTTTTAAAATTTTTATTGTGTTTTTCGAAATATCAGCACCCATTTTTGTGTGAATTTCTGAAGCATAATCCAACGGAGCTCCCATTTCAGTTGATTGTGCTTTGACCATCTCATCCCATCTTCTATTATAAATTTGATCAAATTTTTCCAACAAGCTTAATCTTTTTTCTTTACTAGTTTCTCTCCAAGTTTCGAATGCATTTTTAGCAGCACTGATAGCTTTGTCAGCGTCTTCTATTGATCCAAGAGATATAATTGCAAAAGGTTCCTCAGCTGATGGATCAATAACTTCAAAGTTATTTGGTTTAGAAGGGGATACCCATTTACCATTTATATAAAAATTTTTTTTCTCAATCATAAAAAATTATTGTAGCACAATAATTATATTTCATAACCTTTTTCTTCAGGTTCGTTATCAATTAATTCACTAGGAAAACCTTTTGCCCTTAAATTAATATTACATGCATCTTCTAATCTTTTTACAATCATTGATGACCATGATCGAGAGCCGTATTTTTTTTGTCCTTCTTTAAATATGTTAAAAATGATTGGAGACACCTCAAGAGGAATATGATGCTTTTTGGAAATAGCATTGAAAATTCCTATGTCTTTAACAACCAAATCCATTGTAAAACTAATATTGTAGGAGCCGTTCAAAATTACCTGACTTTCTGTTTCGTGAACAAAAGAATTTCCCGACGAAATTTTTATTGCTTCATAAGTAGTTTTAAGATCCATGCCTGATTTTTTTGCAACCGTTAATGCTTCACCTATTGAAACTAAGTTAACTGAAGCTAGATAGTTAGTAATAACTTTTAAAACCGAAGCTGAGCCTAATTTTCCGGTATGAAGAATTTTTTTTCCCATAACAGTTAATACTGGTAATATTTTTTCAAAAACTTTATGTTCACCTCCAACAAAAATAGAAACATTTCCTGTAGCTGCGCGGTGACATCCTCCGCTAACAGGACCATCGAGGGGTGTCGCTCCTTTATTTTTGACTAATTGACCTAATCTTTTTACTTCAGATTCATCAGTGGTGCTCATTTCTAGCCAAATTTTACTTTTTGAAAGTCCATTAATAACACCGTCTTGAGACTCCATGACCTCAGAACAAACCGATGGAGAAGGAAGACATGTTATTATTAAATCAACTTTTTGAGCTAATTCTTTCGGTGAATTGCTAGCAGACGCTCCTTTTGTAACAAAATCTTTTGTTATAGAAGAATCCAAATCGATAACGGATAAATCATACTTGTTACGTAACAAACTACCAGCTAATTTTCCTCCAACATTGCCTAAACCTATAAAACCAACCTTCATTTTTACCTCCGATCATTTTTTCTTTAACATTGTAGAAATTGTCGATAAGAGTCCATCTTTATCAACATAACATCCTTGTAACCAACGTGTTCCAACTCCCGAATAAGCTGTTCGCGCATGAAGAACTCTAGTATTATCAGTTATAAAACATTCTCCTGGATTCAATTTAAAATTAACTGCTAATGTGGGATCATTGATAATATCTGAAAATGCACGATAAGCTTTATAGTAATTCTCCATATTTTCATAGGGAACGTCAGTGATAGGTGCTGCAGAACGATTATTAAAACGAATTGCTATTAATTCGCCATCGGGCGACAGTTCAATCATTGGTCGACGAGATTGTAGATGAGCTCCTTTATCTCCATTATATTCAAAACGCGCGCAGTATTTAGATAACAAGTTAAAATAATCAGAATTTTTATCTTTAAGATGTATGGCTGCATTAAAACCATCTACGAGAGTTGAATCTCCTCCTGAAACAGAGTTTTCCAAACAATAAAGAATTTGTATGGTTGGAACTGGATCTCGGTAAGGATTATCTGTATGTGCCTGCAAACCAAGATTTGTGTAAGCTAAATTAATCGCATTTATTTCTGATCTAACTTCAAACCATTTACCATAATTGGTTTCACGAATGTAACCGAATAAATCAGCTATTTGAATAAGCGCTCCAGATTCTGTTTTGCCTCCAGTCATTTTCGCACAGCCATAACGATAGAGTGATTTTAGCCATTGAAGAAGCAAAGTTTTATCAGATCTGGCAGTTTTATAATCAACACTTGGAATATGCTTGGACAAATCCTTTCCCCAGATTTTCAAATCAGAAGAGATCCAACCTTTTTTATTATGTTGTTTTGTATCATAACTGTTAACTTCCAACCAGTTTGCGGAAAATGAAACATTTTTTTTTTCAGGTAAAAAAGTTAAGAATATATTTTTTCCATTAGCGTCAAGACTCGCAGTTTCAATGTAATTGTCAATTGGTATGTCCGAAAGAGTAATTAAACGTTGTTTATTATTAACGTCTCGCGTTTTTGCATCCAAAGCATTATCGCGTAACCACGTAGAATGATAACGTACACTACTTCCATCTTTGCGCTGTAGAATTATGGACTTTCCAGAATCAATTACTTTAATTGATTTAAATGAATGCATTTCTTCTTCATTATTTTTTTTTTGGTTTACTAAATAATATCATGCCAACTCCAAAAACTATAATTGTTCCTCCTAAAAACACTTGTTTAGCGGGTTCTTCTCCAAGTAAAAAAATTGCTGTTAACAATCCTGTTACTGGAAGTAATAACAAAACAGGCATAATTTTATTAACTGGATGCTTCCTTAAAACATAATACCAAGCACCATAAGCAATTGGTTGCATAATAAATCCAAGATAGATTACAGTTATCCAGCTATAAAAGTTTGCAGATAAAATATATTGAATTGGGTTTCCATTAACAATAGTTGATATAAGTATTAGTAGTGGGCCTGAAAATACGCATAACCAAGTCATTAATGCAAATGCACCAATTTTTTTACTGAGAGGTTTTGCCATAACTGCTCCAAGTGACCATGTAAATGCACCAGATAAAGTTAGTAGTACACCGAAGTACTTACCTTCCAGATTGGGGGCACCTGTTAAAATAAATACCCCGATAAAAGCAATTGCTAAACCAATTAAATTTTTTATTTTTGGAATTTCTTTTAATAAGAAAAAAGCAATCAATATTCCAAAAGGAACTTCTAATTGAACAAGAAGAACAGCTGAAGATGCGTCAATAATATTTAAACCATTATAGGTTAAGCCATATTGTAAAGTGCTACCAATAAATGAAACCTTAAACAAATCTCGAAATAATCCTTTAGGCATAGGAAACCACCACACAAGAATTAAGGCTGGTATAGTAAAACGCAAACCCATCAGTAAATAAGGTGGGAAATGTTGCATTGCTGGTTTAGCAACTACAAAACCAAAACCCAAAAGAATGGGTACTGATATGGCTATTAAAATATCGCGAAAACTCAAATCTTGTTCTCGCTTACTTTATAGGAATTCGTTTTTTAGGATCATAGAAAGGCAGAGGTACAACTTTAGCCTTTAAATTTGCATAGGGAGATCTAATTACAAATTCTGTATCATTTTTTGCATAATCAATGGGTATAAAAGCATATCCAATATTTTTCTTTAATCTTGGTGAAAAACACTTTGATGTAACATAACCAATTTCTTTTTTATCATCGAATACAGGCCAATGATCAGGAACAAAGTATCCGGGTGTATATTGTGGTGGAACAACTTTGCTTATAGGGTCTCCAAGAATTTCTATACCAACTAATTTTCTTTTAATTCCTTCTTTTTTAATTTTTTTAAGCGCTTCTTTGCCTACAAAATCAGCTTCCATTTCAAGATCGACTAATCTATCCATTCCAATTTCAAAAGGGTTATCTGTAACTCTCATATCCTGAAAATATGAAAAGATTCCAGCTTCTACTCTTCTAATTTGTGAAGGGCCAGTTGGAGCTATCTTGTGTTGCTTGCCAGCAGCCATGATTTTTTCATATAAATCCGCGCCTCGTTTTCCATCTCTAAGATAAACTTCATAACCAATCTCACCGCTCCATCCTGTTCTTGAAACAACCACTGGTATTCCGTTTAAATCAGTCTGCTTACACCAATAATATTTTAAATCATTGATCCAAGATCCGAATAAATCATTCATTAATGCTCTTGATTTTGGTCCTTGCACTTGTAGTGGTGAAACATCTGGTTCCTTTAATTCAATATCATATTTATCTTTACCAGCAACACCCATTGCCCAAAGTAAAAGATCACTATCCGAAATTGAATACCACCAATGGTCTTCGGCTAATCTCAATAATATAGGATCACTAAGAATACCACCTTCATAATTAGTATTTAAAACATATTTACATTGGTTTATTTCACAACTTGATAAGTTTCTTGGTGTCAATAGCTGTGTAAACTTTGATGCATCTGGTCCTGTTATCTCCACTTGACGTTCAACAGAAACATCCCAAAGAGTAACATCATTAACCAGACTCCAAAAATCTTCTTCTGGGGTGTTATAATAAACCGGAAAATACATGTGATTGTATGTTGTATATTCTTTACAACCCCACGCTAAGGTGGATTCAAAAAATGGTGACTTTCTAATTCTTGTACCAAACCCCAGATGAGGTTTCGGCGGCGTGTTCGTTCTTGTTGCCATGAATCTCCCTTTGAAATTTGGAATATGCTTTATTTCATTTTAGTTGTCTAGATAAAATCGTTTAGGCTCTTAATTTTTGATTGTTTGGATCGTAGACAACTTTATCGAGTATTTTTGTTTTTCTTCTTTGACCTTGAATTTCTATTTCTAAACTTCCACTATTTGCTAAATCTGATTTTACGTAAGCAAATGCTAGACTTTTTTTGGTTCTAAAACCATATCCTCCTGAAGTTACCACTCCTACTACTTTATTATTATGATAAACAGGTTCATTCCCCCTTGCGTCAGCATTATCAACATCCACCTCTAGATAAACTATTTTTATATCAACTCCTGATTGAATTTTTTTCTGCAAGGCTTTAGCTCCAAAAAAGTTATTTTTTTTCTTTAAATTAAAAAATCGATCCATACCAGCTTCCACAAGACTAATCTCTCCGGTTAATTCAGCTCCCCACCCTCTATATGCCTTTTCCATTCTCAAGGAATTCACTGCGTAAGTTCCAAAATTAATTATATTTTCTTTTTTACCAACCTCGAAGATTGAATCATATAATAACTCCATTTGACACATAGGGTGATGAAGTTCCCAACCTAATTCTCCAACATAATTTACTCTAAGTGCTCTTACAGGAATTTTGTTAATTAAAATTTCTTTACCCTTAAGCCAAGGAAAATCATTATTATTTAAATTTTGAGAAGTCAATTGAGACAACACCTTTCTCGATTTTGGTCCTGCTAAAACCAGAACCCCATAATCTTTAGTAACGTTTTTTATATTCACTTTTTCTTCTTTACTAAGATGTCTGTTAAACCAGTCAAAATCTCTAATTTCAGAAGCTGTTGATGAAAGAACGTAAAAAATATTGTTTGGAAAACGAGTTATAGTTAATTCGCTCTGGATACGGCCCTTTGAATTAAGCATGTGTGTCAAAATAATACTTCCATCTTTCTTGGGTATCCGGTTTGCACACAATCTTTCTAAAAATGTTTCACTATCTTTCCCAGAAATTTCATATTTTGCAAAAGTGCTTAGGTCTAAAACGCCGACACTATTCTGAACATTTTCACATTCTTTTTGAACATAAGTAAAAGCATTTGTTCTTTTAAAACTATATTCTTCTTTCATTCCCTTTTTTGCAAACCAGCATGGTTTTTCCCAGCCATAAGAATCTAAATACATAGCTCCTGATTCTTTTAATTTATTATAAATAGGTGTTTTTTTCATAGGTCTACCAGTTTCTATACTTTCATTTGGCAGGGGAGTGAAATACATTCTTCTGTATTGATCTGAAGATTTTTTAATTACGTAATCTTTATTTGCCCAACTCATATATCTTCTAGGTTCAAATTCCAGCATATTGATATCTGCATCACCATAAGTCATCCATTGAGCCATATATTTTCCGGCTCCTCCTCCTTGAGCAATACCAATGCTAGCACCACAAAACATCCAAAAATTTTTTAATCCTGGTGCTGGTCCAGCAAGAAAATTATCATCTGGTGTATGAGTAATGGGACCGCAAATAATTTTTTTAATTCCAACATCTTTAAATTGGGGTATTCTATCCATTCCAATATTTAAATGTTCTTCAATCCTATCAAGTTCCGGTTCCAGCAATTCCATATCAAATTTCCAATCCATTCCATTTAATGCCCAGCACTTTGTGTTTTTTTCATAAGGACCAATTAGCAAACCTTTTCCTTCCTGCCTTAAATAAGCTGAAGCCATTGGATCTCTTACAACTGGTAACTCTTTTTCTAATTTTTTAATTGCTGGATGTTCATCGGTAACTAAATAGTGATGAATCATATTAATGGATGGTATATTCTTTAATCCAACCATTTGCCCAACTTCAGGTCCATAACTTCCGGCTGCATTAACTACATGCTCACAAATAATATCTCCTTTTTCGCTTATTAATTTCCATTCTCCTGACGGGAGCAATTTAATATCAGTGACTCTATTTTTCCTATATATTTTAGCACCATGATTTCTAGCTCCTTTAGCCATGGCGTTCGTTGTGCTTGTTGGATCGGTATGTCCATCTTCTAGTGTATGAAATGCACCGATAATTCCATCTAATTTTATAAAGGGATGTACTTTTTTAATTTCATGAGTTGATATGATCTCTGCTGGTGCTCCCACGTTGTCTAAAATTCCTTTTACATATTTAAACCAATCTAAATCTTCTTTTTTGTAAGCCAGCCTTAAACTTCCACAATCATGAAATCCAGTGGATTGTTCCGTTTCTTTTTCGAGTTTTTTATAAAGATTTGTAGATTCTAAATGAATTTTAGCTAGATTATAACTTCCCATCATTTGTGGACATTGACCAGCAGCATGCCAGGTTGATCCTGATGTCAGCTCACCTTTTTCTAATAAAACCAAATCTTTCCATCCTTCTTTGGCTAAATGATAAAGTAAACTTACTCCCATAATTCCGCCGCCAATAATACCTACTTTTGCATGTGAAACTATTTTATCTTCTGGCATGTTTTTTCTCTCAACATTTATTATATAATATGAACCATAACCTACAAGGTGATAAGCTATAATGGATATGAAAAAAGTTAAATTTACGCAAATGAAAGACGGCACAAAAGAAGATTACCTTCTTTTAGAAAAACATGAAAAAAAATTTATAGAAGAAACACCGTCACGAATATTAAAATATATGAGTAGCTTAACTTCGACTATCGAAGGTTATCAAGTATCAAGATTAGAACATTCACTTCAATCAGCCACTAGAGCTTTACAAGATAAAGCTGAAGATGAAATGATTGTTGCAGCTTTATTACACGATATTGGAGACGAACTAGCATTTCATAATCATTCTGAATTTGCTGCGGCTGTTTTAAAACCTTATGTAAGTGAAAAAACTCACTGGATAGTAGAAAAGCATGGAATTTTTCAATTGTACTATTACGCTCATCATCTAGGATATAATAAAAATGAAAGAGAAAGTTATAAGGGACACAAATATTACAAAGATACAATTGATTTTTGTGAAAACTGGGATCAAAAATCATTTGATCCTAACTTTAAATCATTAACTCTTAAAGATTTTGATCCTTACGTTAAAAAAATATTTAACAGAACGCCATATGCGCAAATTTAAATACCTTTCTGAATTGCAGAATAAATAGCTTCTTTATCTGTTTGCCCAACTATACGAGCAGCCTCATCACTCCCTTTATAAACAACAATAGTAGTCCAAAATTTAATGCCTAGTTTTTGAGCTATATCTTTATTTTTGCTTTGTTCGTAGCTTAAAAAAACAATATCTTTAAATTCTTTTTCAGCTTGATCTAAAATTTTGGTTTGTTTGTTGCATGTACCGCACCAAACTTCATAGGAATTGACAACTATTGTTTTTCCGGAAGCTTTTGCGTTTTCGAAAACTTCCTCTGAAAAATTAGTCTTCTTTTCAACTGCATTTGCTGATAAGCAAACAAATAAAAATATAGTAACAAATAATTTCCTCATAACTTTTTATAACATATTTAGCTTATTTTTGATTGTCTTATTGCCTTAAAAAAGTGTTAATCTTCTGTTAAATTGCAAATGATGAACGAATATATAAAATCTATTATGAGTCGGGATCCTGCTGCTAAATCTAGTCTAAGCATAATATTGACTTATCCTGGGGTTAAAGCAATTTTTTTTCATCGAATAGCAAATTTTTTCTCTAAAGCTGGATTTGCTTTAATTGCAAGAATCGTTTCCCAATTTTCAAGATTTCTAACTGGAATAGAAATACACCCGGCAGCAAAGATAGGGAAAAACTTTTTTATTGATCATGGAATGGGTGTAGTTATAGGAGAAACTTCTGAAATTGAAGATAACGTAACTCTTTACCATTCCGTCACTCTTGGAGGAATATCACCTAGTATTAATTCAGGTGAACAAAGAGGAGTTAAACGTCATCCAACTTTAAAAAATAATGTTGTGGTAGGGTCTGGAGCACAAGTTTTAGGACCAATCATAGTTGCAGAGTTTGCTAAAATTGGTGCAAATGCTGTGGTCACACGTGATGTACCGGAGCATGCTATTATGGTTGGGGTGCCAGCAAAAAATATTAAAACCAAATCTGAGACTAAAGATACTTCATTTAAACCCTATGGGATTACTGATGAAGATGATATTCCTGCTTGTTAGGGATATAAAATTTATGGATAGTGATTAAATGAAAAATACATTCAACAATTTCGTTGATGGTATAGGAAATACGCCTCTCATTAGATTAAATGGTCCTTCAGAATTAACTGGTTGTAATATTTATGGAAAAGCTGAATTTTTAAACCCGGGTGGTTCAGTTAAAGATAGAGCAGCTTGGGCTTTAATCAAAGATGCGGAGGGAAAAAAATTAATCTCCAAGGGAGGAACTATTGTCGAAGGAACTGCAGGAAATACTGGAATTGGATTATGCTTAATTGGAAATTCTAGGGGTTACAAAAGCATTATTGTAATGCCCGAAACTCAAACTCAAGAAAAAAAAGATATTCTCAAATCTATTGGTGCTGACTTACGTTTAGTTCCGGCAAAACCTTATAAGGATCCAAATAATTATGTAAAATATTCAGGAAAACTTGCAGAGGATTTAAAAAAAAATAATTCTCAAGGTGTGTTTTGGGCAAATCAATTTGACAATACTGCTAATCACAAAGGCCATTACGAAACAACTGGACCAGAAATTTGGGATCAAACAGAAGGTAAAGTTGATGCTTTTATTTGTGCCTCAGGAACGGGAGGAACCATCGCTGGAGTAGGTAAAGCGCTTAAGGAAAAAAATAAGAATATTAAAATTGTCCTATCAGATCCAAAAGGATCTGCTCTTTATAATCACATCAAACATGATGAATTAAAAATAGAAGGAAAGTCAATTACTGAAGGTATAGGTTCCAGCCGTGTGACTAAAAATTTTGAACAAGCTCCAATTGATGACGCATATTCCATAAATGATCATGATGCCTTAACAGTTTTGTTTGAATTATTGGAAAAAGAAGGTTTAAGTCTAGGCACAAGCACAGGTATCAATGTTGCTGGTGCTATAAAATTAGCCAATGATTTAGGTCCCAATCATACCATTGTAACAATTTTGTGTGATAAGTCTGATATATATCGCAGCAAGTTGTTCAATAAAAAATTTTTAACTGAAAAAGGGCTTCCTTGTCCAAAGTGGTTATAAGCACGGTAAACCGTTATTTTTCCAACCTTCACCTTCTTCACTTCCCATAAAACCATCAGAAATATTTATAGATTTATAATTTTCTCTGGATAACAGTTCTGCAGTAATTTGAGATCTTTCGCCTGATGCACAAATAACCAAAACTTCATTGTCTTGATTAATATTGAAATTTTTAAATTCTTTTACAAAGTCGTAGAAAGCATCTCTTTTTATTTCCAAAAAATAGGTTTTTAATCCTATTTTATCTCCATCTGGTTTACCAATATTATCCCATTCTCCTTGTGTTCTCACATCTAGTAATACGCTCTTAGGATTATTTTTTACGTGATCCTTTAGCTCTTTACAGGTAATTTGTTTAATCATAATTTGTCTTTCATCTTCTAATAATTATTCTATTCACAAATTCTGTTAATAAAAATCCTCCTAGCAAGGATAATACAAAATATACCGAATAAGTATTTAATAATGCAAGAGATGATATTGCTGGGCCCGGACAAAATCCAGCCATACCCCACCCAACGCCAAATATGCTAGAACCTATAATTAAATTTTTATCAATAGATTTTAAAGTTGGCATAGTAAAATTGTCAGCAAATAAAGGTTTATTTTTACTTCTAAATAAGAAAAATGCTGGAGCGCTTATAATAATAGCACCCATCATCACAAAAATTAAGGAAGGATCCCATAAACCAAATATATCAAGAAATCCTAAAACCTTTTCTGGATTGATCATGTTAGAAACGGACAAACCAACACCAAAAATTATTCCACTTATAAAAGAAACAATTTTAGAAGCCATTTTTTTATCCAATCAACTTAACTGTAATAATTGCTGTAATCATAAAAATGATCGTAGCTATAATAGATCTCACTGACAAAAGACTAATACCACAAATCCCATGTCCACTTGTACAACCTCTTCCAATTTTTGTTCCTATGCCTACTAAAAAACCAGCAGTAATAATTATTGGTAGCGAGGAAGTTATTAAAAAAGGAATATCAATTTTTGTAAAAAATACATAAAAAATGGGCCCTAAAACTAATCCGATTATAAATAATAAATTATCAGTTCTGTTTTGTTTTGAAACAAGAGCAGCATTCACAATGCCACTAACACCCGCTAGTCGGCCGTTCCCAATAAAAAATATTATTACAGCAAAACCAATTATTATTCCTCCTAGGAAAGCAGATTGTGGTGTAAAATTTACAATATTCATATTGTTTAATCTTTAAGCTTTATCTTTATAATCTTTCTGATGTTTAGGAATTCTTTCATGAGTTCCAAACAAAAAATGATTAGACATTTTTTCTTTATATTTGCTAGCCGGAATTTTTAATCCAACCGCTTCTGCAACCTCTCTAATTAACATTGGATTTGCTCCACAGCAAACACCCAAATAATTTATACCAAGACCAAAGGCTTCCTTTGCAAATTTACCAATTTCATATCTATTGCATTGCATAGGATCCAGGGCTGTAGGAAATGGTGTTGCATGAGGTGTGTGACAGGCACATCCGTTATTATCTGGTAGATTAAAAAAAGTTGGATGTTCTTTTGTTGTACGATAATTAACAGGCAAAGCAGCTACATGACATTTTAATGCTTTTCTAATTTCTTTAAGGTAAGGCATCATAGTAGCAGGGCCTCTAAAACAATTCATTCCCACCACATCTCCTCCTCTTTGTTCTAATTCTTTACAAGTATCTAAAATGGAAACACCATCTCTCATAATGTTTTCACCCATAGGAGCAATTGTAATAACACTGGGAAGTCCTGATTGTTTCATTGTTTTCAAAGCTGTGTAGGCTTCCTCTGCATAATAAAAAGTTTCACCAATTAATATATCTGCGCCCTCATCAACAGCCCATCCAACCATTTCTGAAAACATTTTTTCAACTTCTTTGTTTTGACTAGTGTCTTTATCATTCCAAATATTTGAATTAGAAATGTTACCAGCCATCAAGTTAGGCTCAATTCCTTTTGGTGTATCGATAGCAACTTTTTTCGCTATTTTTAAAGCTGATCTATTTAATGGCTCTAATAGTTCTTCTTTACCAATAACACGCATCTTTTCTCTGTGTCCATTATAAGTAAAAGCTTGAACGATGTCAGAGCCAGCATGTTGAAAATCTCTATGCAAATTTTCTAAAGCTTCTGGGTGGTCTAAAGAAACCATCGGAACAAATTCTCCGGATGCCATATATCCTCTTTTTTCAATTTCGAAAAGAAATCCTTCTGCACAAATCACAGGTCCTGAATTTAATCTTTCGATTAAATTTCTTTTTTTATCTTTATTATTACTCATTTTCTCCTTTTTAGTGCTTTGACAATATGTCAGGTGCACAATTTGGTTAAATACCTGGTTTTTAATTGAAATAAATTTTCAAAAAAAAACCACCGACTAAAGCGGTGGTCAAGAAATGTCGCTTTAGCAGGATTTTTAAAGCGCCCGCAATCTGATTCAACTCGGCGCTATGTGTTAATTAGACCATTCTAATGTATTATTGTCAAATACAATCTAAATTAATTTAAAGGTTATAACTTGAGTAATTTACTTAAAAACGAAAAGAGTCCTTATCTTAAACAACATGAGAATAATCCAGTCCACTGGTATCCATGGAATAAAAAAGCTTTAAATAAAGCTAAAGAACTAAAAAAACCTATTTTCTTAAGCGTAGGCTATGCAAGTTGCCATTGGTGTCATGTCATGGCACATGAAAGTTTTGAAGACAAAAATACTGCAGCTGTAATGAATGAAAAATTCGTTAATATAAAAGTGGATCGTGAAGAAAGACCAGATTTAGATAATGTATTCCAAAAAAGCTTGGCAATTTTAACGGGTACACCGGGTGGTTGGCCGTTATCGATGTTTTTAGATGAGAATGGAGTACCCTTTTCGGGCGGCACCTACTTTCCTCCTAAAGAAATGTATGGAAGGCCCTCATTTGTAAACATTCTTAATCAAGTTTCTGATTTCTATGCAAAAAATAAAGATAAAATTATCCAACAAGCTTCACAAATAAAAGATGTTTTCCAAAAAGATCAAAAAAAATCTTCTGTCATTGGCCAAAATTTAAATCCTCATCTTGAAGCTATGCTTAATTATATTGATTTTGAATGGGGTGGTTTTCAAGGAAGTCCAAAATTTCCACAGTTTTATGTATTTGAAAGTTTTTTACACTTTTATAAAAAAAATAAAAATAAAAAATTTTATGATGCTGTTAAAATTTTACTTAATAATGTCTGTTCAAGAGGATTATATGACCACTTGCTTGGAGGAATAGCTCGTTATTCAACAGACGACAGATGGATCGCTCCACATTTTGAAAAAATGCTTTATGACAATATTTTATTTATAAACTTATTGGGCCAATTTTACGTTCAAGAACCAAATGAATATTATAAAGAGAAACTTATACAAACCGTGGATTTCGTTAATAATTCATTTAAAAATAAAGAAAATCTTTTAGGATCTGCTTACGATGCAGATAGTGAAGGTGTGGAAGGCAAATATTATGTTTGGGATGATAAAGAGTTAAGAATTATACTTGAAAAAGATTATGATCTTTTTGCTAAATACTATGACATTTCTGAAAATGGAAATTGGGAGGGAAAAAATATCCTAATTGAAAAAAGTATCAAGCCAACAAAAGAAGAAAATGAGAAATTGAAAAAAATAAAAAATAAGCTCTTAGATATAAGGGAAAAAAGACCAAAACCCTTTTTTGATGATAAAACCCAAATTGATTTAAATGCCTACTGGATAAGTACTTTAATTTTTGTTGCTGAAGTTTTTGATAAAGAAGAATGGAAAAAATTATCATTATCAAATTATAATTTAATAAAAAATCTTACTAAGGATGAAGTATATCACTGTTACAAAGATAAAGACGGAGTAAAAGTTTTTCTTGATGATTATGCATATCTTGCTCAACTTATGATTAATTTTTATGAGACCACTGGAGAAATTAATTATTTAGATGATGCAAAAAAAATAGTACAACAAACGTGGGATTTATTTTATGATAAAGAAAATAAAATTCTTCAAAAAAATCCTATTAAACAGAATGATCTTTTTGTTCCGCCTTTAGATATAAATGACAGCAATATACCTAATGGTAACAGTGTATTTTTATTAAATTGCAAAAAACTTGAAGCAATAACTAACGATATTAAATGGCAAGGTATGACAAAAGAATTAATACAAAGTTTTCATTCATTTCTTAATTTAAAATCAACACAAATGACAAGCTATATTAAAAATTTAGACATGTGTGAAGAATTAACGACGTTTACTTTTTTTGGAGATATTAAAAAAATTAAAGAATTACAACAATTTGTTAAGAAAAATTATTTAAAATCCTCAACTTTAATTTACAAAGAAGATCCTAAAGAAAACTATTTAGTTGTTTGTAAAAACCAAACCTGCTCGAATAAAATTAAAAGCATTGAAGAACTAAAATCTATTGCAAAAAATTATGTTATATAGTGATCAAAAAAAAGGAATGTTGCTTGCCTTTACGGCAATCATGTTTATTACTCCAGATTCGCTTTTTATCAGATTGGCAAATCTTACATCTTGGAATCTGATTTTTTATAGAGGCTTTATCCCCTTTCTTGTTGTTTTTGTAGGTCTATTATTTGTTTATAAAACTAAATTTATTTCACAACTAATAGAAAATGGTTGGCATGGAATTGCTTACGCAAGCGTTTTTACCATAACAAATATCTTTTTTGTAATATCAATAGAAAACACCAATGTAGCCAATACACTAATTATGATTGCTTTAGCGCCTATGCTTTCTGCAGTAATTAGTTTTATTTTTTTAAAAGAAAACACAGATCAAAAAACATGGTTCGCCATAATTATTACTACATTAGCGGTGATCTACATTTTTAATGACTCCTTCGAAAGAGGTGATGTTTTGGGAAATTTTTTGGGATTAATTTGTGCTACAGGCTTAGCTGTTGGCGCAGTCATCATCAGATCTGCAAAAAAAATTAACCTTGTCCCCTCAGCAATGATGGGTAAATTAATGGTAACACTAATTGCTCTTTTTTTTGCAGATAATTTAATTTTGAAAGGAAATGACACAATCATAATACCGCTTATGTGCATCATGTGTGTTGCAATACCTTTTGTTTTAATTACTTTAGCTCCTAGGTATATCAGTGCAGCTGAGGTCAACCTCTTCTTTTTGCTTGAAACTATATTAGGACCCATTTGGGTTTGGTTGGTTATAAAGGAACAGCCCAGCACAGAAACAATCATTGGGGGAACTGTAATTATTGCTACAATTGCCATACATTCCGTTCTCAGCTTAAAAAAAACCTAATCTACTAAAATTACCCATTGCAATTATTATTCTGACAGCATACTTACTTTCCATCGATGGGAAAATTACTACAAAACTCTTGGGCTCTTTTCACCGGCTACTTCGTGCTTATGGTTGCTCATGGATTCCAAGGAAACTTGCTTGGGGTCAGGTCTGTAATAGAGGATTTTAACTTCATAGCAGTGGGCACAATGATGTCTGGATATTTTGTAGGATATTTTGCTGGAGCAAATACAATTCCTAAACTTGTAGGAAAAGTAGGACATATAAGAGTTTTTGCAGCTTTTGCATCAATGGCATCACTAAGTATTTTAATTCATGCAGTTTTCGTAAATCCAGTAGTGTGGACTTTTGGAAGGTTTATAACAGGTTTTAGTATTGTAGGTGTTTTTATCGTTATGGAAAGTTGGTTAAATGATCGAGCTAATAATAGAACACGTGGGCAGTTATTATCCATTTATATGTTTTTTAGTTTGATAGGATTATCATTTGGAACTCTTTTATTAAATTTTAGCAGTCCTGAAAAATATGAACCATTTATATTAATTTCTTTATTGTTGTCTTTATCTTTAATTCCCATTCTGCTTACGAAACGTAAAGCGCCTAAATTTAAAAAATTAGGATATATTGATATAAAAGGTTTATATAAAACTTCGCCACTAGGTACAGTAAGTATGTTCTGCACTGGAATTATACACTCAGCTCTATTTTCATTAGGAGCTGTTTATGCGGCTTCCATGAATTTTACTATTTTTGAAATATCTTTGTTAGTATTTGTGGTTACAGTTTCTGGTGGTGTATTTCAGTGGCCTGTAGGTTATTATTCCGACAAAAGTGATCGAAGAATAATAATAATTTTCTGCACCTTTTTTGCTGCACTATTTTGTTTTTTATCAATTTTCGCCTCTGGTACTTCATTAGAAAATATGTATATGGCAACAAGTGTAGGTGTAGATAAGATAATGTTTTTTATATATGTAGCTCTTTATGCTGGAATGGCAATTCCATTGTTTACCCTAAATCTGGCTTATGTGAATGATTATATTCCTAAAGAAAAATTTGTTGCCGCTGGTGGAGGAATGCAAATTATATTTGGAATGGGGGCTATGACTGGACCTATTCTCTGTTCATTGTTAATGATAAAATTTGGAACCAATGGATTTTTTGTTCATTTAGCAATTTTCCATTTAATTATTGGTGCCTTTGGTTTGTATAGAATAACTAAAAGAACTTACAAAGATAATCCAGAATCTACATTTACACCACTACCAAGAAATATTACTCCGCTAGGAATCGAGCTTGATCCAACAACCGGAGCAGATATATCAAGTTCTGATAAGAAATGAACAATGAAAATGCGTCTAAACTTTGGAAAATGATACAGGAAGCTGGTGATTATTTAAAAGGACAATTACCCGATCACCCTAATCATCCTAAAGGCAGAAATCCTTATGCCCACGTTGCAATATGCGTCAAATCAAAGTTTCAAAAAAGTTATAAGGATATTGAAGATGAAAAATTTCAAGAAGTTATTGATTACATTGAATTTTTAAAAAAAAATCCAAACTAAAAAATCTAATTAATTTAAACCGATAAAGCGTCTATTTCTTTTGGTATTCAAGCTATAATACAAAAGTGCAAAAGTAATAATACTTCCTCCAATTATTGTATTAGCTGTTGGAACTTCGTTGATACCAAAAATAGGTAACCAAACCCAAAAAATACCACCCAGAACCTCTGTCAAAGATAACAAAGTAAGATCAGCCGCAGGTAAATGTTTTGACCCTAGAGAATAAAGTATCATTCCTGAACAAACTAAAGTTCCGTGTAAAGCTGATAATGATGAATTTCTAAATGTAGTAAAAAAATTAGCATCGCTAAAAATTAAAACAAAAAAAGAAAATATCCCACAAAATAGTCCTGCAACTGCAACAGTTGTAAATGTTGGTGTATTTTTCCTCCACCTTAATGAAACAGAAAAAAATGAAAACCCTAATGCTGACAAAAGTCCAATCACTAAACCAAATAAAGTTCCAATTTCTCTACTATTAAAGGCCATAAAAATGATACCTGTTGCTGCAACAATTATTGCTGTTAAAGTTGTATTTGAAACTTTTTCTTTAAGGAAAATGTAACCCAAAATTGCTGTCATAAAAGGCATCGCCGCCAACATCAAAAGTGTAATGGCCACTGTTGTATGAGTTATTGACCATATGAAACACATCATAGCGATTCCTAAACTTATTCCTCCAAGAATTCCTGAGGCTCCAATGTTTTTGTAATTTTCTATAAATGACTTTCCTTCTTTTAAAAATAAATAAAAATTTATTAGTAAAAAAATAGTAAAGCCTCTAAAAAAGAGATACTGCCAAGGAACAGATTGTGCATCTTCAATAAAGCGAACGACCAAAGCACCAAAAGACCAGAATATTCCTGCTATTAAAACAATTAAAATTGCTGAATCAACTTTACCTTCTTTCATTTTATTATATTTTCTTTTTAGGTCTTAATGAATGTCCAGGAAGCCATTCTTCTTTGCCATCGGCATAGTGTTCTTTTTTCCATATAGGAGATTGATGTTTTACCTCCTCAAGAATATATCTACATATCTTAAATGCTTCATCTCTATGACCAGATCCAACAGCTATCAAAATGCTTATTTCACCGACAGGCGCATATCCTTTTGCATGTTCCAAAAATATCTTGGCATTTTTATCAAATTTATTTTTTGCTTCATTACAGATCGATTGAAAAGATTTTATAACAGCTTGGTCATGAGCGTCATAAGTGACGGCTGTTACTTTTTTTCCACTATTTTCATTTCTTACTCTTCCAATAAAAATAGATTCGGCTCCATTTTTTTCAGATGCAATAAATGTTTTTGCTTTTTCTGAGGAAATTTTTTCTTCCTCTATTTTAACAAGCACAGTATGTAAATTCATTAACCACCGCCAATAGGAGGAATAATTGAGATAAATTCTTTATCTTTTAATTTATAATTATCATTTACAACTTCATCCCTTTCGCTGAAAAAGGCTGCAGTCTTAGGTAAGTTTTCTAAATTACTTTTTAAATGTTTTTCAGAAATAATTTTAGTTAAAATATCTCTAACCTTTTCTATATTTGAATTATTAGGTAATTGAATATTTAAAGTATCTTTATCACTTAATATTTTTGATGATCCATAAAGTTTTAGTTGAATTTCCACATTAACCGCCTGTTACATTCATATGCCTAGGAACAAATTGTTCATTTTCTTTTCTTTCAATAACAAAATCATGTCCTTTTGGTTTTCTTGAAATAGCTTCATATATGACGTGTTTTAGCAGTTGATCATTTTCACTTTTTCTCAAAGGCGTTTTTAAATCTGCCTTATCCTGTTGACCTAAACACATGTACATTTCTCCAGTGCAAGTAATTCTTACCCGATTACAAAGTTCACAAAAATTATGAGTATGTGGAGTAATAAAACCAATTTTTTGATCTGTTTCATGGCAATGTACATATCTTGCGGGACCTCCAGTTCTTAATGAATCTTCGGTTAAGCTATATTTTGTTTGTATCAAACTCTTAACTTCAGTTAGAGGCATGTACTGGTCTGATCTTTTTTCCCCAATTTCACCCATTGGCATTACTTCAATAAATGTTAAAGAAAATTTGTTTTCACCACACCAATTCACTAAATTTAAAATTTCATTGTCATTAATTCCTTTTAAAGCCACCGTGTTAATTTTTATTTTTAATCCCGCTTTTTTTGCAATCATAATTCCGTTGATAACTTTATCTAAATCACCATTACGAGTAATTTTTTTAAATTTTTTTTTCTCTAAAGAATCCAATGAAACATTAATTCTTCTAACTCCATTATCAAATAAATCTTTTGCATAACGATCGAGCTGAGAGCCATTTGTAGTAAGCGTTAATTCTTCTAATCCTTGGTTCAGTTTTTTTCCAAGATTACTAAATAGTTGCATTATATTTTTTCGAACTAGAGGTTCTCCTCCAGTAATTCTGAGTTTTTTTACACCAAGATCGATAAAAGTATTACAAAGTCTGTCCAATTCTTCTAATGACAAAACATCTTTTTTAGGTAAAAAATCCATATCTTCAGACATGCAATAATTACATCTAAAGTCACAACGATCTGTAACTGAAACTCTTACATATGATATTTTTCTTTTAAATGGATCTATTAACATAAATAAATTAAATCATAAAAATTATCTATTAGCTACTAGGAATTAAAGGTACCCATTCAATAATATCGCCTGATTTGAATTGCCCTTTTCCACCTGGAAAGATGCCCCAACAGTTTGCTTTTACAAACGATTCGATTCTGTGAGATTGTTGTCCTTGCAGCACCTTTAATTCTCCCAACCCCTTAGCATTAATATTTATTAAACATCTTGCAAAATGTGTAAAATTTTTTCGTTTTGAATATTTATTAATTAGTTTGGCTTTAAATTTTTTTTCTTTTAGCATTCCTAAACTATTTCGCAACAACGGATAGACAAAAAAACGAAACCCTGCTGCACATGAAATAGGATTTCCAGGTAACCCGAAAAATAATTTTTCTTTTCTGTTAAATTTAGCCAACATTATAGGTCGACCAGGTTTTATAGAAACACCTTTAAAATACGTTTTAAAACTAAGTTCATTTATTAGTTTTGGTATAAAGTCAAATTTGCCTGCAGATATTGCTCCTGAAGTTACAAATATATCAATATCTGATTTAAGTGATTTTTTAAGTTTTTCTTTGAGTTTTCTTTGTTCGCTGTCTTTTATAACTCCACCATCTATTATTTGGTAATGCAAACTTTCTCCAAATGATGTGAAATAATGATTATTTGAATTACGAACCTGCCAATTTGATATATTTTTCTTTTTATAATCTACAATTTCATCGCCAGTTCCAAAAAAAATTATTTTAGGCTTTTTTTTTACATATAAGTTCTTAATTCCAAGAGTAGTAAGAGCCATAATGTGTTTTGGTTGAATTAACTCACCTTTTTTTACTACTACATCTTTTAAATTATAATCTTCACCAGCAAATCGAATAAATGAAAATTTTTTTACTTCACTATCTACAAAAATATGTGTTGGTTTTCTTTCAGATGGATAATATTTTATCTTTTCAACTGGTATAATAGAATCAAAGGGTTTGGGAACTATGCCACCTGTCATAATTTCTACGGATGAATTTTTAAGATAATTATTTATTTTTGGATTGTCGCCAGCTCCAATAGTTTTTAAAATCTTCAATTTCTTAACTTTTTTTTTAGATAGCCCTTTGGTTTCTTTAGCTAAAACTGCAAAGCCGTCGAATGCTGTGTTATTAGCTAATGGATTTGTCGATGGCGATAAGATGTTTTTTGCACAAACTCTATTTAAAGAATCTGATATAGAAATTTTTTCACTAGGTAGATTTAAAGAAACTTTATTTATTATTTTTATAGCCTCTTGGTATTTGATCATTTTAAATATTTAAAGCGTTTTTTATTTTTTTTGGCACTCCATCAGGATTAATCCATAATCCTTTTTTACCTCCTGATTTGACAAGCAATCTTGTGTTGGTAATTTTTAAATTTGGTTCAACAATTTTCGAAAGATCGTAAATTGCAAGAAGAGCTGAGTTCACTCCAGATAATGCTTCCATTTCAACACCTGTCTTAGAATTTGCAGAAACTAAACAGTAAACAATAATTGAATTCTTTGGTTCATCAATCTCTGTATGAATAGAAATATGGTCTAAAGGCAAAGGGTGGCAAAGGGGTATTAGTTCACTTGTCTTTTTAACTCCATTGATTCCAGAAACTTCTGCAATCGCAAGTGGATCGCCTTTGGGCATTTTTTGTTCTTAATCATTTCTATCACCTCAGAACTTAAAATTATTTCTCCAACAGCAAGAGCCTTACGATGAGTAACTTCTTTACTGCTTACATCCACCATTTTATAGCCTGAGGACGAAAATATTTTATTTAAAGAATCTTGTAATTTATTATTTTTATTCATTTTTTATCTTCTTACTTAATTTTTTCGCAAATTCTAAATCTTCTTTGGTATTAATGTTAAAAAACGGGTCATAATCTTTAAATGTAAATTCCAAATTTTTTATTTTGCTTTTTTCTGTCCAGTCCTGAACTTTTCTTACTTTTTTGTTTATCAAATCGTCTTTAAGTTTGTCATAAAGATCTAAGGACCACAAACCAAAAATATTGTGTTTACGTCCATGAGAGCTTGCACAAAGTATTAAAGATTCTTTTTTTTTCGACTCTTCAATAAAACTTTTTATAATACTTTCAGGAAAAAAAGGTGTATCGCATGGAAATGTAGCAATCCAAGAACACTTGCTCAAGTTCTCTTTTGCCCATTTCATTGCCGTAAGTATACCAACCAATGGACCCAGTTGTCCTTCGACGCAATCTTTAACCGTTGTTAAATTGTTTTTGAAAAAAAATTCATTATCTTGATTGGTAATTATAATTATTTTTTTTAAATATTTTTTTACTTTATCTAACGTATGTTCAATAAGTTTTTTATTATTGAGTTCAAGAAAGAGTTTATCTTTACCCATTCTTTTTGATTGTCCGCCAGCGAGGATAGCTCCGAGTATATTGTGTTCGCTCATAAAACAAATTATAAATGTTAAGGAAAACACAATAAAGTTTAAATGATAGATAAAGAAATCATTAGAATAGCCTCAAATACCGAAAATCACGGTGCGCTTGATAATCACACTCACTTTTCAAAGTTAAAGAATTCAATATGTGGTGATGACATGAAAATTTACCTAATTGTTGAAAACAATAAAATTACAAATTTTAAATATGAATGTGAGTCCTGCATATATTGCCAGGCCTCAGTGAGTTTATTGTCCAGAAAAGCCAAAAATAAATTAATTGAAAAAGTAAAAAATTTTTGTCAACAAGCAAACGGTTGCTTTGATAAAAGTGTAAATTCTTTTGACAAAGAATGGAAGGATTTTGATAAGATCATGACAAAAAATAATATGTCAAGAAAGGAATGTTTATTATTGCCTATTAATACGATGCTTGATGCACTAAGTAAAAAATCTTTATGAATTTTAAAAAAATAATTTGTTGGCCTCCGTTATTGGGCGGTATCGGCGCAGCAGTCACAATTACTATTCTTGCTTATATAACCTTTCAATCTATTTTATCTGGTACTAATTATGGTCTTTGGTTAACTGCATCGTTTGGGTCGTCGGTCGTTGTTGTTTTTGGATATCCCGATAATGAATTTGCCCAACCAAAAAATGTATTATTTGGTCACCTGTTATGTGCTTTGGTGGGAATTATATTCGTAATGTTATTTAAAATTTCTCAAGATAGATCGATATTCTTTCTAACTATAGGTATAGCTGTAGGTATTTCTGTAATGCTTATGATGGCATTTAAAATTACACATCCGCCTGCAGGAGGAAATACAATTGTAGTAATGTTAACTCAAGATTCATTTCAATTTTTAATATTTCCAATAATGGTCGGAGCAGTTACTATTATAATTGGAGGAGTGATTTACAATCATTTTATCTTAAAAAAAAAATATCCTCTGAAATGGTTATAGCATGAACTCAAAATACAAAACTGTTAAATACAAACAAAATAAACCATCCAATATCGAAGATTTGGTATCAATTGAAGAACCTCTTGAAATGGTAGTTCGTTATAAAAAAAAAAATGAATGGATTGATAATTCTATTTCAATAACAATGCGAACACCAAAAAATGACGAAGACTTAATTGTTGGTTTATTATTCTGTGAAGGAATAGTTAATAAAATTTCAGAAATTGAAAAAGTTGAATTTTTAGGAGATAAGGTAGGAAAATTCGATTTACAAAATAAAGTTCGAGCTACCTTAAATAGTGGCGAGAATCTTGACATCAAACATCTGAGAAGAAACTTTTTAACAAACTCAAGCTGTGGGGTTTGTGGAAAAACGTCGATGGACTCTTTAGAAATTATTTGCAAAACAAAGATAAACAAAGATGTTCCGAAAATTAAAAACTCTCTGATAACTAAAATTCCTGACCTTTTAAGACAAAGTCAATCTGAATTTTCCAAAACTGGAGGAATACATGCCAGCGCATTATTTAACAAAGAGGGTAAACCATTAGTAATCAAAGAAGATGTTGGCCGCCATAATGCTTTGGATAAAGTTATTGGTCACAGTTTAAAAAATTCTATTTTTGATACTAAAAATCAATTTATAGCTTGCTCTGGTCGTTTAAGTTTTGAATTAGTTCAAAAAACTCTTATGGCTAACATTGGGCTTTTAATGGGAGTGGGTGCGCCAACAAGTCTTGCAATAGATCTGGCAAAACGTTTTGATATGACTTTAATTGGTTTTGTAAAATCTGATAGCTTTAATATATATTGTGGTGAAAATCGTATTTTAAAATAAATTTATTATGTCAAAAAATATAAGTAAACTTTCAGGAAGAAAAGGTCTTAAAGACAATCTCTTTAAGCGAATGATTAATACAGCGAGCAAGAGTAAAAATGGTAAAGAAATTAAACAACTCGCTGAAGAATATCATGTTGGAATGTCAACTATTCACGGAGCAGAAAGTTTTTACGAATTTTTAAGACCTGAACATAAAGAAAAAAAGCATGGATATGTAATGGAAGTGCATGTATGTGCGCAGGAACACAAGGTAAAGTAAGAAAAAAATTATCTGAAAAATTGGGTGAGGACAAAATCGGTACGATGTTTTGTTTAGGTCATTGTTATGAAACTAGTTCTTTTCACTACAATGGTCATAATTATTCAGGAAATGATATCGATCAAATTGATGAAATTATTAAAGGTAAAAAAACTAATACAAAAAATATTAATTCAGTAAGTCATGCTACAAAAAGTATATTAATGGGTGAAAACTTGTCTACTGTTGAAAAATTTAAAGATTTACTATCACAAATATTAAAGAAAGATAAAAAAGAAACTCTTCAAACTATAACTGAATCAAATCTTTGCGGAAGAGGTGGCGCAGGATTTCCTACTGGCATGAAATGGAATTTTTGCAGTCAACAAAAAGTAAAAAAAAAATATGTCGTTTGCAATGCCGACGAGGGTGATTCTGGTGCTTTCTCTGACAGATATCTTTTGGAAGACCAGCCATTAAAAGTATTATTTGGAATGATAGTTTGTGGTTATATTATTGGAAGTGATGAGGGCGTTCTTTACATTAGAGGTGAATATCCTAAATCTATAGAAATTATTAATCGTACAATTAACGAGCTTAAAAAATTAAATCTTTTGGGTAAAGATATTTTAGGTACTGACTTTTCTTACGACTTATATATTTGCATTGGTCAAGGCGCTTATATATGTGGAGAGGAAACTGCATTAATAGCATCTATTGAAGGAAGACGAGCTGAAGTTGATGTTAGGCCACCTTATCCAACTGTAGAAGGGCTTTATAAAAAACCGACTGTGGTAAATAATGTAGAAACTTTAGCAGCTATACCTGGCATATTAAAACATGGTGCAAAATCTTTTTCATCTATAGGAAATGTTAAATCCGCTGGTACAAAACTTGTTTGCTTGGATAGTTTATTTAAAAATCCTGGTGTTTATGAAATGGATATGGGAACTCCTATGAAAAAAATCATTTATGATATTGGAGGTGGATTTATTAAACCCGTAAAGGCTTTACAAGTTGGTGGGCCACTTGGTGGCGTTATTCCAATTAAAGAAGTAGAAAAGTTAAATTTAGACTTTCAAGAATTTGCGAAAGCAGGGTTTATGTTGGGTCACGGTAGTATTGTGAGCATTCCAGAAGACTTTAATATGATTAAATATATTCATCATTTATTCAAATTTAGTGCTGAAGAATCTTGTGGAAAATGTTTTCCAGGAAGACTAGGTTCTTATCGTGGTAAAGAAATGTTTGACCAAGCGATTAATAAAACAAACAAAATTCCAATAAAACTTTTAAACGAATTGCTTATTACTATGCAAAAAGGCAGCTTATGCGCTCTTTGTGGAGCTATTCCGTTGCCTATTCAGAACATACTTAAATATTTTACCGATGAATTTAAAACTGATATAAATCAAGAAGCTTAGGGGAATAATGAAAAACGGAAAAAACGGATCAAACGGAAAAGATCATAAAATTGCTTATATTGATGGTGTTGCCCATCAAATTAAATCTGGCCATACATCTGTTTTAAAATTCGTGAGAGAACACGTTGGAAAAGATAAAATTCCAAGCTTATGTGACGATCCAAATTTAGTCCCTTATGGAGCGTGTAGAGTTTGTTCTGTCGATGTTGCTCTTAAGAAAGATGGACCAACGAAAACAGTTGCTTCTTGCCATACTCCGGTAACTGAAGGTTCTTATATTTTAACTAATAATGAAGATTTAACAAAACTAAGAAAAAATATTGTTGAACTTGTTCTTACTGACCATCCAATGACATGTTCAACTTGCGAAGTTAATAATAATTGTGAATTACAAACTGTAGCTAACGATTTAGGTATAAACGAACACCGTTATAATAAACCAAAACAAAATAAAGGAATTCCAAAAGATACTTCGCATGCATATATGCGAATGAATTTAGATAACTGTATTAATTGTGGACGTTGTGTAAGAGCTTGTGATGAAATTCAAGGTTCGTTTGTTTTAACAATGAGCGGAAGAGGTTTTGAGTCAAAAATTACCACGGATAACAACATGTTATTTGGTGACTCGTCTTGTGTGTCTTGCGGAGCATGTGCACACACTTGTCCTACAGATGCAATATCAGATGTTTTTGCATCTAAATCAGCAAACTATGATGAAAAGGTAAGAACAACCTGCTCTTATTGTGGAGTGGGATGTAATTTAGAAGCATCAGTAAAAGATGGTAAAGTAGTTTCTATTGATACACCAAAAGAAACAGAGGTAAATGCAGGTCATACTTGTTTAAAAGGCAGATATGCATTTGGTTTCTATGATCATGCAGACAGATTAAGAAATCCTCTAATAAAAAGAAATGGAAAGTTTGAAAAAGCATCTTGGGATGAAGCTTATGATTATATTAAGAACAAATTAGAAAAAATAATAAAAGAAAATGGTCCTGATGCTATTGCAGGTATTTCATCTGCGAGATGCACAAACGAGGAAAATTATGTTTTTCAAAAAATGATTAGAGCTACAATAGGCACAAATAATATTGATTGTTGTGCAAGAATTTGTCATTCACCAACCGCATGGGGTATGCAACAAACATTTGGAACGGGAGCTGCAACAAATTCAACTGAGGACATTTATTTTGCAGATTTGTTCTTAGTTATTGGTGCAAATCCTACTAATGCACATCCTGTTACCGGTTCAAAAATTAAGCAACAAGTAATGAAGGGGAAAAAACTTATAGTTTTAGATCCTATAACAACTGAACTAGCAAGAATGGCAGACTATCATATTAGATTAAGACCTGGAACTAATGTAGCAGTTCTAAATATGATGATATATTTCATTATAGAAGCTAAATTAATTAAAGAAGATTTTATTTTAAGCAGAACAGAGGGCTTTGAAAATTTCCTTAAGGAAATTAAAAAATTAGATATCGATCAATTAGCTAAGGCTGCTGGAGTTGATAAGCAGCAAGTAAAGGAAGCTGCTATTGCTTATGCAACTGCAAAAAATTCAATGGAGTTTCACGGTCTGGGAGTTACTGAACACGAACAAGGTTCAAAAACGGTAATGTTAATTGCTGACCTTGCAATGATTACAGGAAATATTGGAAGAAGAGGTGTTGGGGTTAATCCATTAAGAGGTCAAAATAATGTTCAGGGTGCTGCTGACATGGGCTGCCAACCACATCAAGGAGCGGGTTATTTTCCAGTTGCTGATAAAAAAATTCAAGATTTTTATACTGAAAAATATGGAGTTGTTCATCCAACAAAAGCTGGTTTAAAAATTCCACAAATTTTTGATGCAGCAATAAATAGAGAGGTAAGAGCAGTATGGATTATTGGTGAAGATGTTGTTCAAACGGACCCTAATAGTGCTCACGTTGCTAAGGCAATGAATGCATTGGACTTATTAGTGGTTCAAGAAATATTTATGAGTGAAACTGCTAAACACGCAGATGTAGTTTTGCCTGGAACAACTTTCTTAGAAAAAGATGGAACTTTCACAAACACTGAAAGAAGGGTTCAAAGAGTTAATAAAGCAGCAGAACCTCTTCCAGGAACAAAACCAGATGGTCTCATAGTCACAGAAATGATGCAAAAACTTGGCTATAATCAAAAATTATATGATGCCGACGAAGTCTTGGCCGAAATTGCTGATGTAGTTCCTTTCTTCAAAGGTATAACTCGAGAAAGACTTGGAAAATTAGGATTACAATGGCCTGTAAAAGAAGATGGAACAGATACAAAAATTCTGCACGAAAAAGAATTTAAATTAGGAAAAGGTAGAATTAAGTATTTTGACTGGAAAGAAAGTAGTGAATTAGAGAAAAACAAAAAAGATTTTCCATTAATACTAACTACAAGTAGAGTATTACAACACTACAATGCAGCAACAATGACGAAAAGAACTAAAAATATTAAAATTGTGGATGAAGACATTTTGTTAATTCATCCAAAAGATGCAAAAAATAGAGAGTTAAACACAGGTAATGTTGCAAGACTTTATTCAGGAAGAGGTGAAGTTTCCTTAAAAGTTGAAGTTACTGAAAAAGTTAAAGAAGGCATAGTATTTACCACTTTCCATTTCCCAGAACACATGGTCAATATGGTAACGGGTCACGGGAAAGATGAAGAAACAATGTGTGCTGAATATAAAGTATCTGCTGTCGAAGTTCAAAAAATATCAAATCAATTTAAAACAGAAGTTTCAACTGAAAAAAATCAAGCTGAAGTATTGAAAGCTTAATTATAGAACATAAGGTTCTGTTCTTTTTTCTTTAGCAAAAATTCTATCCAAACTAAAACACGATAAATCTATAGTTTGGTACTTACCGGTCATAATTAATTCCATCAAGCCTCTGCCAATTCCTGGCGCTTGCATTAACCCTCGACCAGTAAATCCTGTAGCCATAAATACATTTTCATATTTAGGGTGTTTGCCAACAATTGCGTTGTTATCTAAAGTGTTACAATCATAATATCCCGCCCAACCCCCAGTAAGTTTTAATTCTTCAAATGCTGGAATTCTGTTTGCTAAAGCTGGCCAAACCAACTCTTCAAAATCATTCCATTCGGGTTCTAAATCTGGTGCATCAAATTTAGAATTCGGAGAACCGGCAAGATACTCTTTACCCTCAGGCCTCCAGTATACTCCTGAAGGTAAGTCGCCTGTTAAAGGCATATCAGGATAATGCTTGGGGCATTTTACTCTGAACACAGTATGTTTTTGTGGTGCAACTGGAATATCATCTAGTAACTCTTTCGTCCAACACCCAGCGGCAGATACAATAGTTTTAGCTTTAATGTCACTTATTTTTTTAACATTTCCTTTTTCAAATTTTGCTCCTAATTCAGTAGCTTTATTTTTTAAAGCATTATGAAACATATGGGGATCTATCCAACCTTCAATTTTGTTATCAGTATAAGTTGCTGTCTCTAGTCCTTCTGGGTTTATCCAGCCAAAAACTTCTTTTAACTTAGTTGCCGGAATATTTTTTGTACCCGCATTACATGCTTTGTGATTTTTTAATGCCTCGTACTGTTCTTGAGCATGTTCTGGTCCAAATAGCAAAAGATAACCGTTCGGTACCAAGCTAGCAGTTGGGTTGGGATTATTTTTTGTTTTTAATGTATTGGAAATATTAGAAATAAACTCTAAAGCAAATTTACCTAGATTAATGTTTTCTTTTTGAAAAAATTGTCTTCTAAACCCACCTAAAGATAATGGAAAAGATGCTTTTTTATAAGTAGGATCTCTTTCAATAACCCTTACCTTTCTACCTTCTTTTGATAAAAAATATGCTGTGGCTGCTCCAATAATTCCGCCACCAACAACCACTACATCATCCATAAATCCCTTTTTTTGGGAAATATATCACAACTTAATTAAGTATAAAAATGTAGAAATTTAAAACGAATGCATAACTTAGCCACATAAGATAGGGAGCCATCAAAAATGAACTAAGTTTATTTATTGGATAGTATAATTTAATCAACCAAATTACGAAAAAAATGATAATCGCAATTATTATTAAAGATACAAGTATTAAGTGAAGTCCGAAAAAAAATATACTCCAACTTCCATTAATAAGTAGGTGAATAAAATATATATATAGAATTTTTTCAACTCTTTTAGGATTTATCCAAATTAACCAAATAGCAACTGACATTGATATATATAAAGTTATCCAAACTGGGGCGAAAACCCATTCAGGTGGATTAAACGATGGTTTTGCTATCATAGAATACCAAGGCTCTTTATATAGATTAGTTACATAGCTTCCCCATGCAGAAGCTCCAAAGGCGAGAAGAGTAAATATTAATAGAGAAGTAATTTTTTTAGTTAAAGACATTTATTTTATGCTATTGCAGCTCGACCTCCATCTACTCCAATTATCTGTCCAGTAATCCATGAACTATCCTTTGATAAAAGAAACTTTGATAAACTAGCTGCATCGGAACCTTCCCCTATTCTTTTTAGTGGGTGCATTTTTGCAATAGATTCTGCAATTTTAGAATTTTTAATTACAGCTTTTGCCATCTTTGACTTGGATAAACTTGGAGCTATACAATTTACCCTTATGTTAGGAGCAAGTTCAGCAGCTAAAGCAACTGTTAAACCTTCTACTCCAGATTTTGCAGACGAAATAATGCTATGATTAATAAATCCTTTTTTAGCAGCAACTGTAGAGAATAATACAATAGACGCATTATTTCTTTTTAAATTATCTTGAAAACTTCTAATAATATCTGTTGCCGCCACTAGGTTTAAAACATAACTTGAAACAAAATCGCTGGCTTTAGTAATTTTTAAAGGCTTAATATCAATTGATCCAACGCAATAAGCTATACCCAAAATTTCTGTATCGGATAATTCTGTTAGTAAATTTTTCGCAAAATCTATTTTTAAAACATCGCAAACAGAAAAACTATAATTGAGTTTATTTGCTAATTTTTTTAATTCTTCTTCGTTTCTTCCTATCAAATGACAATCTTTTTTTTCGTTATATAGTTGATCTGCTAAATTTGAGCCAATAGAGCCCGTAGCACCAAAAATAAGATATTTCTTACTCATTTAAAAAATCTTTTAAAATAAATTGATTCTAAAAAAATATATTAAAGACGGGACTGCTGTTGAGAATAGAACTGCGGTAAAGGCAAAAAGTATACTAAAAATAAAACTATCTTTTGAGACTTTTGTTTTAGATATTGAACCTTCGCTAATCCAAGCATTTTCATCATCATTATATGGGAACATGGTTTGTTATATAATTATAGAAATTATTAATTCCATATACATCTTGTCGCACATTTTTTATTACATTTTTATTAAAACAGGTTAAGTTAGGGTTATGTCACAAAAAGTTTGGATTACAGGAGCAAGTAGCGGAATTGGAAAAGCATTAGCAATAAAATTTGCTAATAAAGGATGGCAAGTTGCCGCATCTGCTCGAAGAGAAAATTTACTACAAGATTTAAATAATACTAATTCGAATATTCATTCATTTCCTTTAGATGTTAAAGATGAAGCTAAAGCTAAAAAAGTTTTTGAAAGTATAATAGAAAAATTTCAAACAGTAGATATTTGCGTTTTTTGTACAGGAATACACGACCCTGAATCTGAAAAAAAATTAAGTGGTGAAAAAATTAGAGAAATAATGGAAACAAATTTTTTTGGAACTTTAAACTGTATTATGGCGGTAAATACTTATTTTAGAGAAAAAAAAAGTGGTCACATTTCAATAGTTTCTTCTGTTGCAGGTTACAGAGGTTTACCGGCGGCCTCGGGTTACTGTGCATCTAAGTCAGCTCTGACGAGCCTAGCTGAAAGTCTTTATTTCGACTTTAAAAGACACAACGTAAGAGTTTCATTGGTAAGCCCTGGATTTATCCAAACTCCTATGACGGATAAAAATAAATTTCCAATGCCAATGATAAAATCTCCCGAATTTGCTGCGGAAAAAATGTTTATTGGTTTAACAAAAAAAAATGCATTTGAAATTCATTTTCCACTAGCTTTCACAATGATAATGAAATTATTAAAAATTATGCCCAATTGGTTATATTTTTTGTTGATAAAAAAAGGAATGAAAACAGTTAAATATTAATCTTTTTGAAAAAATACAGTTAATTCCGCAACTTTTATTCCAAACTTAGTCATTGTAGCTCTATTAATAGCAACTTTCTCATCTTGCTTAAATATCCAATCATCAAAAGTAATTTTCATTTCCTTGCCCTTAACAGGAACTAATAAAACATATTCAAATTTAAAAGCTGGTCCATAAGAATAACCTTTGGCCTTACCTACAACATCACCTGCTATTCCTTCATAGTTGTGTTCATCAATTTTGTCTATTTTCCACTGTCTTTTTTGAACTTCGCCATCTGACCAGTAAAATTTCTCATTTAAAATTAATTGCTTCCCATCCCATTTTCCATTTAGATCAGCTGAAAATTGTCTTGTTACTTTACCAGATCTATTCTGTAAAATTCCCCAAGCCTTAACGTTGCCTGATAAATAGTCTTCTATAATTAGTCTTGGTTTTTGATCTTTAAAATCTATTGGTTTCATACCATTTCCTGAACAATTAGTTAATAAAAACGCAACTAATAAAGTAAATATAATTTTCATATTTAATTATTTATTACATAAAGAAAACTGAATTAAATCTATATTTTTTGACCTAAAACCAGCTTCACAATAAGAAAAATAAAAATCCCACATTTTTTTAAAATTTAGGTTAAAACCTTGTTTAGAAATAAGATCCCATGAATTTAAAAAGCGTTCTCTCCATTTTTGTAAAGTATTAGAATAATGTGTGCCACATAAATCGTATTGATCAATTTTTAAACCTGACTTGTCAGATAATTTATTTAAGGATTCTACTGAAGGCAAAAAACCACCTGGAAAAATATATTTTTGTATAAAATCTTCTTTTGCCCTATATCTATTATATAATTCGTTCTTAATAACAATAGACTGAATAGCTGCCCTTCCACCTTGGGATAAATTATTTTTAATAACATTAAAATATTTGTCTAAATATTTTTCACCTACAGCTTCAATCATCTCAATGGATATTATTATGTCATATTTTGTATTAACATCTCTGTAATCCATCATTTTGACATTTACTTTATGGTTCAATCCTTTTCGCCTAATTCTTTCTTTTGTAAAGAAAAATTGTTCTTTTGAAATTGTAATACAATCTAATTTAATATCATAATTTTCTGCAAGATGTTCCGCAAAACCGCCCCAGCCACATCCTATTTCTAAAATCTTGTCTCCCTTTGTTGGGTTAACCATATTGATTAATTTGTTATATTTATTAATTTGAGCTTGTTCCAAAGTTTCATTTGAAGAATTAAATATGCCACAAGAATAAGTTAGTGTTTTATCGAGCCAAGTAGAAAAAAAACCATTTCCTAAATCATAATGCTTAGATATATTTTTTTTACTTCTATCTTTTGTATTTCTTAATATATTATTTTTTAAGAGATTTTTAATTAATGAAAATTCAAAAAATCCAACAAACCCATGGGTCGTATTAATATTCTTGGCACTCAATTCTATTAAAGAGGTCAAATCTTCAGTTTCAAACTCACCTTTCATATAGCTTTCTGCTAGTCCTGAACTCCCTTTTCTAAGGATTTTGTAACAGAAACTTGGATCATTTATTTTTATTCTTGCTTTGAGTAAACTTTTATTATTACCAAAAAAATGCTCTTTTCCTTTTGAGTCAGTCAAATGTAAATATCCAAAAGAAATTTTTTTCAAATTCATAAAAACAAACTGATCAAAAAAACGGTGCAAAATTTTATTCATTAATTCTCTATAGATAAATTATTTTTTATTTTTATTTTTCTTTTGACGTGTTTAACTCCTTTAATCCACAATCTAAATGCTTCAAAATGTATCGCTAAAATAACTTTAGCTGACATTAATGGATGCTTTAAAAACTGAAAAAACAAGTTTTTGCTATTCAATTCAAGTCGTTTTCCAACCTGACAAGCAATAAGTAAAACTCCATCTAAATCAGCTTGTTTAATAAAAACATTCATATTATTTCCAGGTTTTAGCAATCTAAAGTTGTAAAATGTTTTCATTTCTATAAATGGGGAAACATAAAACTTTTTGTCACACCTATGTAAAATCAAATTGGAAGAGGTTGACGCTGGAAATACATAAGTGTGTTGTTCATTAAAAGTATTTTTTACTTCGTAAAGAATTGCTTTAAGTTGTGAGTTTTTGTCATAACAATAAAAAATACTTAAAGGATTAAAGACATAACCAAAAAAACGTGGAAAACAAAGTAACTTAATTGTTCCAGATTCAAAACTTATTCTAGATTCAGCTAATACTTTTTTTACCCATTTGATCAGGCAACTACCATCGCGTGGGCCATGATCTGAATCATAAAAACTTAAGACATTAAATTTATTGTAAGAAAAAAATTTTATTTCTCTCCCCAAATCTTTAACTTCGTTTAGATCAATTAACAAAGAAAAAGTTTTATAAGAAAAAAAATGTCTTTTAGGTTTAAATCTCCTATGGGTAACAAAACCTGAATATATGCAAGATGAAAAAAAACTCATAATTTGCTAGCCACATTTATAGCCGATTTCAATCCATCCTCGTGAAATCCATAGCCAAAATAACTTCCGCAGAACCAACTATTATTTACCCCTTGTAACTCTGCAAGATATTGTTGTGATCTAATAGCTTTCATATCATAAAAAGGATGGGTAAATTCAATTTTTTTTATAATTTTATTATTATCTATTTTTATAATTGGATTAAGTGTAAGAAAGTAATCTTTTGAAGTTTTTAAATTTTGCAATTTATTTAACCAGTACGTGACACAATTTTTATTTAAATCATTTTTATCCAAAATTGAATTCCAACTTGACCATAAATTTCTATTTTTGGGCATAAAATAAACATCAGTATGAAGATAAGCTAAATTTTTTTTATACTTAAAATTGCTTAAAAAATTTTTTTCTTTATCTGTGGGGTTTTGAATTAATTTTAATGTCTCATCAGCATGAGTTGAGAACACCACGTGATCGTAATCAAAATATTCATTGGAAGAACCGTAATATAATCTTACACTATTATTATTTCTATAAACCTTCTTAATTTGATAATTTTTAAAATATTCACCGCTAATCGTTTTCAAAACTTTATCTACATAAACTTTGCTTCTTCCAGTTACGGTATACCATTCAGGCCTATTTTTAATTTTAAACAAACCATGGTTTTTAAAAAAATTCAAAAATAGAGACATCGGCATTTTTTGTGCAAAATCAGAAGGCATAGACCATATAGCCGCGACCATTGGAATAATGTGAAAATTTATAAAATAATTTGACATTTTTCTAGATTTTAAAAAATTACCTAGTGTCTGATCTTTACATTCGTTTTCTTTTATTTTCTCAGCTTCTCCGTAAAAAAATATTATATCTTTCAACATTTTAAAAAAATTAAAATTTAAAATATTATATTTATTAGAAAACAATCCTCTTAATCCGCTTCCTGAATATTCTATATTTGAATTTTTGACAGAAACAGAAAAAGACATATTGCTTTTTTCATAAGGTACCCGCAATGTACTGAAAAGCTTGACCAAGTTTGGATAATTAATTTTGTTAAATACAATAAAACCTAGATCAATCGAGATTAAATTATTTGGATTATTTGTTGGAATCTCAACAGTATAAGAGTGACCTCCAAAATGATTTTCTTTTTCAAACACATCTACTTTATGTTTTTTAGATAAAAAATGAGCAGCACCTAATCCGGATATACCTGAACCTATTACTGCAATTTTCATATGTGATTAAGTACCAAATGATAAAACTATTTTTTTTTAGGACTGAAAAAAAACTCAAATAAAATTGCTGAAATAATAATACTGCCTCCAATAATCACACTTGAAGGTGGTATCTCATTTATGAAAAGCCAAGCCCACAGTGGACCAAAAACTGCTTCGGTTAACATTAAAATACCCACTACAGCTGCTGGAGTAGTTTGAGATCCAATAGTAATCATTATAAATCCAAAACCAATTTGAAAAGTTCCTGCTAAAAATCCTAAAAATAAGTCGTGAGACGAAACAGATAATTTGCCAGCTACTAAATATCCGATTAAAGCAGCAAAAATTCCCGCAATAAATTGTGATGGAACCATATCCACTTTTGGATATTTTCTGACTATTACAATTAATACGGCAAATGAAATAGGCATTATAAATGCAACTATATTGCCAAAAAGTTGACTACTAGATTGAATAGATAAGGAGCTTCCAATTATAAGAAGAACACCGGACATGCCCACAATAATTGAAATAAAAGTTATTAAATTAATTTTTTCCTTTAAAAAAATATATCCAAATAAAGCTAAAAAAATTGTTTCTGTTGAAATTATAAAAAGTGTATTAGCAACAGTAGTATGATACATAGCAAATACATAAGCAGAAAAGCCAATACCTAAAAATATTCCAGCTATAAGTCCAGGTAATCCAGATGTATGAAAAGATTTGAAGAAATTTTTTTTAAAAACAATTAATAAATATAAAGCTACAATAATTGAAAAAAAAGTTTGCCTCCAAAAAAGAATTTGCCACAAATTAGCGCCTTCAAAAGATTTTACAATTATACCACCAAAACTTAAGCATAACGCGCCTAGTAGTACTAAAACTGTGCCAGGAATTTTATTTAATAGTTTCAATTTATCTCTTTAATATTTTTTATAATTTCTGAAATATTATTGAGATGTTCTTTATACAATTGCTCAGCCTCCTGCAACTCCACATTTTGAAACGAAATTTTTTCCCCAGGTATTTTTTGTGCTAAAAAGTGATAATCCGCAGATATTACATTTGCTATTTTGGGATATCCTCCAATTGTAGGGTAGTCAGTTAATAAAACTATCGGTTGTCCGTCAGCAGGAACCTGGATTGCACCTTTAGTAATACCTTCCGAACGAATATTTGTGCTGACAGTATTTTTTATAGTTAAACCTTCCAATCGCATTCCCATTCGATCTGTTAGATTAGAAATTTTATATTCTTTTGAAAAAAAATCTTTTTGACTTTCTTTTGCAAAATAATCAAATTGAGGACCTTTTAAAACTCTAATTGTACTTTTGTTTTTTTTTGAAATCTTAGTTGAAAAATTTTTTTTATTTTTACTGTTTATTCTAATTTTTATTTTATCACTTATTTTTATTTTTTTTCCTTCGTTAGGCCCAATTTGAGCTCTGGATAAAGTAGAAACACTCTTGCAAAAAAATTTTATATCAAATCCTCCCTCTAAAGCCATATAGCCATAAGCTGATTGTCTGGTTGCTAAAATATCAATTTGATCTCCCTCATCTAAAGTATAAGTTCTATTACATTCTCCTTTTATTGTTTCTTGGTTTGATTTAATTATTTGAAATAGTACATTGCCTGTAATTGCAATTTTTGTTCTACCTTTAATTAATTTCAGCAAGGGTCCCTGATAGGCAAATTCTAAAACTCCTTCGTCTGAAGTGTTTCCTACTAAAGCATTTGCAATTGAAAATGACTCTAAATCCATGCTCCCTCCTGGGGTAACTCCGAGGTGTTGCATATGAAAACGGCCTTTATCCTGAAAGGTAGTGTTGATACCGGATCTTAAAACTTCAAAAAAATAATTACTCATTAAATAATTTTTCAAACTCCTTTTTTGAAATTGATTGAAATTTAACTAAATCTCCTGGCGATAAAAGACACGGGCTAGATTCATTTTGCACATTAAAAAGTTTAGTGGGAGTTCTTCCTATTATATTCCAGCCTCCAGGACTTTCATAAGGATAGATATTACAAAATTTTTCTACAATACCAACTGAACCTGCTGGTATTTTAACTCTGGGTGTCTTTAAACGGTTTAAAAAAAGTTTTGATCTTAAATCTCCCATAAAAGGATGCCCTGGTACAAAACCAACCATGTAAACGAAAAAATCGGTATTTAAGTGAATATTTATAATTTCATCCTTATTCATTTTTAATGTTCTGCTTACATTTCCTAAATCCATCTCAAAATCATAACAAACAGGAATTGTCCATTTTTTGCTATTTTGTGAAAAATTTAATTTGGAAAAATCTACTGATTTTAAAAAATCGATAATTTTAGAAGAATTTATTTTCTCAAGATCAAAATTAATAATTAATTTATTATATGATGGTGTATAATTTAATATTCCATTTAAATTGCCTTTTAAAACCTCCTTTTTCACATGGTGGAATAATTTAATAACACGAGTATTTATTTCTCGATTAACTTCTTCGCCAAAATCACAAACAACGCCGCAGTCACCAATATTGCTTAGTTTCTTGATCATAAATTGATATAATAATTGGTATTCCTTATTAAATAAACTAAGGACTTGTAAGATGGAAATTAATATTAATTGTGATTTAGGCGAGAGTTCAAGGTTACATTCCACTGAAAATGACCCATTATTACTGAAAATTGTTAACTCAGCAAATATAGCTTGTGGGTATCACGCAGGCGATAAGCCAACTATGGAAAAGACCATTGAAATTTCAAAAAAAAATAATGTTAGTATAGGAGCTCATCCATCTTTTAACGATCCAGAAAATTTTGGAAGAAAAAGACTTAATTTGCCTTCAAGTGAAATAAAAAAGCTAATTGTAGACCAAATTAACATTCTGTCTGATATTGCTCAAAAGACAGGAATGAAAGTCACGCATGTAAAACCGCATGGAGCTTTAAATAATATGGCATGCGAAGACTACGATTTAGCAAAAGTAATTTCTGAAACAATAATGCAGACTAATAAAGAATTAATATTTCTAGTTCCAACGGGATCTCAAATGGAAAAAGCTGGTAAAAAACTTGGAATGAAAATTGCAGCAGAAATATTTGCCGATAGAAATTATGAAGATGATGGAAATTTAGTTTCAAGATCAAAAGACAATGCAATGATTATTGATCCAGAAATTGCAAAGAAACATGTTATTAAAATGGTGGAGAGTCAGGCCTTGAACTGTTATTCAGGAAAAAAAATTCCTTGTGAAATTGATTCAATTTGTGTGCATGGAGATGGTAAAAGCGCTGTAAGTACTGCCATGCAAATTAAAGAAGGGCTTGTAAAATCTGGTGTGACTTTAAACCCCTTGGATAAAATGAAAAAATTTATATAAATCAATTTAAAATTAAATGGCCATTTTTAAAACAAATATTAAACTTTTGATAATACTTTTTATTTTATTGGGATTATCTTTTCAACCTAATTTTGTTTATGCAGCAGCAAGCAGCGGAGACTCTAGCAGTGGTGCCTCGGATAAAGTGAACTTATATAAAGCAGGAAAAAAATTAGTCCTTAGAGCAAAAAAGCTAGAAAAAAAAGATAAAATTGAAAAAGCAAAAAAACTGTATTTAAAAGCTTATAAAAAATTAGAAAAAGCTTACGCTAAAGATAAAAAAAATGCCGATATACTAAATTACTTGGGCTACACTTTAAGAAAAACTGGCGATCTGGAACAAGCAGAAATTTATTATCTTAAAGGTTTAGAGTTGGACTCTAAACATTTGGGCATTAACGAATATCTGGGAGAACTTTATGTTCAAACAAATAGGATTGAACTTGCCAAAGAAAGACTTGAAGTTCTTAAAGGATGTAATTGTGAAGAATACGATGAATTAAAAGAACTTATAGAAGAAAATTAGAATGCATATTGTAGAACTTTTTGGTCGAGTATTTCTTTCAGCATTATTTTTAATAGAAGGCGTTGGAAAACTTTTTACGCAAGAACAAGTCATTGCGTATATGGAAGACTATGGTGTGCCTGGTATATTGTTTATTCCTGCAGTGGTACTTGAAATTTTATTTCCGCTGCTGCTCATAGTTGGTTACAAAACAAGACTTGCAGCATTGATAATGTCTTTATTTACTTTGTCTGTAGCAATAATTTTTCACACAGACTTTAACGATGGAATGCAATTAACATTTTTTTTAAAAGACCTAGCAATCGCTGGAGGATTTATGATTATTGTTGCCTACGGATCTAATAAATTGAGTCTGGATCACCTTCTTAAATCAAAGTCGGGATGAGATCGAGTAATAAAAAAAAAACAGCAGATTATTACAAACTATTTAAGCCCCAGTTAACACCACGGAAAATGTTAGAGATGGGTGTGTTTGGTGGTTCTTATTTTAATAATAAAATAAAAGAATATCCAAAATCATGGTTTAAAAATGCAAAACTGAGTAAAACTTTTGATGTAGAAAAAAACCGATTTAAAGTTAAAGCAGGTTTATCAAGAAAAGAATGGATGGATAAAGGATGGATTTATAAAGAGGATCCTCTTGGTTGGTTTCAATGGTATTGCAGATTTAAAAACGGAAGACGCATTCCTCATATAGACGAAATTCAAATTAAAAGATGGAAAGCTTTCAAAAGACACGTAACGGCAATAAAAAAAAACTGTGAACCAGGCGATATTTATTGCAGAAGAAGACAAAGACAAGCAATTTTGCAATGGGCTTATAATCCTTACATTTAAGTGATAGACTTAAACACAATATAAAGTGCTAGAAGAAACAGTAATATTTATTCAAATTATTTTTATAGACATAGTCATGGCTGCAGATAATGCCATTATTATTGGCATGATCGCAGCAAATTTTGCACCAAAAAACAGAAGACAAATTATTATGTGGGGTGTTTTTGCTGCATTTATTTTCAGAGTTATATTTGCTTTTTCCGCAACTTTTTTATTTCAATTTGCTTTTATTAAATTAATTGGTGGAATACTTCTTCTATGGATAGTTAATGAACTTAGACAAGATTTGTTTACTGTTAAAAAAATAAAATCTCCAACCAAACAATCTAAAGAACCCTCTTTTAGAAGTGGAGTTTATAAAGTTTTAATTGCTGATATTACTTTAAGTTTCGATAATGTTTTAGGAGTAGCTGGAGCGGCGAAAGAACACTATTTACTATTATTATTTGGTTTAGTTTTGTCAGTAATCTTAGTGGGAGCTTTAGCTTCATATTTTGCAAAATATATTCAAGACCACAAATGGGTTGGGTACGTAGGTCTAGCTGTAATTTTATTAGTAGCCGTACAATTAATTATAGGTGGTTTGATTGGATACGAAGTACTAACAATCAACGAGCCTTTTGCTTCTTGGTTTTAATTCGAGCAGACTATAATTATTTTGGCATTTTAGTTGCACCAGTTTCCATATAAACAACTTTTCCATCTTTATATTTATAGTAAGTCATTACAGCTTCTTTATTTCCATCTTTATAACTTGTAAAAGCATGCCCGAATCCAACTTCATCATTTTCAAAAAGCACTCTAACTTTTTCCATTTGGACGTCTTTCATGCCTAGCCATTTTAAAATATCTTGTTTACCTAGTTTTTTTCCAGATGCGTGCATTAAAAATTGATAATCATCATGTATCAACTTTTCTCCAGCAGCAACGTCTCCATCGTTAACTATTTTTGCCATTTTTTCTATTATCGACATATTTCTTTCCTTTAGTTGTTTTATTAATCTTTATAGATTAACTTTACTCAATTCATACATTTGAACAACTTCGATACATTCATCGAAAATAGGTTTTGCTATCGGATTATTACCTGAAGCGAACTTCTTCATTTCTTCTTCATTATGAACTGAGACTTTAAACATAACATAACTTTTATCTGGTGCTATTGCTGGAACTGTTTTTTCAACATGAGCAATAGTTTTTCTTACTGCCATTCCTTCATCTGATTGCATAAATCCCATAAACTTTTCAAATTTTCCTTCGCCAGATTTAAGTTTTGCTATTGCAAGCATTTCTTTTTCCATATTTTCCCCCTTTTTTTTATTCTTTTAATGCTAAGTGAATACTTATTGAATAGCAAATAAAAAATCAAAATATACTGTTACTTGAAGTTTTATGTTTTTGAAGATCGGAAGTGACTTCAACGTTTAGCTTATGAAGTTCTGATTTACTCATTTGTTTTAGATTCTGAACATCTTCTAAAAATCTTTCAGATTCTTTTTGATCAACAATATTAGCCGTAAGTGTTTTAAACTTATTAATATAATTTTCTCTCTTAAATGGTTTTTTTCCATTAGGATGAGCATCAGCAATACCAAGTTGATCTTCTATTTTTGAACCATCCTTCATTTTTATGATTACACGCCCTCCAAAACATTTTTTCTTCGGATTAGGATCGTGATATTTTTTTGTCCATTTTTTATCCTCAAAAGTCTTAATTTTTTTCCAAAGTTCAATTGTACTCTTTTTGTTTGATCTTTCGGAAGTATAAGAGTTGATATGATGCCAATTCCCATCTTCTAATGCTACTGCAAAAATATACATAATAGAATGGTCTAGTGTTTCTCTACTAGCATTTGGGTCCATTTTTTGTGGATCATTCGCGCCTGTACCAATTACTTTGTGAGTATGATGACTTGTATGAATTTCAATTTTTTTGATATTGGAAGTATTATTAATTTTTTTATTTAAGCTTCTGGCTAAATCTATCCATGCCTGCGCTTGATATTCTGCTGAATGTTCTTTGGTATAAGTTTCTAAAATAGCTTTTTTTTCCTCATTAATTTTTGGCAAAGGAACAGTATATTTTGCTTTAGGTCCAGAAAGTACATAAGCAATTACGCTATCTTCCCCTTCGTATATCGGACTCGGAGAACCCTCTCCTCTCATTGCTCTATCTACTGCTTCAATTGCTAGCTTGCCGGCATGTGATGGAGCAAACGCTTTCCAACTTGAAATTTGCCCCTTTCTCGATTGCCTTGTAGAAATTGTTGTATGTAAAGCTTGTTGAATTGATTGATAAATTGTTTTTGTATCAAGTTTTAATAATGAACCAAGTCCTGCAGCAACACTGGGGCCTAAGTGAGCAATATGATCAATTTTATGTTTGTGTAAACAAATACCCTTAACTAAATTTACCTGAATTTCATATCCTGTAATAATTCCTCTAATCAAATCCATACCTGATAAATTTTTTTGTTGAGCTACCGCTAAGATCGGAGGAATATTATCTCCCGGATGACTATAATCAGATGCCAAAAAAGTATCATGAAAATCTAATTCTCTTACAGCAGTTCCGTTTGCCCAAGCTGCCCACTCACAATGAAATCTCTGATTCGAATTAATGCCAAAAACGGTTGCGCCATGCTCTCTTGGATGAGCCAAAGCCATATCTCTTGCTGAACTCACTGGTTTTCTTTGAAGAGAAGCTATTGCTACTGCAGCATTATCTATAATTCTATTAATAACCATATCAACGGCTTCTGCATTTAAAGGTGCATTATCTGAAGCTATCTCAGCCATTTTCCATGCTAGCTGGTCTGCTTTTTTTAACTTTGCCGTTGAAGGATAAACTTTTACTTTAATTTTTCTCAATTTTCTTTCCCATTTTATAATATATTTCTTAAAACATATTGGAGAATTCCGCCATTCTTATAATATTCAATTTCATTTGCGGTATCAATTCTACATAACAGTTTTATCCTTTTGCTCACTCCATCTGCATATTTAATTTCACAATCAACTTCTTGCCTAGGTCTTACGCCTTTTTCAATATCAATGATGGTAAATAGTTCAGAGCCTTTTATATTTAATTTTTTTCTGTCAAATCCTTCTTTAAATTGAAGTGGAAGCACTCCCATGCCAACTAAATTTGAACGATGTATTCTTTCAAAACTCTCGGCTATAACTGCCTTTATTCCCAATAATTTTGTACCCTTTGCTGCCCAATCTCTAGATGATCCGGTTCCGTATTCTTTTCCAGCAACTACCACCAGATCATTTCCTCTTTTTTTATATTCCATAGCAGCATCGTACACACTGGCAACTTTTCCTTCTGGATATATTTTAGTAAATCCTCCTTCGGTTCCAGAGACCATCTCATTTCGTATTCTAATATTTCCAAATGCACCACGCTTCATCACTTCATGATTTCCTCTTCTAGCTCCATATGAATTAAAATCTTTTTGTTGGACTTGATGCTCCATAAAATAATCGCCTGTTGGACTATCCTTTTTAATAGAACCTGCGGGTGAAATATGATCCGTGGTTACTGTATCGCCTAAAATTAATAAGGGTCTAGCTCCAACAATTTTTTTAAATCCCTCAGGCTGATCAGACATATTTTCGAAGAACGGTGGTTTTTTGACATAAGTCGATGTGTCATCCCAATTATAAATGTTGCTATCATTAGTTTTAATTGCGCTCCATTCTTTAGGACCTTCTGATATGTTTGAATAACGTTTAACAAACATGTCCGCATTGATTGATGTTAAAATCAATTCTTCGATTTCTTTATTGGTTGGCCAGATATCTTTTAAAAAAACAGACTTCCCCTCTTTATCTTTACCCAAAGGTTCTTTATATAAATCAACATTCATAGATCCGGCTAACGCATATGCAACAACTAAAGGCGGAGAAGCAAGATAGCTTGCTTTCACATCCGGATTTATTCTTCCCTCAAAATTTCTATTGCCGGATAATACTGAAACAACATATAGATTTCCTTTTTGTACAGCATCAGATATATTTTGTTTAAGCGGTCCCGAGTTACCAATACAAGTCGTACATCCATAACCAACAAGATTAAAACCAAGTTCATCCAGGTATTTATTTAAGCCAGACTTTTCTAGATAATCTGTAACAACTTTAGAGCCTGGCGCTAAAGAGGTTTTTACCCAGGGTTGAACTTTTAATCCTTTTGCAATAGCTTTTTTTGCAAGTAACCCTGCTCCAATTAAGACATTCGGATTGGAAGTATTAGTACATGATGTAATCGCCGCAATTACGATAGATCCATCTTTTAGTTTAAAATCAGCTCCGGAGACCGTCTCTTCCTTTTGATTTTGTCTGTTTGCATTTTCTTCAAAAGCTTTTGAAAATGATTTTGCTGCCTCTGTTAATAAAACTTTGTCTTGCGGACGTTTAGGACCAGATATGCTTGGAACTACTTTAGATAAATCTAAATTTAAAGTATCAGAAAAAATAATATTATTGTTTGCCCATAATCCCTGCTCTTTAGAATAATATTCAACAAGAGAAATTGTATGTTGATCCCTACCTGAAAATTTTAAATATTTTAAAGTTTCCTCATCAACTGGAAAAAAACCACAGGTAGCGCCATATTCTGGCGCCATGTTTGCTATTGTTGCGCGATCTGCTAAAGAAAGATTTTTTAATCCATCTCCATAAAATTCAACAAATTTTCCAACAACACTTTTTTGTCTTAACAGTTGAACAATGGTAAGAACCAAATCGGTAGCTGTAGTTCCTTCAGGTAGTTTATTTTGAAGATTAAAACCAACAACTTCTGGAATTAACATAGATATCGGCTGACCCAACATTCCTGCTTCTGCCTCAATTCCACCTACGCCCCAACCGAGAACTGAGAGACCATTCACCATGGTGGTATGACTATCAGTTCCAACAAGTGTGTCAGGATAGGCATACATATCACCATTACTTTCTGATGACCAAACAACCTTTGATAAATATTCCAAGTTTACTTGATGACAAATTCCCGTACCTGGTGGAACAACTCTAAAATTATCAAATGCTTGTTGGCTCCATTTTAAAAAAGAATAACGTTCGCCGTTTCTTAAAAATTCTTTTTCTACATTTTTTCTAAATGAATCTTTAGATGCATAAGCATCAACCATCACCGAATGATCGATAACGAGATCAACAGTTGATATAGGATTTATTTTATTTGGATTCTTTTTTTTTAACTTTATCGCATCTCGCATAGCAGCTAAGTCTGCTACGGCAGGAATACCTGTGTAATCTTGCATAAGGACTCTTGCGGGTCTGAAAGCAATTTCGCTTCTTGAACTTTTATTTTTCAACCAATCTTTAATAGCCAAGATTTGTTGTTTTTTGACAGTTTGGTCATCTTCGAACCTCAATAAATTTTCTAGTAAAACTTTTAAAGACTTGGGTAATTTTGAAACACCTTCTAATCCATTTTTCTCAGCTTCATTAAGGCTAAAAATATTATAAACTTTTTTATCTACTTTTAATTTTTTTAAAGATTTAAAAGAATCTTTGCTGTTTATTTTCATATTTTTAAATAAATAAGTATAACACAAACAACTAACGAAAAGGACATAGTGTAATTAAACATTTGAATAAATTTTTTATTTTCTGAAAAATGTCTTAGAAATTTTCCTAATAAGCACCAACTTGTTATGCTCGTTATTGCTGCACAAAATGACACTCCTATTACTACTAATGAATGAAATAAATAATCCGATCCCAGCTCAACAAAAAGAGATATGCTCGTAATGGCTGCAAAAACACCTTTAGGATTAACAAATTGAAATATAAATGTCTCGTAAAATTTAACAGGATTCTTAATTTTTTTTTCCTCAACTTTGGTTTGAAATGAAATTTTGTAAGCTAAATAAATTAAAAAAAATGAACCCAGAATTTTTATTATAGTTTTTAATATTGGATAGGTACTAAATATTACGTTTAGCCCTCCTGCAGATAAAGTTATCAAAGTAGTATAACCAAATGTAACGCCTAAAATTAAAGGTATAGATTTTTTTATACCAAAATTAAAACCTGAATAAGATCCTATAATATTATTAGGTCCGGGAGTGAATGCTGCAGCAATAGAGAAAAAAATTAGTGGTACTAAACTAGGATACATCGCAATGGTTTATGCTATTTCTAAACCATTTTCAACTTTTTGAGATGGATGTAACAAAACCACTTTACCATCTTTTTCAATTGCTCCTAAAATAAGAACTTCAGAAACTATTCCGGCTATATTTTTTTTTGGAAAATTGCATACTCCAATTACTTGTTTGCCAACCAAATTTTGCTCGTTGTAATAATGCGTAATCTGAGCAGAAGATTTTCGAATACCAGTTTTGCCTCCAAAATCTACTTCAACAACTAATGAAGGTTTTCTTGCTTTTTCGTTTTTTGAAACTTTTAATACTGTACCAACTTTAATCTCTACCTTATTGTAATCTTCATATGTTATTTCTTGTTTCATAGTAATGATGTATAATATTTTTTTATTTAAATGGCTATGCAAAAAAACATTATTGATCAAGTATTTCCTGAAACTCTAAAGATTTTGTCGGAGTTAATAAAATTTCAGACCGTATCAGGTACTTCTAATTTAAAATTAATTGAGTATTGTGAAAAAAGATTAAGTAAACTTGGAGCTACATCTTTTAAAACTTTTGATGAAACAAAAAAGAGAGTCAATTTATTTTCAACAATTTCTGGAAAACAGAAGTTAAATGGAGGAGGAATTATTTTATCAGGTCATACCGATGTAGTACCTGCGTCTGCAAAAGAATGGTCCTCTGATCCTTTTGTCGCTACTGAAAAAAATAACAAAGTTTATGGAAGAGGATCTTGTGATATGAAAGGATTTATTGCTTGTACCCTAGCTTTAGCTCCTTACTTTGCTTCTCAAAATTTAAAAAAACCAATCCATTTTTCTTTTACTTATGATGAGGAAACAGCTTGTCAGGGCGCGCCAATAATGATTAAGGAATTGAAAAAACGCAATATTAATTGTTCTATTTGTATTGTTGGGGAGCCAACTAGCATGAAAGCAATTCAGGCTCATAAAGGTTGTTATGAATATTCAACTCATTTTACTGGCTTAGCTGGTCATGGATCTGCCCCCGATAAAGGAGTGAACGCAGTTGAATATGCAATTAGATTTATAAACAAACTTATGGAACTAAGAGAAGAACTAAAAAAAAGGGAACCAAAAAATTCTGCTTTTATTCCTCCATATTCAACTTTGCAAATAGGGAGAATTAAGGGAGGATTAGCGAGAAATGTGATTGCTGATCAATGTGTAGTTGATTGGGAACTTAGACCAGTTGTTCCAGAAGACGGAAAATTTGTAAATGAAAGTATGGAAAATTATGTAAAAAATGTTCTGTTGCCAGAAATGAAAAAAGTTTACCCTAAATCCAGTATTGAAAAAGAGATCATTGGGGAAATTATTGGATTCACCAAAGAAGAAAAATCGGATGCAATAAATCTCGTTTGTAATCTCACGGGAGATAATTCACGAGACGTAGTTTCCTTTGGAACGGAAGCAGGATTGTTTCAAGAAATTGGTATTAGCACTGTTGTTTGTGGTCCTGGATCTATTGAGCAGGCACATAAAATTGATGAACATGTAAGTTTTGATCAGTTAAAACTTTGTTTAAAAATGCTTATTGATCTTAAAGAGCAGATTACAAATTGAACTTAACTTCTCGCAAATAAATTTGTTAATTCATAAACGATCGTAGCAGCAGCAAGTGAAGTAAGTTCTGCATGATCATAAGCTGGAGATACTTCAACTACGTCGGCAGAAATTAATTTTAGTCCTGCTAGCCCTCGAAGCACGTTCACTATTTCGCGTGTAGTCATGCCCGCAATTTCTGGTGTTCCGGTTCCTGGCGCATGTGAAGGATCCAAAACATCAATATCAATAGATAAATAAAGAGAATTATTTCCAACTCTATCTCGTATTCGTTTTACAATTTTGTCGATACCTTCGGTTTGAAAATCGTCACAATGAATAATTTTAAAACCAAATTCGGCATCATTTTTTAAATCATCCCTGCTATACAACGGTCCTCTAATACCAACATGCATAGAAGAGTCTTCCAAAAATAATTTTTCCTCTCTAGCCCTTCGAAAAGGGGTGCCGTGAGTATATGGTGCACCAAAATAAGTATCCCAGGTATCTAAGTGAGCATCAAAATGAACCAAAGCAACAGGTCCTTTGTTTTTATGATTAACAGCACGCAACAAAGGCAAAGCTATTGTGTGATCTCCACCCATGCTAATTATTCCTCCAACCTTACCTAATAGATCTGTGGCTGCCTTTTGTATTTGTTCAACGGACTCGTTAATATTAAATGGATTACAAGTAATATCTCCAGCGTCAGCCACTTGTTGTTCCAGAAAAGGTTCTGAATCGTATGCTGGATGGTAATTTGTTCTTAAATGTCTTGATGCCTGTCTAATACTTTGAGGACCAAAACGTGCCCCTGGACGATAACTAGTTCCCGCATCAAATGGAACTCCCACTATGGCAACATCACAATTTTCTACATCTCTTAATTCAGGAAGTCTTGCAAATGTAGAGGCTCCAGCAAATCGAGGAACCTTTGTGCCGCTCACTGGTTGTATAGGAATTTTGTCTTTTTTTTTTTTCATTTACTTATTATAATAAATATTATGGTTTTTTTATACATTGTTTTGGCATTGTGGGCTGTAGGAATGATGTCGGAATAATACTGTAGAATTATTTTTCTACACGTTCGCATTTTGCTTTTATTTTGTTTCTATATTCGGGATCCTCATTAAACATTCTAGCTCGAGAAGAGCATTGTTGATAGGTTTCGTATACAACTCGAGACCAACCTATTTTGTCTTTACCAAGTACTTCTGCAGATTGCCAACCGGCAGTAGTCATAAAATAAACTACAAGTGCCCATTTCATGACTTATTTATGTAATTTAATACCACGCAGTCGCTCAGACCTTCTTCTCAGCATCTCAACTGTTGTTAGTAGTGCAATAGATAGAGCAACTAAGCATGTAGCCATACACAAAATTACAGGACTCGTTTCTTGGCGTAGACCCGCCCACATCTGTTTCGGTATAGTTATTTGCTCAACGCTGCCTACAAACATAACAACTACAACTTCATCAAAAGAAGTAATGAATGCGAATAATGCTCCAGAGATAACACCAGGAAGAATTAAAGGCATAATAACTTTAAAGAAAGTTCGCATAGTATCTGCACCTAAACTTTGGGATGCTCTAATTAAATTAGTATCAAAACCGGTTAAGGTGGCCGTAACTGTAATAACAACGAACGGTGTTCCAAGAGCCGTGTGTGCAAGAATTAAACCTAGATAAGTATGAGTCAATCCAATTTTTGAATAAAAGAAAAACATTCCTGCTGATGTAATAATTAACGGAACAATCATCGGTGAAATCAATATTGCCATAAGAGTGCCTTTAAATGGCATATTCGGTCTGCTTAAACCTAGGGCAGCAACAGTACCTAGTGCGGTTGCTAAAAATGTGGCACAAATTCCAATGAAAAAACTATTTCTAGTTCCCAACATCCACTTATTAGTAACAACTGTTGTATCTCCTATACTGCTAATACCAACCATTTGCCTGTACCACCTAAGCGAATAGGCCTCTGGCTCAAAATTCATAAACTCTTTTGTAAATTCAAAAAATGGTGAAGCGCTAAATGATAAAGGAAGAATTATAAAGATAGGTGCAATTAAAAAGAAAAAGACAAAACCGCAATAGGTTAAAAATGAATAGTACCCTATTCTTTGTCCTGTTGTTGCATATGTCGGTAAAGCCATAATTATCCTAATTTAATATTTTCTATTCCAACTATTTTATTATAAGCCCAATACAAAACTGTCATCACTGCTAAAAGTATAGCTCCCAGTGAGGCGCAAAGCCCCCAATTCAAAGTTGTTTTCAAATGATAAGCAATCCAGTTTCCTACCATTTGTCCATCCTTACCACCTACTAATTCTGGCGTTATGTAATATCCAATTGCTATTATAAATACGAGCATACATCCTGCACTAATCCCTGGAACCGAATTTGGCATATAAACTTTCCAAAAAGCATGTAAAGGCGAAGCTCCAAGATTTAAAGCTGCACGCATATAAGTTGGTGGGATTGTTTTCATCACACTATACAAAGGCAAAACCATAAACGGTAATAAAATTTGTGTCATGACTATTACAACTGCTGTTTGATTGTACATAAGTTGAAAGCGGTTTTCGTCTGCAATAACATGGGACATCACCAACAAATTATTAAGAACGCCTTTTTGTTGCAACATAACCATCCACGCTACGGTTCGAACCAGCAACGATGTCCAAAAAGGTAACAGCACACATATCATTAAAAGGTTGCTATATTTTAAAGGTAATGTTGCAAGCAAATAAGAAATTGGATATCCCAAGATCAAACAAAAAAACATAACCAAAAAACTTATTTTAAATGTTTTAATCCATGTATGATTATAAATTCGTCTGTTTTCTTTTTGTCGAATGATCTCTTTATTAGAATCGAATTTTAAATCAACGGCATTCAAATAATACCCCATAGTTGTGGGATCGACCATTACCCCCAAAGCTTTCCAATAATCAATATCCCCCCATCTTTTTTCAGCTGCAATCATTTGCTCTTTGTAGGGACCCTCTTCAATTTTTTTAAATTTTCTTTTAGATTTTTTTAATAAACTTTTCCAACCGGATTTTGAATAGTTCATTCGGGTACTTGCTTTACCAATATCGTAACCTTCGCTATTTTTTACTTCAAAAAACATTGTTTCATAAAGTTCTTCGGAAGGTAAACCTTGTTGATCCCATTTTTTATAAACTTCAAAAGTTTTTGGAAAAACAGTATTAATTTGTCTATCGTCAATACTTCGAACAAGCATATCAGCTATAGGGATTAAAAACGTAACCAGTATAAAAACTAGAAGTGGAGCAACTAAAAGAAATGCTCTTATTTTATTTTTTCGCTCAGATTTTTGAAGACTAACTTTTAACGGAATTCCGTCCGTTGTTAATATCGGTTCTGAAGCAGTTTGATTCATTGTTTCTATTATAAAAAAAGCACAAAAAAAGGCGAGATAAATACCTCGCCTTTTTTTTCAATTATATTACGAATTATTAGTTACCCTTCCAGGCACCAAATCTCTCATGAACTTCAGCTCCATTATCAGCCCACCAAAACGGGTCAGCTATAATAGCTCTCTTAAGTACTTTCGGATCAGTTGGCATATGAGGCATGATATCAATATTACCAGAATCTGTTATGAACCAAGGTTCACCTTTTTTGATAATACCAATACTAGATTTTCTCATAGGACCATATGGAATGTATTTAGCTTGTTCAGCATTCGATTCTGCAGACGAAGCGTGAGCCATAAACTCAAGTGCTTCAGCTTCATTTCCACCTTTGATTGCTACAAGATATTCTTGTTCAAGAACTGTACCATCCCAAATGTATTCGAAGTCTTTACCTTCAGAAAGGATAGCAGCACCGATTCTACCGTTGTATGCTAATGCCATAACAACTTCACCGCTTGATACTAATTCAAGTGGTTTAGAACCTGCAGACCAGAATACAACGTGATCTTTAATTGTATCTAGTTTAGCAAATGCTCTGTCAATTCCTTCAGGAGTACTCATTACATCGTAAACTTTACTTGCTTTAACACCATCGGCAACAAGTGCCATTTCGATTAAAGCGTTCGCCCATGTATGAATACCTCTTTTTCCAGGAAACTTTTTAACATCAAAGAAATCTTTCATTCTTTTTGGTTTCTTGCCTGGAAAAGCTGCTTTGTCATAAAATGCAGTATAAGCCCAGAAGATTTGCGGAACAACACAGTCAGAAACTGGTGGTACCACTAAGTCATTTATAAACTCACTTTGGTCTACTTTTGCAAATAAGCCTTCATCGCAACCAGTGATCGCTTGGTCAGGAAGTACGTCTACAACATCCCAAGTCACATTGCCTGCTTCTACTTGTGCTTTAATTTCTCCAAGGCCACCGTTGTAGTTCTCAACAGTAACTCCTGAACCTTTGCTCCAAGTATCTATGTAAGCCTTTTGTTGACTCGCTGTATAAGCTCCGCCCCAAGATACAAACGTAATGTCTGCATAAGCTGATGAAGCATATGCCATTGCGATCAATCCAAGAAAAGTAGCTCTTATTAATTTAAACATATTTACCCTCTTATTTGTGATTAATTATACGTATAAGTCGGCAATCTAAGCATATTGAGAAAGTGGTGTAAAATAAAAAAATAACTAATTTAACGTAGATCTAAAGCCCTAGAATCGCTGGCTTTCCAAGAAAGTTTAACGGAAGCCCCTTCTTTTAGATTAGCTCCCTTGTAGGAATTTGGAACTTTTACAATGAACTGGTCATTTCCACAAACTTCAACTCTTGTTCGAATATGATCTCCTAAATAAATTAATTCTTTAACTTTGGCTTCAAACGAATTTTCAAAACTACTATCAGACGAATTAATCTCAACACGTTCCGGACGAAGAGAAACGGTAGAGGCATCGCCTATAGAATTAACATTTACTTTTAGAGATTTTATTTCCTCTCCTTTTTCAGTTTTAACAACACACATCTTACCATTAATTGATTTCACTTTCCCTTTAAGTTGATTATTCTCACCAATGAACTGTGCAACAAATGCATTTTCAGGTTTTTCATATAAAATATCTGGTGATGATATCTGTTGAATTTTTCCATCATTAAATACCGCTATACGATTTGACATTGTAAGAGCTTCGTTTTGATCGTGAGTAACATAAACAACTGTAATTCCAATCTGCTCATGAATATGTTTAATTTCATATTGCATTTGTTCGCGAAGTTTTTTATCCAGAGCGCCCAAAGGCTCATCCATCAAAACTAGCCTAGGTTCAAAAACTAAAGCTCTTGCTAGTGCAACACGTTGTTGTTGTCCGCCAGATAATTGTAAAGGCATACGACTACCAAACGCTTCCAACTCTACCATGCCTAAAGCTTTTTTTACTTTTTCTTCAATATTAGATTTACTTAATTTTCTAACCTCAAGTGGAAATGCAAGATTTTCATTTACCGTCATATGCGGAAACAAAGCATAGTTTTGAAAAACCATTCCAATTCCTCTTTTGTAAGGAGGAATTTTATTAATTGCTTCCCCATCTAAATATATTTCTCCACCAGTTGGCGTTTCAAACCCAGCTAGCATCATTAATGTTGTTGTTTTCCCAGAACCAGACGGTCCCAGCATTGTAAGAAACTCACCTTTAGGAATATCTACGTTTAGATCTTTAACTACGAGTATTTCTCCATCGTAGCTTTTATCTACCTTATCAAATTTTACAAAACTGTCTGAACTCCCCATAAGCATTGAATATTAAACATTTGTGAAAAATTTTTTCAAGTTTTTTATCCTTTAATGTGTAAATCTCTTGATAAATTGCAGAATAATTCAGAACCTTTGTCTGTAACTCTTACTGACTCGCTGGCCTCCACGCCCCAATCACCAAATTGCATCACAGCTATCATATGGAAAGTAACGTTAGGTTGTAAAACAGTTTTATCACCTTTTGATATATTTAAAGTTTGTTCGCCCCAATCAGGAGGGTAACCAATGCCAATAGAATATCCTGTTCTTGATTCTTTTTTGATTCCATATTTATCTAAGACGCCCCAAAATTTTTGAGCAACATCGTCAGCAGTGTTTCCTGGTTTAGTAACTGAAATTCCAGCGTCTAATGCTTCGTTAGTCGCTTTCATTGTATCAATTTTTTTTTGATTTTTTTTACCTAACAATACAGTCCTCGCCATAGGACAATGATATCTTTTGTGGACTCCTGCTATTTCAATAATTGTTGCTTCACCATCAACAAATTTATCTTCTGTTGCTGTTAAATGTGAAGCTGAAGTCCCTTTCCCTGTAGGCAATAAAGTTGCAATGCTAGCATAATCACCACCAAATTCTGGGGTACCTTTAAACAAAGCTTTTTGAATATCAGCAACAGCATCGCACTGTCTTACCCCAGGACTAACACTTTCAAAAGCTGTTTTCATTACTTTTTCAGTTATTTGAGCTGCTGACTGCATTAACTTAATTTCAGCATCCGATTTAACAACTCTTGCCCAATTTACTAAACGTTCTGCATCTTTAACTTTTGAATTTGGTAAGCCTTTTTTTATTGTCTCATAACAAAATGCAGTGAAATAATGACTGTCCATTTCTAGTCCAATATTAGACTTGTCCCACTTTCTTTGTTTTATTATTTCAACTAAATATTGGTAGGGATGTAATGGCCATGTATGAATATACTTTTCATCATACGCGATAATATTTTTATGTTGAACATAAGTCTTGATATATCCTCCTCCAACATCTTGAGCTCTTAGAAAACAAATTGGTTCATCTTCATTAAGATGTACTAAAACACATTGCGCATAATAAAAAGACCATGCATCATATCCTGTTAAATAGTTCATATTAGCGGGATCGTGAGAAACTAATAAATCAATGCCCTGTTTTTGCATTGAGTCTTTTACTTTTTTTAATCGTTCTTTGTACTCACTATTTTTAAAAAGCATTTTAATTCTTTAAAAGTTTTCCATATCCTTCAACTGAAGATTTATATCCCACCGATCTTATAGTGTCCCAAATTAAAGTCTGATTACTAGAAAAAACAGGTTTATTTATTTTTTTTTCAACTTCGTCAAGAATTTCTAAGGCTGGAAGTGCCGTACAAGATACAAAAATTGCGTCCGCATCATTTATGTTTAACTTAGTTAATATCTCAGATAGATATTTTGGATCTACTCTTGCAAAATCTACATCTAAATCTAAATTAAAAGTACTAAATGACGTTACATTGATATTTTTTTTAATAAGATATTCAGAAATAGTTTTGTTTACAGATTCGGGATAAGGTGTAAATACAGAAATCTTTTTTACATTCATTTTATTAAAAGCTTTAATTGCTGAAGTGATTGGAGTTGTTACGTGACAACCAGGCTTGGCCGATTGGATTTTTTCTTTAACTTTATCTTCTCCTATAGCTATTGTTCCCGATGTGCAGCCATAGGCCACTGTATTAATTTTTTCGCCTGGTAAAATTTTTTCAGTAATTGACTCTAATTGATCATACATTTTTAAAAGATTTTCTTTAGTTAATGGATTTTCGTTATGAATACGATTTACAAATAGATTGATGGGTAGACTGTGACATATTGATTGAAAATCTCTTTCTATTGTAAGGTCAGTTGATAGCGCAAGCAATCCAATTCTTGGATTGGATTCTTTTTTAAATTTTGCTTCAATGTATTTCGATTTTATATTCATAAAATTATTTTATTACGTTGTGTTCTGGGCCAAATGGAAACTTGGTAATATCTTCGGACCCATTCTCGTTTACTACAAGAATATCATGCTCGCGGTACCCTCCTGCTCCTGGTTCTCCTTCGGGAATAAAAATCATTGGTTCCATAGAAACAACCATATTAGGTTTCAAAACTGTTTCTATATCTTCGCGAAATTCAAGTTTGCCTTCCCTCCCATAATAAGGACTTAGAAGACCAAAAGAGTGTCCATAGCCAAAAGTACGACGATGAAGATAACCTAGTTCAGAAAATAAATTGTTTAGTTCGGCTGTTACTTCTGAACACTTAATTCCAGGTTTAATAATTTTAATTCCATGTCGATGAACTTTTACATTAGCCTCCCAAGCTTTCATTGAAGCATCATCGACTTCGCCGACAAAAAGTGTTCTCTCTAATGCTGTATAGTAGCCTGAAATCATAGGAAAGGTATTTAGAGAAAGAATATCTCCAAGCTTTAGTTTCCTGGTAGTTAGGGGATTATGAGCTCCATCCGTATTAATTCCTGACTGAAACCAAACCCAAGTGTCTCTTAATTCTGAATTTGGATGATATTTTGCTATAGCTTTCTCCATTGCATCACGACCTACCATTGCAATATCAATTTCCGAAGCCCCAACTTTAATTTCTTTTACGAGAGCTTCGCCGCCTATATCAGCAATTTTTGCTCCACTTTTTATTAAAGCTATTTCCTCCTCTGACTTGATCATTCTTTGCTGCATTGTGGATGGTGCAATATCAATTATTTCTGGATTTCCAAGAGAATCTTTTAAGTTTTGATAACGCTCCATTGTTAAATGATCTTTTTCAATACCTATTTTTTTAACTTTTTTTACTAAGGAAATTATTGTCTTAAAATAATTGTCTCTTCCCCAATCAGTATAAATAAGATTTTCACCATAGCATCTGCGTCCTGGTTGGCCTGCATCAATGTTTGCTGAAACAACAATATTTCGTTTATCAGTAACAACACAGGCGTATGGTCTTCCAAATGAACAGTAAAGAAAGCCTGAATAGTAGGCAATATTTTGCAGAGAAGTTAAAATTACTGCATCAAGATTTTTTTCGGTTATTATTTTTCTTAAATTTTTTAGCCTATTTTCGTACTCTTTATCACTAAAAGGTAACGGAATTTTAGGTCCATTTGTGAATTGAAAAAAATCTGATCTTTTCATTATTAATTCCTAAACGATTAAGAAACGCCAAAAAACTAGCATAAATAGTTTGCTAACTCTATTTTAAAATTATTGCATTCTACTTATTGCTAATTTATTCTACGATCATCAAGGCGATACATAACTCATCGTAAACTACGAAAGCGGGATCGGTCGACTTAAATTATTAAGGAGATGCTGATGAAGATTGGATATTTTTGTAATACTACCAATTGGAAAAAAAAAACATACACACAAATATTAGATGAAGCGAGAGATATAGCTATTTATTGTGACAAAAATAATTGGAATTCTATTTGGTTTACTGAACATCACTTTAATCACGAAGGAATGGAATCTTGCCCTAACCCACTAATACTGGGAACAGATATAGCGGCCAGAACCAAACAAATAAGAATAGGCCAAGCTTGCAATGTAATTACTTTTTGGAACCCAATTAGATTAGCTGAAGATATTGCTGCCCTAGACCATCTTTCTAATGGGAGAGTTGAAGTCGGGGTAGGTAGAGGAATTTATGGTCGAGAAGCTCTTCATATGAATGTAGAAGCCGATTTAAAAGATCAAGCAAAAAATAAAAGATTATTTGAAGAAACTTTAACAATAATGAAAAAAGCCTGGACTGAAAAATTTTTTAGCCATCAAGGAGAATTTTATACTTATCCTTCGCCTGATTTTGTCTGGCAACATGATATGAGCCCACCTAATGAAAATTTTGTAGATTTAAAAACTAATAAATTAAAAAAAATTAGCGTAGTGCCTCAACCTTATCAAAAACCTCACCCGCGAATATGGCAAGTGGTAGATTCTCCTGGTTCAATTAAAAGAGCAGCAGAACTTGGTATTAATTGTATAATGTGGATACCAACAGTTAAGGCTTTAAAAGAAAGATTTGAAATTTATAAAAATGCTAAATCAGAAACTGAAAAAAGGGATGTTCCTATGGGTGAAGGTATTTGTTTAGTTCGAGATCTGTTTATAGCTGATAGCATGGAAGAAGCAAAAGAACTTGCTGGAGAACAAATGGTTAATTATATGCGTTGGGTTTGCCATTGGCGGGGTTTAGGAAGTCATATGGACCCAGGTGAAGAACTTCCTAAAACAAAAAATAAACTTGATTTACTTTCGTATGATTTTCTTCACAAACGTAATATGCTTTTTGGAACTTCAGAATATGTTATTGAAAAAATTGAAGAACTAAAGTCAGAACTCAATTTACAAAATCTACAGGTTTGGTCTAACTTTCCAGGCGTTAAACATGAACATTGCATGAAAAGTATTAAATTATTTACAGAAAAAGTAATGCCACATTTTAAAAACGGATTTAAAACTAAAATAAAAAAAGTTTCGTGAGTAAATCATATAAGCTAAAAGGTGGTCAAGCAGCTGTTCAAGCTTTAAAAAAAGAAAAAACTAAACATGTGTTTGGTCTAATTGGATCAGCTACTATAGAAATGTTTGATGCTCTTTATCATGAAAAGGATATTAAATTTATAGGAGTAAGAGATGAAAGAACTGGTGCGCACATGGCAGATGGATATGCAAGAGCTTCTAATGGGCCAGGAGTAATACTTGCTGGACAAAACGGACCTGGTGCTACAAATCTTGTCACTGGTATCGCGCAAGCAGCAGCTGCATTTTCTCCGGTAGTTTCAATAGCAGGATTTATTTCAACAAAAGATAAAATCCAAGACGCTTTTCAGGGTATTGATCAACAATCTTTATTTAAACCAATAACTAAAAAAACCTGGACCATTAGTACGACAAAACAAATACCAAAAATATTCAGTAAAGCGTTTAATTTGGCTATGTCTCCAAGAAGAGGACCTGTTCAATTAAACTTGCCAAGAAATATTTTATCTGGAACGGCTGAATTTAATATTAACAAAAATGAAAAATCTTACAAAACTATAGACACTACAAAAGGTAAAAAAAATGACATTAAAAAAGCAGTTCAAATTATCAGTTCTGCTACAAAGCCTGTTATTATTGCAGGGGGAGGTATTAAATATACTGGCATTTATGAAGAAGTAATCAAACTTGCCGAATTAACAAATGCTCCCATAGTTACTGCCGCGGGCCACGGCGATGCTATTCCCTTTAACCATAAATTAAATGCTGGACAAATGGGTCCGAGAGGGAATCCTGTTGCCTCACGACTAATGAAAGAAGCTGATGTCATTATTGCTCTTGGAACCCGACTTGGATTTAACTCAACTTTCTTTTCATATGAAAATTTAAATAAAAAGGCAAAGATTATTCAAATTGAATTAGAAAATAAGATGTTAGGTAGATATTTTCCGGTTTCTGTTGGAATTTGTGCGGACGCATCAACAGTAGCGAAACAATTATATAATAAAATAAAAATTAATAAATTAAGTAAAGAAATTGATAGCTGGACAAAAAAATATTTAGATGAAAGATCTAGTTATTTACAAACTAGAGATAAGCTAATAGATAAATTTCCAATACAACCAGCCACTTTATTTAAACAACTAAGAAATGTGTTGCCTAAAAATTCAGCAATTACTCTCGATGCTGGCACTTTATGTCTTCAAGCTACAGATGCTCTAAAATATTATGATCCACCTTCTTTATTTACTCCTTTAGATTTTGGTCTAGTGGGTTTCTCTTTTGCATGCGGACTTGGTGTTAAAGTTGCACGTCCAGACAAAACAGTAGTAAGTTTAATGGGTGATGGAGGTTTTGGTATGACCATTTCCGAACTTAGTACTGCTGTAAATTATGGTATTAATACCATCACAATAGTAATGAATAATAAAAGTTGGGGTGCAGAGAAAGCTTATCAAAAAGATTTTTTCGGAAAACGCTATATTGGATCAGACATAAGTAGCCCACCATTTGATAAAGTTGCTCAACTTTATGGGGCAGAAGGTTTTAAAGTTGAACGTTCTTCAGAAATTAGTGAAGCGGTTGAAGCAGCACTAAAATATAATAAACCTGTGGTCATAGATATTGCGATAGATCCAAAAGCACTGTACAGTTTTCGTCGTGACTCATTTGAACATAGAAATAAATAAATATGGATTTAAATTTAAGAAAATTTGCAAAGTTTGTTGATAAAACTTTTATTGAAGGTGGTAAAAAAGCGAAAACACCTGTTTTGCTTGTTTCTGTTGCTGCTGTAATAAAAAACCCATGGATAGATAGAGGCTTTGTTGAAGATTTAAAACCTGAAATCCTTGCATTGGCTCCGAAGCTTGGAGATATTTTAGTTCCTGAACTAATAAAAGAAATAGGTTCTGGTGATAAAGTTTTAGCCTACGGTAAAGCTGGAGTGGTGGGTATAAAAGGTGAGATTGAACACGCTTCTGCATTTATTCACACATTAAGATTTGGAAACAAATTTAGAGATGCGGTTAAAGGAACTTCTTATTTAAGTTTTACAAACACAAGAGGCTCCGCAGGATCCAAAATTTCAATTCCCATGATGCATAAAACAGACAGTGGATTAAGACCTTATTATTTAACTCATGAATTTAACATTCAGGATGCACCATGTCCTGATGAAATTGTCATTGCTATAGGTGGATCACCAGGAGGAAGAGCGCATGCTAGAACTGGAGACCGGTACCAAGACATGAAAGAAATGGGAATTAAAAATCCCAAATAAATTAAATGTCAAATAAAGTAGATTCATTTGGCACTTCATATTCCTTAAAAAAAATTAATGAAAAAAATCCAATCGTATTCATACATGGCGTAGGTTTAACAAAAGAAATTTGGGAACCACAAATTAATTTTTTCAAAGATTATAATACTCTTACATATGATTTGTTGGGACATGGAAAAACACCTCTAAAGAAATCTGAGGTTAGTTTTGAGGATTTCTCTAAACAATTATTTAGATTAATTAATGAACTAAATTTTAACAAGATTCATTTAGTAGGTTTTTCATTAGGAGCTCTAATTGCTAGATATTTCGCTTCCGTACACAGTGATAAGTTATGTTCCTTAATCATACATGGTTCAATATATAAAAGAAATGAAGAACAAAAAAGAGTTGTTAGAAATAGATTTGAAGTAGCAAAACTGAAAAGACCAGCTTCAAAACAAACAGCCATAAGAAGATGGTTATCTGAAAATTTTATTAAAAAAAATCCTGAAATCTATAATAAAATTTATTCTATTTTGGAGAAAAATAACCATAAAGATTTTTTAAAGTGTTATGAAATTTTCATTAATTATATTGATGATGACAATATGTTAGCGAAGATCAAAGCTAGTACTCTTATAACTACTGGAGAAAATGATGTAGGTTCAACCCCCGAAATGTCTAAAAATTTAAGTAAAATAATTCAAGGAAGTAAATTTGTTGAAATAAAAGAAGGTAAACATCTTTGTGGTATAGAATGTGCCAATGATGTAAATATAGTTTTTAAAGAATTTATTGATAAAAATAATGGCTAAACTTAAAGAATATAAAATGTATATCAACGGATCGTGGGTTGATGCAGAAGGTAAAAAAACTTTCAAAAGTTTGAATCCTGAAAATAATGAACCCTGGGCTATTGTTCCCGAAGCAAGCGCTAAGGATGTTAATAAGGCAGTAGATGCAGCTCAAAAAGCATTCGAGGGAGAATGGCCAAAATTACTTCCGAGAGAAAGAGCTAACTACTTAAAAGCCATTGCAAATCAGTTAAGAGAAAATGCAGAACTGTTAGGAAAAATAGAAACAATAGATACAGGAAAACTTTTCAGAGAAACCAAAACTCAAGCAAACTATATTGCAGAATATTATGATTATTTTGCGGGTCTAGCAGATAAAGTTGAAGGAACTGTTTTACCAATTGATAAACCTGATATGCAAGTCATTACAACTAGAGAGCCGATTGGTGTTATCGCAGCAATCATTCCATGGAATTCTCAAATGTTATTGACAGCAGTTAAGCTCGCTCCAGCACTAGCTATGGGAAATACTGTTGTAATTAAATCATCTGAATTAGCTCCTGCAACTATGTTTGAATTTGCAAAATTAGTAGAAAAAACTGGAATACCTAAAGGGGTAGTGAATGTTGTAACTGGATTTGGTGATCCATGCGGAAAAGCATTAACTACTCATAAACATGTTGAAAGAATTGCTTTTACTGGAGGAGCAGATACTGCAAGACATATTATTAGAAATTCAGCTGAAAACTTATCTCAAGTAAGTTTAGAATTGGGAGGCAAAAGTCCTGTAGCCGTATTTGAAGATGCTGATCAAGAAAATGCATTAAATGGAATTACTGCTGGTATTTTTGGAGCAAGTGGTCAAAGTTGCATTGCTGGCTCTAGATTATATCTGCAAAAAAGTATTTATAATAATTTTTTAGATAAATTAGTGAACCGCGCAAATAAAATAAAATTAGGAAACCCAATGGATTCTGATATTCAAATGGGACCTCTTAGCAGTTTAAAACAATTGGAAATAATAGAAAAAAATATAAAACTTACAGTTAACCAAGGTGGAAAAATAAAATGTGGGGGAAAGAGACATACATTATCAAATAAGGGTTACTACTTCCCAGCAACTATAATAGAATGTGAAAATCATAATCTACCAACTGCTGAAAATGAACTTTTTGGTCCTGTATTATCGGTAATGAAATTTGATACTGAAGAAGAAGTAATCAATAAAATGAATGACAATCAGTACGGATTATCCTCTGGTGTTTACACTAAAGATTTAGGTAGAGGATTAAGGGTGTCGAAAGCTATACGAGCAGGGATAACATTTGTGAATACTTATAGATTAATATCACCATCTGCTCCATTCGGCGGAATGAAGGATAGCGGATATGGAAAAGAGGCGGGTATTGAATCTATCAAGGATTACACGAGAATAAAAACTATCTGGTTCAACACATCAGAAAAACCCATGGCTGATCCCTTTACAATGGGATAATCCTTGAATCAATTAGATAAATAAAAGAAATTTTCCCATTGAAAAATAAGTCTTAAAAGTAAATACTGTCAAAATTAATAATATTATTAAGAGGGAAAATATGAAAAAACTATTTATTGCTGCAATTATGTCTTTGTCTCTTTTGGCGACAAGTTCATTTGCAGAAATTAAAATGGGTATCATTTTAGGATTTACAGGACCTATTGAATCCTTAACTCCTGCAATGAGAGATTCTGCTAAACTTGCTTTTCAAGAAGCTTCTGATTCTGGATCGCTTCTAGGAGGAGAAACTATTACTGTTTTAGAAGGTGACTCAACTTGTGTGGATTCTGCTGCAGCAACAACTGCTGCGGAAGGATTGATAGCTCAAGGTGTTGCCGCTATTATGGGAGCAGATTGTTCTGGAGTAACTGGAGCAATTGCAAGTAACGTAGCAGTGCCTAATGGTGTAGTTATGATATCACCTTCAGCAACATCTCCTGGTCTAACGACTTTAGATGATAAAGGTTTGTTCTTTCGTACGGCTCCATCGGATGCCCGTGGTGGACAAATTCTTGCTGACATTACTAAAGACAGAGGAATTAAAAGTGTTGCAGTTACATATACTAACAATGACTATGGTAAAGGTTTAGCTGATGTTTATTCAGCAGCAGTTAAAGCTCATGGTATCAAAGTTACAGCTGTTGAATCTCATGAAGATGGCAAAGCTGACTATAGTGCTGAAGTTGGTACACTAGCATCAGCAGGTGGAGACGCAGTTGCTGTGATTGGATACGTTGACCAAGGTGGTAAAGGAATTATTCAAGGATCTTTAGATTCTGGTGCCTTTGATACATTTATATTATCAGATGGTATGATTGGCGATTCTCTTACAGACGCATTTGGTAAAAGCTTAAATAAATCTTTTGGTTCTTTACCAGGTTCAACAGGTAAAGGTGCAGGAGTATTTGCAAAAGTTGCTGGAAAAGCTGGAATTGATCCATCTGGTCCATACACTGGAGAATCTTATGATGCTGCAGCTTTAATCGTGCTTGCAATGCAAGCTGGAGGCTCAGCTGATCGTGGTTCTATTGCTAAAAACGTAATGGCAGTAGCTAATGGCCCAGGAAAGAAAATTTATCCTGGTCAGCTTAAAAAAGCTCTAGATCTTTTGGCTAAAGGCAAAGCTGTTGATTACGAAGGAGCAACAGGCGTCGTATTTACGGACGTTGGAGAACACGTTGGTAATTTCTTAGAAAAAGAAATTAAAGGCGGTAAATTTAAGACTAAAAAACAAAGATAAAATTTAATTTTATAAACCTCAGCGGTGAAAACTGCTGAGGTTTTTTTTATTTAACCATATATGTAGTTATTTTGGTGTAATTTTAACATAAATTAAGCTTTTCATTTCTCTTTAATTTTAATAGGCTTTCTCGATTGAGAGGGATTAATGGCTAGATCACGAAGAAAATCTGGAGGAGGAAGTGGAGCAAATAAAAAGCTACCACTAAATCAATCAATACCTTTAGGCATCCAACATGTGTTTGCGATGTTTGCTGGTAACATTACAGTCCCACTAATTGTTGCAGGTGTGTTTGGAGTAACAACTGCAGAAAAGATTTTTTTAATTCAAATGGCTTTGTTTGCTGCAGGTGTAGCAACAATCATACAAACAGTAGGTTTTGGTAAAGTTGGATCAAGACTTCCAATAATTCAAGGAACAAGTTTTGCTTTCATTCCAATAATGTTGCCTTTTAAAGCTTTCGGCTTAGGAGCGATATTCACTGCAGCTTTTATAGGAGGAATTTTTCAAATATGGATTGGTAAAATGTTAAAACCAATTCGACATATGTTTCCTCCATTAGTAACAGGAATAGTTGTGTTAATGATTGGAATTAGTCTTCTTAAGGTTGGATTTAAGTATGCTGGTGGAGGAGTATGGTTAATGAACAATAAGCCAGAAATTTTTGGAAATTGGGAACATCTACTTATAGCCGGCACTGTTTTAATAGTTGCCCTTCTATGTAACCTGAGAGGAAAAGGAATGGTATCTTCAGCTTCTATTCTAATTGGAATAATAGCTGGTTTCGTAATGGCCACTTTACTAGGTGAAGTTAGATTTGAAAAAATAGCAGCAGCTGGTTGGTTTGCATTTCCAATGCCGTTTCAATACGGGATAGATTTTGTTTGGGGTGCAGTCATATTAATGTTGTTCATGTCGGTTGTAACAACAATTGAAACTATTGGAGACATAAGTGCTACGACCATGGGAGGAGCAAACAGAGAAGCTACTGATAAAGAACTTTCTGGAGGTATAATGGCTGATGGAGTAGGAACAGCTTTTGCATCAATATTTAATGCTATGCCTAACACTTCTTATTCACAAAACGCCGGTCTAGTTGCTTTTACAGGAGTAATTAGTAGACATGTAGGAACAGTAGCTGGTGTTATTTTAATTTTGCTAGGTTTGTTCCCAAAATTAGGTGGAATTATTGCAGCAATGCCAGATTCAGTAATTGGTGGAGCGGCTATCATCATGTTTGGATTAATTGCTGGAGCAGGAATTAAATTGATTTCAAAAACGGAAATGAGCCAAAGAAATATTTTAATATTAGCTTTATCACTTTCTTTTGGAATAGGATTATACGCTTTTCCTGAGTTCGTTGCCCACATACCAGATTTTGGTATTAAATTAAAATTATTGTTAACAACTGGGCTAATTCCAGCAGGATTATTAGCATTCATTTTAAACGCTACATTACCAAAAAAATAATACTTTAAAATTAACTTAATAGCATGTGGCGGATAGTTAGTTTTTATATTATCCAAAAAGTAGTACTATAAATTTAATCTATGGCACCAACTTTAGGAAATTTCGCACTCTGGTTATCTTTATTTTTTGCTATTTTTCAATTTTTTACTTCTCGAAAAAACAACAAATTAAAGTTCATCACTGTAAGTGTTAATGGATTATTGATTTCTTCTTTAATATCTTTTTTTTTATTAATGTATGTACATATTGTATCTGATTTTAGTGTACTGAATGTTTTTCAAAATTCCCATACAACAAAACCACTTCTTTATAAAATTTCAGGCGTCTGGGGCAATCATGAAGGTTCGATGCTGTTGTGGATACTTGTCTTAACTATATTTAATTACTTTATATTTAAATTATATAATAAAAAAAATTCTGCTTTTATTTCAAAAACTTTAGAAACTCAGGCGTTCATCACAACAGGTTTTATATTATTTACTATTCTTACATCAAACCCTTTTGAAAGAATGATTCCTGCGCAGGAAAATGGTTTAGGTTTTAATCCAATTCTACAAGATCCCGCATTAGCTATTCATCCTCCTTTGCTATACATTGGTTATGTTGGTTTCTCAGCAGCATTTTCTATTAGCATTGCTACATTAAGTGTAGAAGATGGTGAAAAAATTCCTTGGCATATTTACATGAAACCTTTTGTTTTAGCTGCTTGGACTTTTTTGTCTATAGGAATTGCTCTTGGTGCTTTGTGGGCATATTATGAATTGGGCTGGGGTGGATGGTGGTTTTGGGACCCGGTTGAAAATGCATCTTTCATGCCTTGGCTACTTGGTACTGCCTTATTACATTCTCTTATTATTGTTGAAAAACGAAAATCACTCCGAGCTTGGGTCCTGCTATTATCAATACTTGCTTTTCTTTTAAGTGTAATAGGAACATTTCTTGTAAGATCCGGCATATTAACCAGCGTGCATACTTTTGCTTTAGACCCGTCTAGAGGAATATATATTCTTATATTTGCTGCCTTATTAGGTGGCTATTCCTTAATATTGTTTGGGGTAAAATCAAAAAGATATTTTGATAATAATTATTTCACTTTTTTTAGTAAGGAAGGTTCAATCCTCATAAATAATATTCTTATGGTTGTTATTTGTTCTACGGTATTTTTAGGAACAATCTATCCACTATTAATAGAAGCTTTGACTAATAATAAAATTTCCGTTGGAGAACCTTATTATAATTCAACAGTCATTCCAATTATGATACCAGCAATTTTGGTTATGGGTATAGGGCCAATACTAGGTTGGGGAAAAGAAGATAAATCAAAAACTTTAAAAAAGATATTTCCCACTATTTTACTTACAACAATAATGACTATTTTTATTTTTTTAATTTATCAATCGTATAGCGTTATTGGAATTGCTGGAATAATATTAGCTTTCTGGATAATTTCTAACAATCTTCTCATTTTAATTAAAAAAGATAAAAATTGTTCTATGGGTATGATAATCGCTCACCTTGGTATCGGATTAGTAATATTAGGAATAACGAGCTCAAGTGTCTGGCAAGAAGAAAAAATTACTAAAATGAAAATTGACAGTGAAACTAAAATTAAAAAATATAATATAGTCTTTGAAAAAATTAATGAAATTAAAGAATCTAATTATGTTGCTTTACGGGGAGATTTTTTAGTTTATGATGATAAAAAAAATATTATTACAATACTAAAACCTGAAAATAGATTTTATCTAATAAAAAATAATTTCACTACAGAAGCTTCAATTCACACTAATTTATTTAGAGATTTGTATATTGTTTTAGGAGAAGGAAATTTGAATGATGGTTGGATAGTAAGAATTTATTACAATCCTTTAGTAATTTGGATATGGATTGGTTCCCTAATTATTTTTATAGGTGGGATCGTTTCAATGAATATTAATCTAAGAAAATTAAAAATTTTATATTAATGAAGAAACAATTATTAATAATTCCCTCTATACTTTTTGTATTAATTTTATCAACTTTCTTTTATCTTTTGATAATTGAAAGAAATCCTTCCGAACTCCCTTCTAATTTATTGAATAAAAATGTTCCAAACTTTAAAGCAGAATCTTTATTAAAAAATGAAAATTTCGTTTCGTCTAAAGAGTTTGGAAATGAAATAATATTAGTAAATTTTTTTGCCACATGGTGTAGCCCATGTCGTGACGAACATGTTTATATCAAGCGTTTTGCAAATGAAAAAGGAATAAGAGTAATAGGAATAAATTATAAAGATAACTCTAACAATGCAATTGAATGGCTTAAAAATTTAGGAAATCCATATTCAGATGTTCCTATAGATAAAGATGGAAGAATAGCAATAGATTGGGGTGTATATGGAATTCCAGAAACATTCATTGTTAAATCAAAAGGAATTATTAAATATCGACATGTGGGTCCAATAACTAAAAAAATATACAAAAAAATTAATTTATTAATTAGAGAAATAGAACAATGACAAACAAAACTTTTATAATAATTATATCTATTTTTTTAATCCAATTTTTTTTAAATAGTTCCTATACAGTAGAACCGGATGAGGTATTGGAAAACCAAAAACAAGAATTAAGAGCTCGGGACATTTCAAAAAATGTTAGGTGCATGATTTGTCAAAATCAGTCAATTGATGAATCAAACGCTCCGCTTGCTAAGGATCTGCGTATTATAATTAGAGATAAAATAAAAGAAGGAAACAATGATAAAGAAATATATAAATTTTTAACAGATAGATATGGAGATTTTATTCTTCTCAAGCCTCCCCTGAAATTAAGTACATTAGCGCTCTGGTTTTTACCATTTATCTTTTTTATTATTGGATTTTTTATCGTCTTTGTGAACAATAAAAAATCTAAGAAAATTTAATAGGTATTCAATTATTTGTGATATTTTTTTTTATTTAACTTAAATTTCATTATTTCCGTTTTGTATCTCATTAAAAAAATGATCAATGAATAAATAATCATCCCAAAAAACATAATGATTAGGGGAACTAGCATTGTATAATGAATAGTTGGTGCTGAAGTAAGCGTTATACTTGATGGTTGATGAAGAGTATTCCACCAATCAACTGAATATTTTATTACTGGTAAATTAAATAAACCAATAATTCCAATTATAGAAGATATTTTGTTTGCCTTTTCAAAATTATTTATAAATTTCCAAGTCAAAATATACGCAATATAAAAAAGGAGCAAAATTGCCATAGATGTTAATCTTGCATCCCAAACCCACCATATTCCCCAGGTAGGTTTTCCCCAAAATGATCCTGTTACAATGGAAATTAATGAAAAAACGCAGCCAATGGGAGATAAACTTTTTGCTAACAACGGCATAAATTTAATTTTAAAAATTAAATTACAAATCGAAGCTATTCCTATAAATCCAAAACAACTAAGAGCAATAAAGGATGACGGAACATGCACATACATGATTCTTACGGAATCGCCTTGGATATAATCTGGAGGAGATAAGAATAACGAATATGTAAGTCCAATAACTACAACTACTACAAGTAAAATGACTAAGCCATTAATTGTGTTATTCGTTATTGAGAGAATTTTGCTTGGAAAAAAGTTTTTAAACATTGTTATTTATATTACCTAATTATTAGATATCTCTAAAGCTTTGTTAACTTCTGGTGGCATATAATTTTCATCATGCTTTGCCAAAATCTTATCAGCAATAAAGTATTTTTTATCTTTTAATTTACCTTCAGCAACAACGCCTTTTCCTTCAGAAAATAAATTTGGAACTAAGCCATTATAAGATACAACAATTTCATTTTTGAGGTCAGTAATAACAAAATTAATTGATGTTTCATTTTTACTTATAGAATCCATTTTTACTAACCCGCCCACTCTAATTTTTTTATTAAAAGAAATATTTGTTTTATTATAAATTTCAGTAGGTGAGAAAAAATAAACAACATTTTCTTCTAAAGATCTAAGTACAACAAAAATAACTATTGCTACCGAAATCAATGATAGCAACAAGAAAAAAAATCTTGATTTAACTTTTTTACTTAACATGTAATGTGCTTTAATGATTTAAGGCGCTTAAATCAAGCGACCAGATAAAACTTCTCTTTTTTTATCAACTTCAATTTTTTTAGTTTCTAATTGCTTAAATTCTTTTAAATAAATTTTTTCTTGCTTATGAAATTCCTTCTTGGTTTTTAAGTAAAGAAAAAAACAACTCACAATAGTAAATATGAATGCTGGCCAAACAAACTGCCCATATCCGTCTAAAATAAAAAGCTCCATATCCATTTATAATAAATTACTATCCTAAAAATTTCTCAAAAACAATTGACATATTGTCCCTAAATTGGTCAAATAAAACCCAGTATGAACTACCTCTTTCAGCTCATTTAAATGCAAACCAAAAGAGAATTTAAATTAATCCAACCAGACGAAGTAGGTTCTCTTTTAATAAAACATCATTCAACTTTAATGACAGTATTTTATGAATTGCAAAGTTCATGGATGAGTAGAATTTATAAAAGATACAAGAATACAGAAACAGCATATATTGTTTGTTACCTTGCTAAAAATACACATTTAGAAATAATCAGACTAAAAGAATATAATTTAAATCATGATATTTCTTTAAATAATTTTTGGGTAAATTTTTCTAACATTTCCAAACCTGTAGAAAGAATTACACACATTGTAAAGGAAACGGCGATTCCCAAAGAAACTGTAAGACGGAAAGTTAAAAATTTAATGAACAGCGGATTCATATTTTATGATACAAAAAATAAAGGGTACTCCTGGAATATTTTGCCACAAAATAAAGATCAATATTTTGATAAAGACTTATATTTAAAATTTATTTCTGCAGAAATATCTAGCATATCTAAATTTATATTTATTTTTTCAGAATTTTTTAATTTGAATTTAAATAAAAAATTAATTGAAGATGAATTCTTATCGCAATATTCTTTTTACTGGTATCATTTTTTATCTTGTCAATTACAATGGCTAAAAATGTGGAAAAAAAAATTTAAAGATATCGATATAATACTAATTGCCTTACAAGCAACTATTCCATTCTTGCAATATGTGTATAATGTCGAAAATAATAAAGATCGCAGTTTAGATAATATGTTGAATTCAATTGAAAAAACTAGACGTCAAGATAATCTCTCTCTCAAAGGTATAAGCGCTACTTCTGTTTCTGAAGTTACTGGAATACCTAGAGCTACTTGTATTAGAAAATTAGAAAAACTTACATTATTAGGATTTTTGTTTCGTGAACCAAAAACAAAAAGATTTTTTTTAAATCAAAATAAATCTGATAGAACAAAAAATATTATCACTAAAGATAATATAAATTTTACAGTTGAAATTTTCAGCAAATTTATAACTATTATTTTGAATAGCTTAATTCAAAATCAAAACTTACAAAATAAGCAATCCTTTAATTTCTTAAAAAAAGCATAGCAAGCTTTAGAAAATACTGACAAAAATGAAAAATAAATTATTTAAGTTTTAAAAACTAAGAATTATACCAACTACGGCAGCTACAGCTCCGGCTCCAGAAAGAATTAGTAGATTAATCTTTTTATCCACATTTTTTTCTTCCTGACGCCTTTTTAGTAAATCGTTTAGATTTAATCTAACTTTTGATCCAAAAGCATCCTTTAATGGCTCTTCATTACCATCCTGATTGTAGGCCCTTGTTTGATTTGTTCTCCCCATTAGTCCAATTAAAACATGATTCAAAAAATTTATCCACAAGGAAAAGTTCATATTGGGTCTTTCTATACCCACTGTCTATTTTGACCGAAATTGCTTAATATTTAGATATGCTTGATCTTTTCAGGAAGAATACCTTTGGGCCTATAACGCATAATCAATAACAGTCCAATTCCCATCATTAAATACCTAAAATAAGGAATGCTATTAATTAGATGAACTCTGAAAGCATTTGTTTCTTCAAATCCGCTCGTAAAAAAATTGATTAAAAATAATGCGATCGGTGCAGCTTCAATCCATAAGAACCAAACGGCAAACCCTCCGAGGATAGCTCCAAAATTATTTCCACTACCACCAACAATCACCATCACCCAAATTAAAAAAGTATATCTCATTGGTCTATAACTTCCTGGCGTAAATAAACCATCGTATGTAACCATCATGGCTCCAGCTATTCCAACAATTGCAGAGCCAAGTACAAAAATCAAAAGATGCTGCTTAACGACATTTTTTCCCATTGCATTAGCGGCCTCTTCATTATCTCTAATTGCTCTCATCATTCTTCCCCACGGAGAATAAAGTGCTTTCTGAGTAATAATTAATAAAATTACCACTACAATGGAAAAAAGACCTGCAAAACATAATTTGACAAATACTGTCGATCCCTCAATTACTAACTGTTTCAACATTTGCTCTTTTGCTAAAGCATCAGTAATTAAATTCAAAGTACCTTGATTAAATTTTGCAACTAAATTAATGAACCATTCTTTAGTTTGCAGATCAATTTCATAAGGAACTGGTCTTTTTAAACCAATCACATTTTTAACGCCACGAGATAACCAGTCTTCGTGTTTTATTACTGCAATTACAATTTCTGATATTAGTAGTGTTGCTATCGCTAAATAATCCGCTCTAAGACCTAAAGCGATTTTTCCTATTACATAAGCTAAAGCTCCAGCAAAAAAAGCTCCAACTATCCAAGAAAATAATATTGGTAGGCCCATGCCGCCTAAAAAACCAGTAGTGGCTGGACTAACAGCTTCAATTGATTCAATTGCTGGCCCAGATATTAATCTCAAAAGAACTAATCCTGTTATTATAACAAGAGCAATTCCATAGTTTCTTTTATTTGATTTATTATATTTTTTAATAATAAAGCGAATACTAAACACCATCAAAGCAATCAGAAATGCACACAAAATCATATTTAGCCCACCAACTTGCCATGCTTCCCTTACAGGTGGGACTGAAACTAAAACAGCTGCTAGTCCTCCAAGAGCTGTGTAACCCATAATTCCAAAATTTATTAATCCCGCATATCCCCACTGAATATTTGCCCCCATCGTCATAACTGCAGAGATTAAACAAAAACATAAAATTGATAATGCAATACTCCAGGACTGTAAAAAACCTACTAAAATTATAAGACCTAGCATTATTACATAGGCAGCTATTACATTTAAGTTTTCTCTCATAAAACTTTTCCTTTAAATATTCCTGAAGGTCTAAATAATAAAACTACAACCAAAATTGAAAATGAAACCGCAAATTTATAGTCCGTAGATAACAATTGTAATAAACCATCTGGTTCTATACTTTCAGGAAGTAAATAAATAAAGAACTTTCTATATGCGTAAGTTACTAATATTTCTGAAAAAGCTATAACATAACCACCTAAAAAAGCTCCAAACGGATTTCCAATACCTCCAACGATTGCTGCAGCAAATATTGGCAGCATATTGTTAAAATAAGTAAATGGTTTAAAACTTTTATCTAACCCGTACAGGGCTCCACCAACTGTTGCTAAGATTGCAGCTATTACCCAAGTAATCATAACAACTTTTTTAGGGTCTATTCCAGATAACAATGCTAAATCTTCATTGTCTGAATAAGCGCGCATACTTTTTCCAGTTTTGGTTTTGTTTAAAAACCAAAATAAAATAGACACAACTATAATTGTAACTAATAAAGTGGTAACTTGAGTTGATTTAATAGTTAATCCTTCGTTTAAACCTGTCATTTCTTTAAACTCATTTGCCTTTAAAATAAATTTTTCACCGTCAAAAAATCTTCTGTCAAAAGGCCCAATAATTATTCTTACAATTGCTTGGGTAACAAACATTGTGCCGATACTTACCATTGCAAGTTGAACTGGTGGACTTTTCTTCGTACGATAATAACTAAAGACCAATTTATCCTTAAGAAGAACATAAAATGTTGTAATAATTATTGCGAAAGGAATGGCAAGTAAGGCTGTTGGAAATATGCCAAGACTAATACCTAATGATTGAAAATACCATGTAAATAAAATCGTAAACATGGTTCCAAATGACATTAAGTCTCCAGCTGTAAAATAAGCAAATCTTAAAATTCCATAAATTAAAGAAACAAAAATAGCACCTAGAGCTAACTGAGAGCCATAGGATAAAGCCGGTACGAATATGTAATTTAAAAGTAAAACTATTGCATTTATAATATCCATATTACCCACCCAAAAATGACCTTCTAACTTCAGGATCATTTAATAATTCTTTTCCAGTACCAGAAAATTTATTTTCTCCAGTTACTAAGACATATCCTCTGTCTGCGATGCTTAGAGCCTGTTTTGCATTTTGTTCAACCATTATGATTGCTACGTTTGTTTTTTTAACTTTTAATATATGATCAAATAATTCATCCATTACTATTGGCGAAACACCAGCTGTTGGTTCATCAAGCATCAATACAGAAGGTTTGGTCATTAAAGCTCTACCCAAGGCTACTTGTTGTCTTTGACCGCCTGATAATTCTCCAACAATTTGAGCTTTTTTTTCTTCTAAAATCGGAAACAATGCAAAAATTTCTTCGATAATTTCTTCGATACGTTCTTCTCTTAAAAAGGCACCCATTTCTAAATTTTCTTGTACACTTAATCCAGTAAAAACATTTCTGCTTTGGGGTACAAATGATATTCCTTCTTTGACTCTATCTTGCGGTGTTAATTTTGATATATCTTTTCCATCAATAAAAATTTTTCCTGATTTAAGATTTAATAAACCAAGCATTGCCTTCATTGCAGTAGATTTTCCTGCACCATTAGGTCCAAGGATAGCAACGATTTCGCCTCTATTTACAGTAATTGTGCAGGAAGTGATTATGTCTGCTCCTCCATAACCACCGGTCATATTTTCACCGGAGAAAAAAGTCATTATTCTGATCCATTTCTAATCTTAGAACCTCTACCAAGATAGCTTTCGATTACTTGTTCATTATTTTTCACTTCATTGGAAGTTCCCTTAAATAAAATTGAGCCTTCAGACATCACAATTACAGGATCACAAAGTCTACTTATAAAATCCATATCGTGCTCAATCATGCAAAAAGTGTAACCCTTCTCCTTATTAAGTCTTAAGATTGCACTTCCAATATCTTTTAATAAAGTCCTATTAACACCAGCACCAACTTCATCTAATAAAACTAATTTAGCATCTACCATCATAGTTCTACCAAGTTCTAATAATTTTTTTTGCCCTCCGGATAGATTGCCTGCTAATTCTCTAGATAATTGTGTAAGATTTAAAAATTTAATTACCTCAAGAGCTTTTTGTTTAATTTTTTTTTCCTCTTTATTCACTATGTTTGGATTAAATAATGCATTAGTTAATTTTTCTCCAGATTGATTGCCTGGAACCATCATTAAATTTTCTAGTACAGTAAGATTAGTAAATTCATGCGCTATTTGAAAAGTTCTAAGTAAACCTTTTGAAAATAATTCATAAGATGGTATTCCAGTAATGTCTTCTCCATAAAATAGAACGTTTCCAGTCGTAGGTTTTAAATTCCCTGCAATTAAGTTGAACAAGGTTGTTTTGCCTGAACCATTAGGACCAATTACTCCAGTGATGGAGCCTCTTTTAATTTTTAATGAACAATTTGATACAGCTGCTAAACCTCCAAAATATTTGGAAAGCTTATCTACTTGTAAAATAATTGGATCTTGTTGCATAAAAAACTACACTTTGCTTAGCCGTTTAAGGATACTATTAAGAGATTTCTCTAACGATTTATAAAAACCTGACCTTTTAAGTTCTTTAACACCGAGCTCGTTAAGTCCTCCCGGTGTTTGTGATTCAGCAACTAAATACTTTAAATGTTTTTGTGAATTTATTACCGAGTCTTGAGATAAAGCTACAAATAACGAAGTGATGTATTTTTGGGCCTCATTTCTTTTAATTCCTCTCTTAACTAACCAATTGGCCAAAACTTTTAGTATTTCATAAAAAGGTGCCATCATGCCTGATATTGCCCAAAAATTCTTTGATGATCTTTCACTTTTAATTTCAACGGTTGTTCCAATTTTATTAAAAAAAAATTTTACTTGCTTGTCTGGTGGACAAATAGGCACCGGTCCCTTCCCCAACGAAATTGGTGGCAACGGTATAGCTCTAACAATTTTTGTTTTTTTTTTAACTATTTTTTTCAATTGAGCCAAACTAATTGTAGAAATAAAACTAATAATCTTTTGGTTAGATCTAAAATTTAATTTCGGTAATATTTTTTTACCCACTTTTGGAGTTACAGCTAAAAATACCCAATTACATTTGTCAACAATTTCTTGATTAGTTTTTGCAATACTAACTTTTCTAAATCTTTTTTTTAATTTTTGAGATATATGCTTATTTCTTCGTGATATAATAATTTTTTTAAAGTAAATTTTGGATGTGCATATTCCTGTAATTACAGATGAAGCAATTTTTCCAGTTCCAATAAATCCTAATTTCATAATAAAATTTTGACTCAGATTAAAGGTCAAAAGAAGAGAATGCAAAAATAATTGCAATAATTCATTTAATTACCATATAATAAGGCATATGAAAAAAGTAGTAATTTACACCGGTGATTTATGCATACATTGTGATTGGGCAATAAAACTCTTGAAAAGAAAAAATATTGAATTTACAGAATATAACGTTGCTAAAGATATAACAAAAAGAGAAGAAATGTTTAAAAAATCAAATGGAGCTAGAACCGTTCCTCAGATATTCATTGGTGAACATCACGTGGGTGGAAATGCTGAATTACAAACTCTTGATAAAGAAGGTAAACTTATTTCACTCTTGGGATAAAAACTAAACATAGACCATTATTGCAATATCTTTTACCTGTAGGTTTTGGCCCATCATCAAAAATATGCCCGTGATGACCGCCACATTTTTTACAATGATATTCTGTTCTGGGAGAACCAATTAAAGTATCAATTTTGGTTTCGAATACATCGGGTAATGCTTCAAAAAAAGAGGGCCATCCACTTCCACTTTCATATTTTTTATTTGATTCAAAAAGTTTAGTTCCACATCCAACACAATAATAATCCCCTTCTCTTTTTTCATAATTTAAAGGACTAGTTCCGGGAGACTCCGTTCCCTCCTCTAGTAAAATATGTTTTTGCTCTGCAGTTAAATTCTTAGTCATGTTTGACTTTCTTTGATGATAAAACTATTCCTGCAATAATTAGTGTGGCCCCGATTAAATGAAAGTCCATAAATTTCTCATTAAATATTATTACTGCCATTACTGTACTAAAAATTGGCATTAAATGTAAAAATATTCCTGACCTGTTAGAACCTATTATAGAAATTCCTTTAATCCAGAAAAAAAAGGATGCTAATCCTGGAAAAAGCACAACATAGCTTAACGTTAATACAAAAGGTAAATTAACATTTAATTTATATCCTAACGCCATTTCGATTAAATAAGCTGGCAACAATAATATTAGCCCCGCAGTTATAATTGTTTGTAAAAAAGATATATGTGTGAGATCAAATTTTTTCTTTTTTAATAGTGCGGAATACATAGCCCAAGAAAACATAGCAACTACCATCCATAAGTCACCCTTATTAAAATTCAAACTAAATAATTTTCCTAGATCTGCTTTTGTCACTATTACAGCAACACCAAGCAATGAAAAAATTACACCTGATATTTGATAAAAATTTGTCTTTTCGATTTTAAGGATCCAGCAAAAAAAAATTATCATTACCGGAATAGTTGAAATCATCAAAACTCCACTAATTACTTGAGTAAAATTTAATGAATAATAAACAATTGAATTAAATACAGTAATGCTTGTGATTCCTAAAACTAAGATTAATTTTATATTCTTCAATATATAATTTTTTTTCTGAAAAATTTCTCTAAGAGTAAATGGTGCTAATATTAACCAAGCAAAAGTCCATCTATAAAAATTTAATGTAAAAGGCGGAATTTCAAATAAACTTGCTGCTTTTCCTACAATAAAATTACCCGACCAAAATAGGGTTGCCAGTATAAGAAAAATATAGGCAGTTTTATTTCTTGAAATCAAAATAATACCTAACTAAATCTTAATGATTTATATGGAGATAAGTTTAAATTTGTATTTTCTCCCGCAATCATCCCAGCAATAATTTTTCCGGAAATGGCGCCCAGAGTCCACCCTAAATGATGATGGCCAAAAGAATAAAATAGGTTTTTGTAATTTTTGGAAGGACCTATTACGGGTAAAAAATCTGGCAAAGTTGGTCTAAAACCTAGCCATTCATCATGATGATCGGTCAATTCTGGAAAGAGATACTTTGCATTATTTACAAGGTTTAAAACTCTTTTTTTACTTATAGGATTATTTAAACCTCCAAACTCAACTGTTCCTACCACTCTTAATCCTTGTTCCATTGGAGTAATTCCAAAACCTTTGTTTAAAAATATTACGGGTCTTGAAAGCAAATGATCGTGACCTCTAAAATGAACGTGATAACCCCTCTCAGTATCTAATGGAATTTTTTCATTTACTTGATCGGTTAATTTTTTCGAAAAAGCTCCACAAGCAATAACGGCTTTATCAAAAGTATATAAATTTAAGTCAGTTTTTATTACTGGTTTATTATCGGATGTGAAACTAATTGATTGAGCATTTTGTCGCTTAAAATGTCCACCTCTTTTTAAAAACAGATCAAATAACTTTAATAAAATCTTCTTGGGGTTTCTTGTGTGCCGAGCATTAGGATACAAAACTCCAGCATGGTAAATTTTTCTAATGTGCGGTTCAAGGTCGTGTATTTCATGCCGGGTCAATAATTGTTGTTTCACTCCTAACTCATTTCTTATATTAATTTCTAGTTCTCTACTTTTTAAATCATTTTTAGTCCAAAAATAAATTATACCATTACTTTCCACTAATCCTGAAATATCAATATCACTAAAAAGTTCGTCGTAAGCAGGTAATGCTAAATTCAAAATTTGATGCATATACTTTGCTGTGTGCATCATATTTTTTTTATTACAATTTTTTACAAATTTTAGAAACCATGGAAGCATCTTGTATACATAATTCCACTTTAGGGCTAACGGACCTGTCGAACTAAATAACATTGAAGGCACATCAACTAATATGTCCGATCTATTAATTGGCACTGATGCATAAGGCGAAAAGTGGCCAGCATTGCCTGTGGAAGCAGAGTCTTTACCTGGATCATCACGGTCTATGAGTGTTACTTTAAAGCCCTTCTTAATTAAACAAAGCGAAATACACACACCTTGTATCCCAGCTCCAATAACTCCAACTGAAGATTTAAACTTAGCATCTCCGCTCATAATATCTTCCGTTATATCTTATTTTAAATTTAAATATGAAGTGACAAGTTATACAGCTTTTTTTTGCTGTACAACATGGATGGGTTTGGGGCTTTTTATTGATTGTTCTCTTTCAACGATTTCCTCAATTGCAATATCTTCCTCACTATTTGATTTTCCATTGTTTGCTCTCTTGATGTAGCCGTCGATGTCTGCACCTTCTTCTGTTTTCAATGTATTTTTGAAAAAAATATCGCCTTTGATTACAGCTGTTTTTCCAACTATTACCGTATCAGCTGCAATCTTTCCTTCAATATGTCCGTTGATTTCTATAGTTGAGGCTTCTATTGAGCCTCTTATTGATCCGGTTTCTTTTACAGTTATTTCTGAAACAAATATGTTACCATTTATCAAACCCGCAACATCTATCGACCCCGAAGTTCTCAAATCACCTTCTAACTGCATCGTCTCGCCGACATGTGAGCGACCACTGTGATTTATTTTTTCTGCTTCAACGTTCCGCAAAGATTTAAACATTCGTTTGATTTAAGCACAAAAAATCTATTTTTAAAAACTAAAAAACACAATAATTTTGAGTAAATAATACAATCCTAGGTTGTTATCTACCACTTTCACTTTTCGTCTTTATTTCTCTCGAGCTAAGTCAGATCATCTTGATTATGAATTTTACAGCTCATTACAATTCCTAAACCAATCATTATTGAAAGCATAGAAGAGCCACCATAGGACATAATCGGAAGAGGTGCGCCCACAATAGGTACCAACCCTAATACCATTGCCATATTGACTGTAACATAAACAAAAAATGCAGCCGCAAAACCAAAGCAAAATAATTTTGCAAAATTGTTCTTAGACTGATTGCCTATTGCAGCAATTCTATAAATAACCAGCGCGTAAATTAATAATAAAATAAGAGATCCAACAAAACCGAATTCTTCCGAAAATAAAGTAAATATAAAATCTGTATGTTTTTCCGGTAAATAATCCAAATAGCTCTGGCTTCCCTGCAAAAAACCTTTTCCAAAAATTCCACCCGACCCTAAAGCAATTTTTGACTGAATAATTTGATAACCAGCTCCAAGAGGATCTCTTTCTGGGTTAAAAAAAGTTAAGATTCTTGATTTTTGATAAGGTTTTAAAAATGATATACCAACTGGGATTAAGCAAATTAAAACAATAAATGAATAAAAAAAATATTTTATTCTAAAACCAGTTAACCAAATTACGATAATCCCACTAATTGCGATTAATACAGCAGTTCCTAGATCTGGTTGTATTACAACTAAAAAGACTGGAATCATTAAGCTAAATAAAGGTATAAAAATATGCTTTATGTTATTAACATTTTGTGATGGAATTTTATAATAATATCTCGCTAAAAAAATAATTAAGGAAACTTTCATTAACTCAGAAGGTTGCAGATTAATAAAAAATAAACTTATCCAACGTTTTGAACCTGAAGCAGTAATACCAAATGAATCGACAGCAAATAATAAGATTAACACTATAAAATAAAATAAATAAGCAGATTTATACCAAAACTGAATTCTGAAAAAAGAAATGATAATAAAAAGTAAAAAGAAAATACTAAATCGATATAGATGACTTTGGGTATGATAGGAAAAATTACCTCTTTCAGATGAATACATTGCAAAAAGACTTATTATTCCCAATAATAAAATTAGAAAACATAGTGTAAAATCAAAAGCAAATATTTTGTCTTTTAAACTTAAATTGACTTTTTGAAAATAATTTCTTGTCATTAATTATGCCTCTTGAAATAAATCTAACTGATATTTTTTTCTTAATTGATGTCTTTCTAAAACTTTTTTTATTACTTTTTTTGCAATAGGAGCTGCTCCTGAACTTCCAGTCCCCCCATGTTCCATAACAACACTAATTGCATATCTTGGGTTTTTGTAAGGCGCAAATGCAAGGAAGAGTGCGTGATCTCTTTTTTTATAAGGTAAATCTTTTTGCTTTAATTTTAATTCTCTTTCTTCTGCTGTAATGGTTCGTGTCTGAGATGTACCTGTTTTCCCTGCATATACATATTCCTTGGTTAACCTCGATCTATAAGAGGTTCCCATAGGTTCATTGGTTGCACCGTACAAAGCGTCCAAAACAAAATTAATATTTTCTTTATTTCTAAATAATCTTTTTAGATTAGGGCTATGTTCATCTAAATTATTATTTCTAAAAGTAAATTCCTCTCTCCAGGCGTCAATAATGGGTTGAACAGCATATCTGTCATCAATTATTCTGGGTTTAATTTCATATCCTCCGTTAGCTAGTTGAGCAATCATTAAGCACAATTGTAGGGGAGTGGTTTGAAAATAACCTTGGCCAATTCCTGTAATCAAAGTTTCTCCCAAAACCCATCCTTTTCCAATATTTTTTTTTTTCCATTCTGTGTTTGGTACTACCCCTGATCTTTCTTCATTAAAAGAGCCCAAAACTTTTTTTCCTAATCCAAATTCTTTAGCTGTAATCGACATTCTATCAACTCCTAATCTTCGTGAAATTTCGTAGAAGTAAATATCGCAGGATTGTTTTATAGCACTTCTTAAATTCATAAACCCATGACCCTTTTCTTTCCAGCAGTGGTATTTCTGACCGTAAAGTTCGATGCTCCCTCTACACTCAACAATGAGCTTAGGATTAGTCACATCATTTTCTAAAGCTGATAATGCCACAATAGGTTTAATAGTCGAACCAGGTGGATAAAGTCCGGACATAGGTTTATTGATAAGTGGTTTTTTTTCATTCTTAATTAAGGCCTGCCAATCTTCTTCGCTTATACCATGCACAAATTTATTTGGATTAAATGTTGGACACGATACCACGGCAACTATATCTCCAGTATATATATCCATTACACAAACTGATCCGCTTTTATCTTTGATCAGTTCACTTGTAAATTTTTGAATCTCTTGATCTATCGTTATCCTAAAATTCTCACCCTCAATTCCTTTAACAAGTTTTAGTTCTTTAATTCTTTTTCCAAAAGCATTAACTTCGAATCTTTGGATTCCTGGTCTTCCAATAATTTCATTGTTTAATAATTTTTCTAAACCATTTTTTCCAGTCTTTAGTCCAGGAACATTAATTTCTCTTAGTAATGCACTGTTTTCTAGATCTCTCACGCTAGTATCTGAAACATATCCCACAATATGCGATGAAGAGCCATCCTCGGAATATTTTCTAGCTAAAGCAACCACTGGTTTTACTCCTTGCATGTCATATAAAAAAAGATTGAGTTTAGAAAATTCAGACCAAGATAAATTATCTGAGACTATAACCGTTTCCCAAGGTTTACGTTTTTTTATTCTTTTTATTAAATTACTTCTTTTTCTAGCATTAAAATCAATCATTTTTGATAATTTGAAAAATAACTCTTCCATATTAGGGACGTCCTCTGGAATCATGTGCAATTGAAAAGTCTGTCTATTATCAGCAATTTTTTCACCGAAA
>CACLKP010000002.1 GCA_902607585.1 uncultured Pelagibacteraceae bacterium
AAGAACTAACAAAAGATCTAGAAAAAGCATTTTCTGAAAAAGATAAGAAAAAAAGATCTGAGATGATTACTTTAGCAACAGAAAAATGTAAATCGCTTTTTGAAGGTGATGAAACTTATTCAGAGTTAGAAGTTATGTTACAACTAAAACATTTAGAAAAAGATATCGTTAGAGGCAGAATACTTAAAACTAAAAAAAGAATTGATGGAAGAGGTTTATCTGATGTTAGAACTATAAAATGTGAAGTGGGAGTGCTGCCTAGAACACATGGATCTGCTTTATTTACTAGAGGTGAAACTCAAGCATTAGTTACAACAACCTTGGGAACGACAGAAGATGAGCAACGAATTGAAAGTTTGGAAGGTCAAAAAAGAGTTAGATTTATGCTGCATTATAATTTTCCACCGTTCTCTGTAGGAGAAACAGGTAGAATAGGAACAGGTAGAAGAGAAGTAGGTCACGGAAAATTAGCTTGGAGAGCTTTAAATTCATCTTTGCCTGAGAAAGAAAAATTTCCGTACACTTTAAGAGTTGTTTCAGAAATCACAGAGTCTAACGGCTCTTCATCTATGGCCACAGTATGCGGAGCATCTCTAGCACTTATGGATGCAGCTGTTCCAATAGCTCAGCCAGTTGCTGGAATTGCCATGGGTTTAATAAAAGAAAAAGATGAATTTTCAGTTTTATCAGATATTTTAGGAGATGAGGACCACTTAGGAGATATGGATTTTAAAGTTGCTGGAACGAAAGATGGAATTACTTCATTACAAATGGATATTAAGATTACTGGAATAACTTTTGAAATTATGGAACAGGCATTAAATCAAGCTAAAGATGGAAGGGCACATATTTTAACTGAAATGAGTAAGGCAATTAAATCGTCAAGAAAAGAGGTGTCTAAATACACTCCTAAAATTGAAACTGTAAAAGTTGATAAAAAAGATATAGCTGCAGTTATAGGCAAAGGTGGAGCTACAATTAGGGAAATTGTTGAATTATCTGGAGCCAAGGTAGATGTTAAAGACACAGGTGAAGTTACCATTGCAGCCCCAGATGAAGAATCAAGAAAAAAAGCAATGGAAATGGTAAAAAATATAATTGCAAAACCAGAGATGGGAAAAGTATATAAAGGTAAGGTTGTTAAAATAATGGAATTTGGAGCTTTTGTAAATTTTTTAGGTAAACAAGATGGTTTGGTACATATTTCGCAACTTGCTGGGAAAAGAGTTGCTAAAGTTTCCGATGTTGTAAAAGAAGGTGATGAAGTTTCTGTTAAAGTTATAGGTTTTGATAGGGGTAAGGTTAAGCTTTCTATAAAAGAAGCTAGTTAAGTCATATTTTTTGGACTGGGCATTCCAACTTTATTATATCCAGCATCAACGTAATGTATTTCTCCAGTTACGGCAGCTGCTAGGTCACTTAACAAATATAAGGCTGATCCACCAATATCATTAATATCAACGTTTCTTTTTAGAAGAGAATGATCCTCATTCCATTTGTATAAAAATTTTGCATCACCTATTGCAGACGCTGCCAATGTTTTAATAGGGCCAGCGCTAATTGCATTTACTCTTATTCCTTTTGTACCCAAATCCCTAGCAAGGTATTTTACACTAGATTCCAAAGCTGCTTTGCAAATTCCCATAACATTATAATTCGGAATTACTTTAGAAGACTCATAAGTTAACGTTAACATACTTGATCCCTTACGCATGATTTTTGATGCTTCTTTTGCCACTTCAGTAAACGAAAAACAGGAAATGAGCATACTTTTTAAAAAATTCTCTCTGGTAGTATTAATATATTCTCCTGAAAGTTCAGATCTATCAGAGAAAGCAATTGCATGAACAACAAAATCTAAATTTCCCCATTTATTTTTTATATTGTCAAATGTTCTTACTATATCTTCTTTTTTTTCTACATCGCAGCTCAGAGTAAAATCAGATTTTAGCGATTGGGCCAAAGGTACTACTCTTTTTTTTAATGTATCTCCCAAATAAGTAAAAGCCAATTTTGCACCATGTTCTGATAATTTTTTTGCAATACCCCATGCTATAGACCTGTCGTTGGCAACTCCCATTATTAATCCTTTTTTTTCTTTTAATAGTGACATATTTTTAATTTAATTTTTCAAAAACTAACGTTGAATTAGTACCACCAAAACCAAAACTATTTGACATAACAGCATTTAACGAAACATTTTTTTCTACTTTGTTAACTATTGGAAAAGGTTTAGCACCATCATCCATATCTTTAATATTTGCAGAAGCTGCTATAAAATTATTTTTCATCATGATTAAAGAATAAATTGCTTCGTGAACAGAAGCTGCACCCAAAGGATGGCCCGTAAGAGATTTGGTTGAACTAAGTTTGGGAATTTTATTTTGAAATGTTTCCTTTATTGCATTTAATTCAGTAATATCACCTACAGGTGTTGAAGTACCATGAGTGTTAATATAATCAATTTCATTTCTTTTTGTTTTTAATGCCATCTTCATACATCTAACTGCACCTTCTCCAGAAGGCGCAACCATATCATATCCATCTGATGTAGCTCCGTAACCAGTTAATTCAGCATATATTTTTGCTCCTCTGGCTTTGGCATGTTCATATTCTTCCAAAACAAGAGCTCCACCTCCTCCTGCAATAATAAATCCATCTCTATTAGCATCATAGGGTCTAGATGCTTCTTCTGGTGTGTTGTTATATTTTGAAGATAATGCAGGCATGGCATCAAACATTCCTGAAAGAGCCCAATCTAATTCTTCTCCACCTCCAGCAAATATTATATCTTGTTTTCCATATTGGATAAGTTCCATTCCATTTCCAATACAATGTCCGCTTGTTGCGCAAGCAGAACTAATTGAATAATTTACTCCTTTAATTTTATACGGTACAGCAAGCGTTGCTGAACATGTGCTAGCCATTGTTCTAGGAACTATATAAGGACCCATTCTTTTTGGAGCAGAATTTCTTATGGTATCGACAGCGAAATAAACGTTTTTTATTGAAGGGCCACCAGATCCCATGACAATTCCTGTTTTTTCATTGCTTACATCTTTTTCTTCCAAGCCAGATTCTTCTATAGCTTCTTTTAAAGCAATAAAATTATAAGCAGAACCATCACCCATAAATCTTCTTATTTTTCTATCTATGTGTTTTTCTATATCTAAATTTTTAATGGCTCCAACAACTTGGCTCCTAAAATTATATTTTTTGTGTTCTTCAGAAAAAACTATTCCTGATTTTGTATTTAACAATGAATCCAGAACCTCTGTTTTATTGTTACCAATACATGAAACTATTCCAACTCCTGTAACTACAACTCTTCTCATGGTTTAAATAGCCCCACTTTTAAATTTTCTGCTTCATATATCACTTTTTTGTCGGCGAACAATATTCCATCAGCTAAACCGACAACAGCTCCTTCTTTTTTTAAAATTCTTTTCATGTCTACTTGATATTTAGTAATTTTGACATTTTTAAGTACTTCACCAGTAAACTTTACAGAATTTACCCCAAGAGCTCTTCCTTTGCCCGGCTCTCCTATCCAACCCAAATAAAAACCTACTAATTGCCACATTGCATCTAATCCTAGACAACCAGGCATCACAGGATCTTCTTTAAAGTGACATTCAAAAAACCACATTTTTTCTTTTATATCAAGCTCTGCTTCAATTAATCCCTTATTAAATTTGCCTTTTTCGATTTGAATATTGGTAATTCTATTAAACATCAGCATTGGCGGAGAAGGAAGCTTTGCATTTCCAGGCCCAAACAATTTTCCGTTGGCGCAATCAATTAATTCTTCATAGTTGTAGCTGTGTTTTTTTGTCATACCAATAAACTAATACTTGATTAATATATGTTATTAAATATATTTGGTTTTAGATCGATTACAAATTAATAATTATAATTTTGAGCGAAATTCATATGAGTGAACAATCAAAATGTCCAATTACAGGTGCAGGAACGCCCCCAAAGTTTCCAACTGGCAGAGGAACATCTAATAGAGACTGGTGGCCAAATAGCTTAAACCTTAAAATTCTCAGTCAACATTCTTCTTTAGTCGATCCTATGGACAAGAAATTTAATTATGCAAAAGAATTCAAAACACTTAACTTTAAAGCACTAAAAAAAGATTTACATAAATTAATGACGGACTCACAAGATTGGTGGCCTGCTGACTATGGTCATTATGGAGGACTTTTTATTCGATTGGCATGGCATGCTGCTGGAACATACAGAACTGGAGACGGACGTGGTGGCGCAGGAACGGGGAACCAACGTTTTGCTCCACTAAATAGTTGGCCAGACAATGTTAATCTAGATAAAGGAAGATTGTTACTTTGGCCCATTAAGCAAAAATACGGTAAAAAAATTTCATGGGCGGATCTTTTCATTCTAGTTGGAAACGTTGCTTTAGAGTCAATGGGTTTTAAAACTTTTGGCTTTGGAGGAGGTCGAGATGATATTTGGGAACCCGAAGAAGATATTTACTGGGGATCAGAAAAAGAATGGCTTGGTGTTAATCGTTACAGCGGTACAAGAGATCTTGAGAATCCTTTGGGTGCGTCTCATATGGGGTTAATTTATGTAAATCCACAAGGTCCTAACGCAAATCCAGATCCTCTTTTGGCGGCTCATGATATTCGTGAAACTTTTGGTCGTATGGCGATGAATGATTATGAAACAGTGGCACTTATAGCTGGTGGACATACTTTTGGTAAATCCCATGGCGCTGCTCCTGAATCACATAAAGGTCCCGAACCTGAAGGTGCAAAAATTCAAGAACAAAGCATGGGTTGGACGAGTAATTTTGGAACTGGTAAGGGCTCTGATACTGTTAGCAGTGGTCTCGAAGGAGCTTGGACTGTTAATCCAACAAAATGGGACAATGGTTATTTTGATTTATTATTTGGTCATGAGTGGGAATTAACAAAAAGTCCAGCAGGAGCACACCAGTGGAAACCCAAGAAGAATGGAGCTGATATAAATATTGTTCCTGACGCGCATAATCCTGCTAAAAAAGTTCCTCCGATGATGCTAACTACAGATCTTTCTTTAAGAATGGATCCTAAATATGGTCCAATTTCTAGAAATTTTCATGAAAATCCAGATGAGTTTGCAGATGCATTTGCGAGAGCTTGGTTTAAGCTTACGCACCGTGATATGGGGCCTCATGCTTGTTATTTAGGTCCAGAAGTTCCAAAAGAACAACTAATTTGGCAAGATCCTATTTCAAAAGTTAAATATAAACTTAAAAATAAAGATATTAATATTCTTAAAGCAAAAATATTAAAATCAGGACTTTCTATCTCTCAGTTAGTTTCTGTAGCTTGGGCATCAGCATCAACTTTTCGAGGTTCGGACAAAAGAGGTGGAGCTAATGGAGCACGCATTAGACTTGAACCTCAAAAAAATTGGGAAGTAAATAATTCAACTGAACTGTCTAAAGTTCTTAAAATTTTAGAAAAGATACAAAAAGGTTTTAATACTAAAAGTAAAATGGTTTCGATAGCTGATTTAATTGTTTTAGGTGGTTGTGTTGGAATTGAAAATGCAGCTAAGAAAGCTGGTCATAAGGTAATAGTCCCATTTACACCAGGGCGTGGTGATGCAACACAAGGGCAAACTGATGTATATTCTTTTGGTTTACTTGAACCAAAAGCAGATGGATTTAGAAATTATATTATAAAAACATCAAATGGATCAGGAAATAAATCTGCTGTATCAGCTGAAGAAATGTTAGTTGATCGAGCACAGCTAATGAAACTTACTGCGCCTGAAATGACAGTTTTAGTTGGTGGTATGCGTGTATTAAACACAAACTTTGATAAATCTAAACATGGAGTATTCACAAAAAAATCAGAAACACTTACAAATGATTTCTTCGTTAATTTGCTTGATATGAGCACAACATGGAAAGAAGTTTCTAAAAAAGAAGATTTATTTGAGGGACGAGATCGCAGCACAAACAAAGTTAAGTGGACTGGTACTCGTGTTGATCTTATATTTGGATCAAATTCTCAGTTAAGAGCAATAGCAGAAGTTTATGCTTCTGAAGATTCTAAAACCAAGTTTCTTACTGATTTTATATCTGCGTGGACAAAAGTAATGAATCTAGACCGTTTTGATTTAAAATAAAATTTAAATATTTTAATTAATTCTTCCCCATAAAGAATTTTTGTAAACCCATCCGCCAAAACCACCAGAAGTAATTTTGCACCATCTTTCTTTACATTTTTTTATAAGAACTAATCTTCCAATTTCGAGTTTTGCAATTGGTTTTGAAAAAATAGTGGGTTTTTTATAAAGTACAGAATTATTTTTTATACATATTGCAGTTTTTTTTTTAGATAATTGTGAAGTATGTATCCAGCCTGAGTTATTCTCAAAATCTTTAATCTTTTTCCAGGTTTCAGATTCATCTAAAATCTCTACCGGTAAATATTTCTTTTTATAAACAAATTTAATAGGATATTCAAAAGATGGCCCTTGTCTTAAATTTACTTCATTATTTTTTAATGATAAAAAAATTATACTTTCTTTTGCAAAACATTTTGGAACAAAAAATAAGATTGAAAAAAATAAAACTAGAATAACTAAATAATGTTTATTATTTTTTTCCATTGCAATAACAATCAGAGCGTTTATTAAGTTTTACTTTTCTAAATGTGAGTTTTAACGTATCTATAATTAAGATATGACCGCAAAGCGTATCACCGATACCTAGAATCTCTTTAGCGACTTCATTTGCTTGAATACTACCAATTATCCCACCTAGGGGACCTAGCACGCCTTCATATTCACAATTATCAATGTCTAGGTTGGTTGGTTCGTTAGAAACAAAACACCTTAAACAAGGAGAATTTTTTTTAGAAAAATTAAAGGTATAAACATGTCCATCAAATTTACTTATTGCTCCAGAAATTAGAGTTTTTTTATTTTTTAAACAATAGTCGTTAATTAAGAAGCGTGTACGAAAATTGTCACTTCCATCTACAATTAAATCAAAATTTTTTGCAATTTGATTTATATTTTTTATTGTTAGTTTTTTGTTAAAAGAATGAAGTTTTATATCAGGATTAATTTCTCTTAATTTATTAATTGCTACAGAAGATTTATTTTTTTTAAGATCATTTGTTGAAAAAATAATTTGGCGACTGAGATTAGAAATTTCAACACTATCTTTGTCAATTATTCCAATTTTACCTATACCTATTGCTGCTAAATAGATCGCGATGGGCGAACCAAGACCTCCAGCGCCAACAATCAAAACATTAGATTTTAAAAGTTTTTTTTGCCCAACTACACCAATTTTTTTCAAAATTATTTGTCTTGAATATCTGTCTATTTGTTTTTTTGTAAACTTCATTTAAATTTTTTATTTACCTGTTGATCCGAAACCCCCCTTGCCTCTTATTGTTTTTGGAAGTTTTTTAACTTCTTTAAGGTTACCTTTGACTATTGGGCATAAAATCATTTGGGCTACTCTATCACCAGATTTTACCATGAATAATTTTTTACTTAAATTTATTAAAATAATTTTTATTTCACCTCTATAATCTGCATCAACAGTACCTGGTGTATTTAAAACAGAAATACCTTTTTTTGCTGCTAAACCCGATCTTGGTCTTATTTGTATTTCATAATTTTTAGGAATTGCAACCGCAATGCCAGTAGGAATAATTGCCGTTTTACCGGGATTGATAGTAATTTTATTTTTAACATATGCCATAAGATCCATTCCTGAAGATCCAGAAGTCTTATAGGTTGGAAGTTTGATATTTTTATCAAACTTTTTAACTAATATTCTTACCATGTATATTATTGGATAAAATTATTAATTATTTTTTTAGCTATTTTATTTGCTATATAAGATTTTAGATTTTTTTCAATTTTTTCGACTTTATCGCCATAAATTATTGAGACAGCATTATAATCAGAGTTAAATCCAATTTCTGGACTTGAAACATCATTTGCTATAATCCAATCACAATATTTTCTATTTTTTTTCTCTTTAGCAAGTTTTATAACATCGTTTGTTTCTGCAGCAAAACCAACTACTAATTTCGGTCTTTGTAAATTATTTTTTGATAAAAATTCTAAGATATCTATATTTCTTTTAAAATTTATATTTAGGTTATCTTTTTTAATTTTTTTTGTTTCATATTTTTCAGGTTTAAAATCGGTTATGGCAGCAGTGCATACGGCTATATCTACAGGTAAGGTCTTTTTGGTTTCTGCATACATTTGATCTGCCGATTCTACTTTTATAATATTTACATTTTCAGGTTTTTTTAAAGCTGATGGTCCAGATATTAGTGTTGTTTTAACGCCAAATTTTGCGAGCGAACTAGCAATTTCATATCCTTGTTTGCCACTTGAGTTATTCGTAATAAATCTAACAGGATCTATATATTCTTTTGTTGGCCCTGCAGTAACTAGTGCTTTTAAATTTTTATTTTTTACAATATTCCGATCAGAAAAATAATTTTTTATAAATTCATATATTTGATTTGGCGATGACATTTTGCCTTCACCATATTCTCCACATGCCATTTCACCAGTTGATGGTCCTACAGACAAATATCCAAAATCCAGTAACTTGTTGATATTACTTTTGGTTGATTTGTGAAGCCACATTCTAACATTCATTGCAGGGGCTAATATTATTTGTTTATTTGATGCCAATATGAGTGTAGATGCTAAGTCGTCAGCTTTCCCAGAGGCAAGCTTTGCAATTGAGTTTGCGGTAACTGGAGCAAATAAAATTATATCACACCACCTCGATAATGATATGTGGTCCATTTCTGCTTCGTTCTCGCTGTCAAAAATATCTTGATAGACTTTATTTTGAGATAATGATGTAACTGATAAAGGAGTAACAAATTTTTTTCCAGATTCTGTTAGTACAACTTTTATTTCGCATTCTTGTTTTTTTAATAAACGAATTAAATCAAGCGATTTGTACGCAGCGATTCCTCCACCTATAATTAAAATAATTTTTTTCTTATTAAGTATTTTATCCATGTTTTCTTCAACTCACTTATTTGAATACTATGAGAACAAAAATTACAAGTACTAAAACTCCCCCTATCATCTTGTTGCGCATTAATTCTAGCTTTAATTTTTCTTCTCTTAAGCTTTTATAAGCCAATGTGTTCGGATTAAATTTACCTTCTGCTATTAAAGTCATAACATCATTTGCTCTGTCCATAATGATAGGTAAATCTGGCAATCTTTTAAGCACTTCAGAGGCCTCATTCACAAATTCGTTTGCTTTATTCATTGGATCTTTAATTTCTCTTAGCCAGTTTTCTAAGATTGGTCTCGATATACTCCATATATTAGTATCAGGATCAAGTTTTCTAGCAACTCCTTCGACAACAACCATAGTTTTTTGTAAAAGCAATAATTGTATCTGAGTTTGCATATTGAATTTTTCTGTAATTTCGAAAAGTTGGCTTAATAATTTACCACCAGATATATTTTTTACAGATTGTCCAAAAATTGGTTCCCCTATAGAACGTAAAGCTTGTGCAAATTCATCTTTTGAAACATTTTTTGAAACTAATCCTGCCAGAAAATGTACCTCAGCCACTTTTTTATAATCTCGTTTAATAAATCCATAAAGTATCTCAGCTAAATATTTTCTATTATTTTTATCGAGTCTACCCATTATTCCAAAATCGACCGGCACAATATTGCTATTCTTAGTAACAAATAAATTTCCTTGGTGCATATCTGCATGGAAAAAGCCATCTCTGATCGCATGTCTTAAAAAATGTTGAATGATATCTTTTGCAAGTTTTTTTACATCTATATTTAATGATTTCAAATTTTCAACTTCTCTTATTGAAATTCCATCTACTTTTTCTAAACAAAGAACTTTTTTACTTGTCTGATTCCAATAAATTTTTGGAACTTTAAACCCAACATCATTTTTTGTATTTTCGTAAAGTTCATTAGCCGCTGCGGCTTCAAATCTAAGGTCCATTTCAACATTTGTGATTTCACGTAATAGCTGCACAACTTCAACTAATTTTAGTCTTTTAGTTTTTTTTATCAGACTTTCAATTATGTAAGCTAGAAATATTAAAGCGTCTAATTCTTCGTTAAATATTTTTTCTATATTTGGTCGTAAAATTTTAATCGCAACTTCTTTTTTTTCAGTAGAATCATTAATTGCAGCAAAGTGGACTTGTGCAATAGAAGCGGCTGCTATTGAATCTGAAAAATTTGAAATTTTATCAAAATTTTCTTTTTCGAGTTCTTTTCTTAATATACTTTTTGCCTCCTCTAATTGAAACGGAGGTAATTTATCTTGAAGTTTTTCTAATTCTTTTGCAACATTTTCACCAATTATATCTGGTCTGGTTGCCAAGAATTGTCCTAATTTTATAAAGGTAGTTCCCATACCTTGAAGTGCATCGCATAATTTTACTCCTGAAGATAAATTATTATTATTTTTTTTTGTTTTAAAACTGAAACCAATTATAGAAAAAAAAATTTTAATTGTTATGGGTGGATTATAAATTTCATAAATAGATGATATAGCACCGGATGTCGATAATTTTCGTCCAATTTTGAAAAGCATAAATAATTTTTTAAACATTTTTAAACTTTCCAGGCTGAATGAATAGCTACAATTCCGCCACTTAAATTTCTATAAGATATGTTCATAAAATTTTGTTTTTTAATTTTCTCAAAAAATTCATCCTGAGAATGAAATTCTTCAATACTAGAAATCAAATATTCATATGGTTCTGATTTGCCTACCACGAATTTACCAATTTGAGGTATTGATTTAGAATAAATTTTGTAAAATCTATTTAAAATTTCGTTTTTTACTTTTGAAAATTCTAGGCACAAGAATCTGCCACCAGGCTTCAGAACACGATGAGCTTCTTTAAGAGCATTATTTATATTACTAACATTTCTAATACCAAAACTAATTGTATAATAATCAAAATGATTATTTTTAAATGGCAGTTCTTCAGCACTATTACAGAACCATTTAACGTTAGCATCTTTTTTAATTTTTTTTCTATTTAGATTGAGCATCTCTTTATTTTCATCTACACAATACACAGTACCTTTATAATTAATTTTATTTAAATATAATTTTGCTATATCACCAGTACCGGAAGCTACGTCAATCAAAGTTGTATTTTCTTGTGGATTTAACCAATTGATAAAGTTTTTTTTCCAAAGTCTATGAATGCCCAAAGACATCAAATCATTCATAAGATCATATTTATCAAAAACATCTTGAAAAACTTTAGTTACTAGTCTTTCATTATTTTTATGGTGGGTTTTCATTTAAATTAATAGATCATATGTTAAGTTTTTTCACAATATATATAATTAGATTATGCCAGAACTTCCAGAAATAGAGATCGTCAAAAGATCTTTATTTAAAATGATAAATAAAGCGAAAATTATTGATATTAAAATTAATAATAAAAATTTACGCTATAAAATACCTAATACATTTTCTAAAAATTTGATTGGTGAGAAGATATTAAGGATTTCTAGAAGATCCAAATATCTAATTTTTCATTTTAAAAAAAAATTACTTTTAGCACATCTGGGCATGAGTGGAAAATTATTACTTATGAGAAGTTGTGATAACACAATATTCAAAACAAGTTTTTACTATGATTTGAATATATTGCGAAATCATAATCATATTTATTTTATTTTAAATAATGGTTTGGTGTTAATCTACAACGATGTTAGAAGATTTGGTTTTTTTAAATTGTATAATACTACACAATTAAACAAAATTATATTTTTAAAAAAACTTGGTCTAGAACCCTTTAATAGAACATTTGGTGTAAAATATTTTAAAAAATTTGTTCAAAATAGAAAAAAAAACATTAAAAATTTATTAATGGATCAAACTTTCGTGAGTGGTCTTGGAAACATATATGTAAATGAAGCTTTGTATATGTCCAAAATTAAACCATTGAGAATATGTAAAAGTTTAAATAAAAATGAAATGAAAAATTTGATTTTCAATATTAAAAAAATTTTAAAATTTTCAATTTCCAAGGGAGGTTCTTCTGTAAGGGATTTTCAAAATACGCTCGGTAAGAGTGGTACTTTTCAGCAGTTTTTTCATGTGTATGGACAAAAAAATAAAAATTGTTCCCGTATTTCGTGTAAAGGAAAAATAAAAAAAATCACAATATCTAATAGATCATCTTTTTATTGTAATAGATGTCAAATTTAGATTGGTATTGACCGATATAATGCAAAAAGATATATATTCAGCACTTTATGCCAAATACAAAATCAGCGATAAGGCGCACAAAACGAACTCAGCAACAAGCCTTAGTAAATAAAATAAGAAAAAGTAAATATAAATCTGCAAATAAAAAAATGTCAATTTATCTTGAAACGGGAAAAATGAAAGAAGCTACAAATTTTCTTCCAGAATTCCACTCTCAATTGATGAAAATAGCGAAAACTGGAGCAGTTAGTAAAAAAACAGCTTCAAGGAAAATTTCTAGAGTTACTAAAAAAATTAATAACGCAAAAAAAAAATAAATTAGTCAATTAAAAGTTGATAAACCTATCAATACAAGTTTCTGACGAAACTAAATAAAAATTCATTTTAAAAAATAAATCCACATCTAGTGTAATAATATTTGAAGTTGCATTTATACAATAAAAAAAAATTTTTAAATTTTTAATACAACTCAAAAAAAATTTTACCAATACAACCCACGACTATTGCAAGGTCGAGGAAAAAAAAATAAAACTCTTTAATCTAAATTAAATTCTTTATGACAGATATATCATCTAAACAGACTACAGATATTCTCTTAATAAAAGAGGAGAACCTACTTAATTGGAATGAGGTCCTTGAAAAATTTAAAAAAACTTTTGGAAGTGATGTTTATGAAAGTTGGATAAAAAATGCAAATCTAGAAAAAGAATTTAATCATTATGTTGTTTTATCAGTTCCTACCAGATTTGTAAGAGATTGGATAGTTTCTAGATATGCTGACAAAATGTTAGATGTAATTAAAACATTTAAAAAAAGTATTCAGAGACTCGAATTTTTAATTGAAGAAACTCAGGAAAAATCTGATCAATTAGTTTTTTCAAAAAAAAATAAAATAACATCTATAGAAAATTCCTTATTGAATTATAATAGATTTAGTCCAAATAATAGATTTGATAATTTCATAGTTGGCGAGAGTAATGAGCTTGCATATACAGCAGCTAGAAAAGTATGTATCCAGTCTGCACATTATAACCCACTATTTATTTATAGTAACGTCGGAATGGGGAAAACTCATTTATTGAATGCTATAGGATTAGAAGTTAGAAATTCAAAAAATGTAATGTTTATATCTGCGGAAAGATTCATGTATCATTTTATTAGATCCATAAAAAAAAATGAAATGGTTAAATTTAAAGATTTTTTTAGATCGGCTAACATTTTTATTATTGATGATATTCAGTTTGTGAACGGAAAAGAAGCTATGCAAGAAGAATTTTTTCATACTTTTAATGCTCTAATTGAAAGAGGTTCGCAAATAGTTATATCGGCAGATAGGCCACCTTCAAATCTTGATAGAATACAGGAAAGAATCAGATCCCGTATGTCGGGAGGTTTGGTAATTGATATTCAGCCACCTGACTTAGATTTAAGAATAAAAATATTAAAAAGTAAATATGAAGAAATTAAAACAAATTTTAAAGAAAATTATGATGTAAGTGAAGATATTTTCAAATTTTTAGCATCTGAAGTCACATCTAGTATTAGAGAAATGGTTGGAGCATTAAATCGAGTTTTAGCTTTTAGTAAAATTAATACAAAATCTCCAAATATTTATGAATGTAAAAGAATTTTGAAAGACTTTATAAATTTTAACAACAAGTCAATAAATGTGGAGCTTATTCAAAAATTAGTCGCATCACATTTTAATCTAAATATTCAGGAATTATTATCACCAAGAAGATCAAGATCATTAGCCAGACCAAGGCAAATAGCTATGTATCTAGCTAAACAGCATACAACAAATTCTTTACCAGATATTGGTAGAAAATTTTCTAATCGGGATCACACTACTGTAATTCATGCCGTAAAAAAAATTAGTGAGTTAATTAAAAAAGATAACGATATAAGAGAAAATGTAAACGAATTAAAAAAAAAATTACTTTAAAATTTTAAAATGGAATTTACTATTGACAGAGATATTTTTTTAAGATCCCTCGGCCACGCCAATGGAATTATAGAAAAAAAAACAACATTACCAATTTTATCAAACATACTGATAGAGGCAAAAGCTTCAAAAATTAAAATTACTGCAACAGATTTAGACATAATTTATTTTGAAGAAATGGTACCTCAAGAGGTTAAAAAAGAGGGCTCAACTACAACTTCAGCAAGTATTCTTTATGATATATTAAGAAAATTACAGTCTAATGCCAAAGTCGAACTTACTTTACTTACCGCAAATAAATTAAAGTTAGTTTCACAAAATTCTAAATTTAACTTATTATGCTTACCTTCAAATAATTTTCCACTATTAGAAGAAGATAATAACCAACAAAAATTTGAAATTTCTCCTCAAAAGTTACTAAAACTTTTAAATAAAACAAAAATTTCAATCTCAAACGATGAAACCAGACACTATCTTAATGGAATTTATTTACATAAAACGAAGTTAGAAAATAAATCATTTTTATGTGGTGTCGCAACAGATAGCCATAGACTTTCCTCTAGTAGTATAGAAATTGATTCAAATACTCATATTGAATCAATCATTCTACCAAAAAAAACAATTTTTCAGTTAATTTCTCTATTAGAACAATGCAACAATCCTATAAAAATATCAAATAACAAATCAAAAATTAAATTTGAAATGGAGACGGGTGTATTAATTTCTAAAGTTATTGATGGAAGATTTCCTGATTATAATAAAGTTATTCCAAAAGATAATGATAAAATCTTAGAGATCAAATTAAATGAATTCAAGAATTCCATAGAAAGAGTTACTACCGTTTCTATAGATCGTAAAGAAGGTTTGAAAATGTTTATATTTAAAGATTCTGTGCAATTATCAGTTAATAATCCTAATAGCGGTGAAGGCGTTGAAAATATTAGTGCAAAATTTAACTCTAGTGATCTAAATATAAGTTTTAATAGCAGGTATCTTACGGATATTGCTTCTCAGATTGAAAACGAAACAATTATTATTTATTTAAAAGATCCAGGTTCACCGGTACTCATTAGAGGTTTTTCAGATAAAAATAGTTTTCATGTTGTTATGCCAATGAAAATTTGATTTATTTTGTTTAAAATTAATATTAGATTATTTTTTTTTTTTCCATCAAGTAATCATTCAATACCAACGCCAATTTAAGCAATAGATTTGTTGTAGATTTAATTACTTAAGAAAAAATGTTAAAATGCATAAAAAGAATTCACTATTATGATCAAGAAAAACCATCAAGATAACTCAAAATATAGTGCTGAATCTATAAAAGTACTTAAAGGTTTAGAAGCTGTTCGAAAAAGACCAGGAATGTATATAGGTGATACTGATGATGGAACAGGCCTTCACCATATGGTTTATGAGGTAGTTGATAATTCTATCGATGAGGCTTTAGCAGGCTATTGTAAAAATATTAAAGTTACAATTAACTCTGATCAATCCATTTCTGTTGAGGATGATGGAAGAGGTATACCCATAGATATGCACAAAGGAGAAAGAAAATCAGCTGCGGAAGTAATTATGACACAACTTCATGCTGGAGGTAAGTTTGACCATGATTCATATAAAATTTCTGGCGGACTTCATGGGGTTGGGGTTTCAGTAGTTAATGCATTATCTGAAAAATTAATATTAAAAATATTTAGAAATAAAAAAGAATATTTTGTTGAGTTTAAAAATGGAAAAGCGTTATTTCCTTTAAAGGTTAAAGGCAAAGCAAATAAAACAGGAACACTTATAAATTTCTTACCATCAAGAGCAGTATTTTCTGATACTAAATTTAGTTCGTCAATTTTACAAAAAAGAATGAGAGAACTTGCCTTTTTGAACAAAGGTTTATGTATTATTTTAATAGATAAAACGGGAAAAAAGGAAAAAGAATATAAAAATAAATTTGAAGGTGGTATCCAAGAGTTTGTTGAATATTTAGATAAAAATAAAAAAACTTTGGTTAATAAAAATGATCTTAGTTTATTTAAAAAACCAATTTATATTTCAGGATTAAAAGATAATGTTGAAGTTGAATGTTCATTAAAATGGAACGCGGGATATTCTGAAGAGATGCTACCATTTGCAAATAATATTCATCAAAAAGATGGCGGAACACACTTATTAGGTTTTAGAAGTGCACTTACTAGGGTAGTCAACAAGTATGCTATAGATGGCAATCTTTTAAAAAAGAATAAAATTACACTTACAGGTGATGATACCAGGGAGGGTCTAACAGGCATTTTGTCAATAAAAATACCTGATCCTAAATTTTCATCACAAACTAAAGATAAGCTTGTTTCATCCGAGGTAAGATTTATTGTCGAATCTATAATAAACGATAAATTGTCAACTTGGTTTGATCAAAATCCTGGAGTTAAGAAAGTAGTATTATTAAAAATAGTTCAGGCTGCTGTCGCAAGAGATGTTGCTCGAAAAGCTCGAGAAGGAGTTAGAAGAAAAGGATCATTAGAATTATCAGGTCTTCCAGGAAAACTTGCGGATTGTCAAATTGGCAAAGCAGAAGGAACTGAATTGTTTATTGTTGAGGGAGATTCAGCTGGAGGATCAGCTAAACAAGGAAGAAATAGGGAATTTCAAGCTGTGTTACCTTTAAGAGGAAAAATACTTAATACATACATAAATACTAACGGTTCAAAAGTTAAAAATAATAATGGCCAAGATTTACAAACTAAAGCTTTATCAAAAATGATGTCTTCAAATGAAATAGTTACTTTAATCAATGCTTTAGGCACCGGTTCTAAGGATTTTAATATAGACGACCTCAGGTATGAAAAAGTTATTATAATGACAGATGCTGATGTTGATGGATCTCATATTAGAACTCTCTTGTTAACTTTGTTTAACAATTATCCTTTTAATGAACTTATAGAAAAAAATCACATTTATTTGGCTCAACCTCCCCTTTATAAAATTACTCAAGGATCAAAGAATTATTATATAAAAGATGATAAAGAGTTAGAAAATTTCATAATTCAATCTTCAAAAAAAAGCAAAAGTTCAATCAAAAAAAATACCAAGGAATTTAATAAATTTATGGAACAAGAAAAGAGCAAAGTTAATATTCAAAGGTTTAAAGGATTGGGAGAAATGAATCCAGAAGAATTATGGGAGACAACTTTAAACCCAGAAAAACGTACGCTATTACAAGTCAAATATTCCAACAATACAAAAGCTAAATCAAAAAAAGATCAAGATTTAATCCAAGTTCTTATGGGTGATGAAGTTGCTCCAAGAAAAGATTTTATAATTACTCGGGCTTTAGAAGTTTCAAATTTGGATATATAGTTTCCAAATGAAATTATTGGAAATATTTAAATCAGAAAATAATATTCAATTAGATAAAAAAACTTTAGTCATATTAAGATGGATAGCAATTGTTGGGCAGTTTATAACAATAAATATTGTCTATTTTATTTTAAATTTTGATTTTCCTTTTATTTATTGTTACCTAATTATTTTTTTTGGAATTTTAACAAATATTTTTTTACAGTTTAAAGTTAAAAAAAAACTTTTAAGTGATTTTAGTTCAATTTTATATTTAACATATGATCTTATTCAATTAGCTATACTTATTTTTTTTACAGGAGGCATAACCAATCCTTTTGTTATTTTGTTAGTTATACCGGCAATAGTTTCTTCAACTTTTTTATCAATAAGAAGTACTATAAATTTATCTTTTATAACTGCGGCATCGTTGTTAATATTAACACTTTATCATTTTCCTCTTCCAAGCTCTGGAGATTTGCATTTTCATACACCTGACTATTATTTGTATGGAATTCCAATAGCGATAATAATAGGACTGATTTTTTTGTGTTATTTTGGTGCGAGATTTGGTTTAGAAGCAAGAAAAAGGGCAGAGGCACTTACGAAATTAGAATTAGTATTGGCCAAAGAGCATGAATTAAAAACAATAGGAGTTCAGGCTGCAGCAGCGGCACACTCATTAAGTACACCTTTATCTACGATTAAATTAGTTGCAAAAGAATTAGAGAAAGAAATAGGAAATAAGGAGAAATATGCAAAAGATATAAAATTACTTTTAAGTCAATCATCAAGATGTGGAGAAATATTAAAAAAACTTTCTATGGTTCCTTTAAAAAGAGATGATTTTTTTGAAAATGTAAGATTAGAAGATTTATTAGGTGAAATAATAAACTCATTTAAAGAAATTTCTAATAAAAAATTTTCAATTAAATCTGAAAACAATAAATATGATCCTATAGTTAAAAGAAAAGCTGAGCTTACATATGGATTAAGAAATTTTATTGGAAATGCGTCAAAATTTAGTCAATCTTTAGTGATGATTGTATTAGAAAGTGATAACAAGGTAACGCAAATTAAAATTTGTGATGATGGTCCAGGCTTTCCTGAAGATATAAAAAATTTTTTAGGTGAACCTTATATTCATAGTAAAAATCAAGCAATTGATTCTAAATCAGGATTAGGTTTAGGTACGTTTATTGGTAAAACACTTTTAGAAAGAATAAAAGCAAATGTTAAGTTTGGCAAATATGCTAAGACAAATGGTGCTATGGTTACCATTCAGTGGCAAACTAACAATTTGCTTTCTATCTAAATTTTTTTTTGAATTCAAAAGAATAGGAAATTATTTTATAAGCTAGTTTTGCAACCAAAAAGTTATAAGAATCAAATCCTTTTATAGGAGACAGTTCATTTATATCTGCCCCTACAATATGTGAAGATTGTGCAGCTACTTTGATAATTTTGATTGTTTCGTCCCAAAATAAACCACCTGGTTCTGGTGTTCCTGTTGCGGGCATTAAACTTAAATCTAAACCATCTACGTCAAAAGTTAAATATACTTTTTTGTTTTTGATAATTTTTTTAAATTTATTTAAATTCCATTTTAATTTATCTTTTGCCCAAAAAATATTTATTCTTTTTTTGTTCTTATTTAAAAAAGGCATTTCACTCAATGAAATATTTCTTATGCCAAACGATACCACACTAACATTAAGATTATCTAGGCACCTTCTAATTGCAGATGCATGAGAAAACTTATTTCCATTATAACTATTTCTAAGATCAGCATGTGCATCAAAATGGAGTAAACATATTTTGCCAAATTTTTTTATAAAAGGCCTAATAGCCCCAGATGTTAAAGAATGTTCTCCACCCAAAATTAAAGGGAACTTTTCTCTCTCTAATAAAAATTTGTTAATATTCTCTATTTGCTTAAGTGCATCTACAATATTTTTTTTTATAGGAAAAGGTTTTAAAGTTTTTATGCCGATACTTTTATAAGGCTCTTTATTTAAATCTTCGTCAAACAGCTCTACTTGATGCGAAGCTTTTATTATTTCTCTTGGACCTTTGTTTGTTCCACCTCCATAGCTTACGGTTTTTTCAAGCCCAAAAGGTATTACAACAACATTTTCTTTATTATTACTTTTATTATCTGTTCCAAGAAATCCTTTTTTATTTGAAAGATATTTCAATTTTTAACCAAATATATTTGAAAAACTTTTTCGTTGTCTTTCTTTCCAAAGATTGCGGTGGTAAGCATCACTGGCTATGAGAGGCAGAACACTAGTCGCTTCGGCAAAGACCATTTGTTCTTTTGAAGTATTAACTTTTCCCCAAGAACTTGCTTCTTTAAGAGTAGAACTACTGCAAGCACCATCTCTAGTGTCTGCCACAGTAATTTGTACGGCATATTTATGCATATCTACATTTTTACCTAAAAGTTCAGCGCAGACAACTGTATCTTGTACGAAGTTTTTTGGAACTCCACCACCAATCATAAAAAGTCCGGAGGATTTAGATTTTATTTTTATTTCCGTTAATTCCCTAAATTCTCTAATAGAATCAATAGTGATACATTTTTTAGGATTTTTTTCTTGATGTATAACCAATCCGAATCCAGCACTAGAATCTGTAAAAGCAGGACAAAATATAGGTACGTTATTGTCATAAGCGGTTTCAATTAAAGAACCTTTTTTCTTTGAATTAGTTTTTAAGTACTTTCCAATTTCTTTTATAAATTCTCTTGAGGTATAAGGTCTTGGTTCTAAACCGTCAGCTATATTGCAAATAGTTTTATCACATTTCTGAAGTTGTTCTTCGTCAATATAAGTATCGTATATTCTATCAATGTAGTTTTCTCTCAACTGAGTATCATCTTGAAATTGAGATCCCTGATAGTGTCTAAATCCTAATGCTTCAAAAAAATCCATGTCAATAATTGAAGCTCCAGTAGCAACTATTACGTCAACCATATTATATTTAACCATATCAGAATATATTTTCATACAGCCTGCGGCCGAAGTAGAACCTGCAAGTGTTAGAAAAATTGTACAATTTTTGTCAGATAACATTTCGTTAAAGATACTAGATGCTTTAGCAGTGTCTCTTGAAGTAAAAGACATTTTGTCCATAGATTCTATAATTTTTCTAGAGTCAAAAGATGTAATATCAATATGCTCAACAGGTTTTTCTAGGAAGGTCTTTTTATTATGACCCAACTTCAGATTTTTTGGGTTATTCATTTAAGCAACTAGATAATGAGAAATACTATCCTTTTCGTACATTGACATTATAGGTTTGTCATTTACTTCAAAAATTTTATCGGAATAAAAGCCATTAAACTTAGTTCTAAAAGTTAATGAATAAGCACCAAGCTGGCCAATTTCTATATAATCACCTTCTTTTAAATTATTGGGCAAAACAAAAGGTCCCTTCATATAATCTGCGCTATCACACGTTGGGCCGTACAAACTGTAGGCAGTTAATTTTTTAGAAGTCATCCTTCCATTCGATATCATTCTTGTTGGAAGAACAAAGTTTAAAACACCCGCATCAAATAAACTGCCATAAGTTCCATCATTAATATAAAGCTTTTGTTTTTTTCTAAGAACAACTCTTACTATTGAAGATCCACTTTCAGCAACTAGCGCTCTTCCAGGCTCACACAGTAATTCAGGTTTATTTTCTAATTTTAAATCGTCAAAAGCTTTTTTAATTTCGTTAATATAACTTTCAAGAGGTTGTGGATTTAAATCTGGATAAATAGACGGAAATCCTCCTCCAACATTTATTATATCAGGAATTATTTTAGTTTTTTTAATTATATTTCCTACTTCTCTGATTCCTTTAGCATATGAAATTGGATGCATACACTGTGAACCCACATGGAAACTTAAACCAACTTTTTTAGAATGTGCTTTAGCCAGCCTTAGCAAACCTAGTGCTTCACTAGGAAGCGCTCCAAATTTTTTTGATAAATCAATTTCAGCATGTTCGTTTGAAATGGAGACTCTGACATAAAGAATTAAATCTTTAGCATTGTTAGTTGCTTCAATAATTTTTTGAAGCTCATCTTTTGTATCAAATGCAAAATCTCGAATATTATAATTGAAATATGCTTCTTTTATATGCTCACGACTTTTGATAGTATTCATGTAGTACGCTTGAGCTTTAGGAAAAATTTTTCTAATTAATTGAATTTCATTAATTGAGGCAACATCAAACCGATTAATGCCACTTCCACCTATATATTTAATTATTTTTTCATTTGGATTTGTTTTTACAGCGTACAAGATGTTTCCTGGAAAATTACTTTTAAACCAGTTGCATGCTGATTTTATTGAATTAGGTCTTATGCAATAAATTGGGTCTACTGGTCGAATAGAGTTAACCAGTTCGTTAACCGAATTAAATTTTTGCATCTCATGTTTCCCCTATTTTATTAAACAAAAAACAAAAAAAATTATAAAAAACTTTCTTAAGAATCGTATTTATAGAAATGACGAGCAATGTAAAGCATTAATTTATGGCCTTGAAAATTTATTTTTTGAACTTATATCGGTAGTAGATTAAATTTTAAAAATAAAAAAATGAGAACAGAACAAGAAAAAATAAATACTCAAAAAATCGCTGATTTTGCTGATAAAACGCTACTTATCGTTGATGATGATAATCCCTTAAGGGACAGATTAGCTCGAGCAATGGAAAAAAAAGGTTTTAAAGTAATTCAGGCAGCAAATGTGAAGACGGGGATAAACCATGCTAAAAATACACCTCCAGCGTTTGCAGTGGTTGATCTTCGCTTAGGTGATGGTAATGGATTAGAGGTAGTTAAAGAGATTCGAAGGCTTAAAAAGGATAGCAGAGTGGTTATGCTTACTGGATACGGGAATATACCAACTGCAGTTGCGGCGGTAAAAGCTGGAGCTATTGATTATATACCAAAACCTGCTGATGCTGACGATGTAGAAAGTGCTCTTTTGGCTTCACCAGAATCTAAAGCTATTCCGCCAACAAACCCAATGTCTGCTGATAGAGTTAAATGGGAACATATTCACAGAGTTTTTGAATTATGTAATAGAAATGTTTCAGAAACAGCACGTAGATTAAAAATGCACCGAAGAACTTTACAAAGAATTCTTTCTAAAAGATCTCCTAGGTAATTTTTATTAATTTTTTTGCTTTTAACAGGGTTGGAGCTAAAAATGACAATAATAAAATTTTAAGCAGTTCAGCCAATAAAAATGGTTGAGCACCAAGTTTAAAGATTGGTTTGTCCCATCCTATTAATGTACCCAACCAAACTAGGCCAAATATATAAATAAAACTTACAGAAAATATTAATTTTAAAAAAGTATTTATTAATCCTTTGTCATATTTAAATGAACCTGCAAAATAAGTGGCAACTAAAAAACCAATTAAGTAACCCATTGTTGGGCCAGTGAAATATACTAAACCGATCCCTTTTTCTGGAGTTCCAGCAAATACTGGCAAACCAAAAATTCCTTCAAATAAATATAAGCTTATTGTAAGCAAACCGATTTTTGGTCCTAATGTTATTCCTAGAAATAAAACTACAAAAGTTTGCATAGTCATTGGTACTGGATAGAAAGGAATTTTGATTTTGGCAGAAATGGTAAGAAGTAAAGTTCCTAACACAGCAACTAAAATAACTTTAGCAATTTTATTTAATTCAATTTTTTTGATTGCTTCCATTTAAATACAATACAACTTTTTTTAATGAAATCTAGCCTTTTGTAAGATCAATAAATACATCTTCCAAATTACCTTCATCTGTTGAAATATCATAAATTTCCATTCCTGAGTTTTTGATTTTACTTATTATTTCATCTATTTTGTGTTTCTTTCTTTCGTATAAAGCTGTTATTTCATTATTGGAAATATATGAAAAGTTTATTCCATTTAAATCTTTTGTATCAATTTTGTGTATTTCTTTTACTTTAAAAATAATTTTTTTAGTTTTTATACGGTTTAGTAAATTTTCTGTTGTATCTAACGTTACTAAATTTCCTTTATTTAGGATTGCTATTCTATTGCACATTTCTTCGGCTTCGTACATTAAGTGGGTGGTCAAGATTATTGTTACTCCTTGTTTGTTGAGCAATTTTACATTACTCCATAAATTTTGACGTAGCTGAACATCAACTCCTGCTGTTGGTTCATCTAAAACTAAAATAGGCGGTCTATGAACCATAGCTTTAGCAATTAATAGTCTTCTTTTCATGCCACCCGACAAACTTCTAGCGTAAGAGTCAGCTTGTTTTTCAAGAGAAACCAAATTCAATATTGTGTCTGTTATTCTATCTTTTTTTGGTATTCCATATAGCCCTGCTTGGAGTTCTAAAAGTTTTCTAGGACTAAAAAAAGCATCAAGGTTTACCTCTTGCGGGACAATTCCAATAGAAGATCTAACTTGTCGTGGATTATTATCTAAATCATTACCCCAAACATTAACACTTCCAGAATTTTTTATAACCGTGCCTGCAAGGATATTTAAGAAGGTAGTTTTTCCAGCGCCATTAGGTCCCAGTAATCCAAAAATTTCCCCTTCTTTCACCTCTAAGTTTAAATTGTTTAGCGCTTTAATCTTGTTTGAGGATTTTTTAGAATAAATTTTAGTTAATTTTTCTACTTTTAATGCGTTTTTTTCATTCATAATGATTTAGCTTTTATATATCCATAACTATAATTAAAATAGGTTAATATTAATCTATGAATCTCATAAAAAAAACTGACCATTTTTACCTTATTGATGGTTCGGGATATATTTTTAGAGCATATTATGCTCTTCCTCCTCTTTCCAGAAAAAGTGATGGATTACCTACAGGAGCAGTTAGTGGATTTTGTTCTATGTTGTTTAAATTATTAGAAGAATCCAGAAGTGATGATTCAGATAACAGACCAACGCATTTTGCAGTTATATTTGATTCTGCAAGAAAAAATTTTAGAAATGATATTTATAGCGAATATAAAGCTAATCGAACTGAAGCTCCTGAAGATTTAGTTCCTCAATTTGAATATATAAGAAAATCTGTTAAAGCGTTTAATTTACCATCCATAGAGCTAACTAATTATGAGGCTGACGATTTAATAGCGACCTATGCAAAAAAAATAATTGAAGCTGGGGCTAAAGTAACAGTAATTTCGTCAGATAAAGATTTAATGCAATTGGTTTCTGACAATATTAGATTATACGATCCAATGAAAAGTAAGGTCTTGGGCGAAAAAGAAGTTATTGAAAAATTTGGAGTTAAGCCCAACCAAGTTGTTGATGTGCAGTCATTGGCCGGAGATTCTTCAGATAATGTTCCAGGCGTTCCTGGTATAGGTATAAAGACAGCATCTGAACTTATAAACAAATATAAAACATTAGATATTCTTTTAAAGAAAGCCGAAGAGATTCCACAAAACAAAAGAAGAGAAACATTGTTGGCAAATAAAGATAAAGCTCTTTTAAGCAGAAAGTTAGTTACTCTTAAAGATGATGTTCCAGTTAAAGATGACCTTAATAGTTTTATTTTAAAAGATGTTCAAAATGAAAAACTTTATGATTTTTTAAGAGAAATGGAGTTTAATAAATTATTAAGTAGAGCCATAGGTTTTTATGGCGAAACAGGAAATAAAAAAATTAAAACAGTTAATCTCAAAATGCAGTCAGATACAATTAATGTTAAAGGTTACGAAAGTATCACCAATGAGAAAACGTTAGATAAATGGTTAAAAATTTTAAACGAACAATCAGTTATATCAGTTGATACAGAGACATCTTCACTCAATCCTTTAGAAGCAGATCTAGTTGGTATTTCATTTAGTTATGCACCAAATAAAGCTTGTTACATACCGTTGGCTCATAAAAATATTAAAGGTTTGAAAAAAGAAGTAGTATTAAAAAAAATTAAACCAATCTTGGAAGATCAAAGTATAAAAAAAGTTGGCCAAAACATTAAATTTGATTTTCTTATTCTTAGTCAAAATAATATTGAAATAACTCCTCTAGAAGACACAATGTTAATTTCATATACTTTAGATGCTGGAACTAATAGACATAATTTAGATATACTTTCTGAAATTCACTTAAATCACAAAACTATTTCTTATAAAGAATTGGTTGGTACTGGAAAAAATAAATTGAATTTTTCTGACATTACATTAGACAAAGCCACTGAATATGCGGCAGAGGATGCTGATGTAACGTTAAGGCTTTATAATTATCTCAGAGCAAGACTTGATGAGGAAAAATTAAATAAAATTTACGAGGATTTTGAAAAGCCTATGATAAAATTACTATCTAAACTAGAGTTTAATGGCATCAAGGTTGATAACATATATCTTAAAAAACTTTCTAAAAATTTTGAAGAGAAATTAAAAAAGATAAAAAAAAAAATATACTCAATAGCTGGCAAAGAATTTAACATTGCTTCTCCAAAACAACTTGGTGAAATAATTTACAATGAACTTAAAATTTCTAAATTAAAGAAAACAAAAAAAGGAAGCTTAGCAACTAGCGCAAGTATTCTCGAAGATCTTGCTCTTGCAGGACATAAATTTCCTAATTTAGTGTTAGAATGGAGACAAATCTCAAAACTTAAAAACACCTATTCAGACGCATTACAAGATCATATAAACAAGAAAACAAAAAGAGTGCATACATCTTTTTTATTAGCAGCTACAAATACTGGTAGATTAGCTTCTAGCGATCCAAATCTACAAAATATTCCAATTAAATCAGAGGAAGGAAAAGAAATTAGAAAGGCTTTTATTGCCGATAAAAAAAATGTTTTGATTTCTGCTGATTATAATCAAATAGAAATGAGAATTTTAGCTGATATGGCTGATGTAAAAGAATTAAAAAAAGCTTTTAAAAATAATGAAGATATTCATAGTTTGACTGCAAGTCAGGTTTTTAATGTACCAATTAATGAAGTTAACGAAGATCTTAGAAGAAAAGCAAAAACAATTAATTTTGGTATCATTTATGGAATTACTCAATATGGATTGGCCAAACAAATTTCAGTATCGAATCAAGAAGCTTTAGATTTTATAAATGCTTATTTTAAAAAATTTCCTCAAATAAAAGACTATATGAACTCAACAATAAGCGCATGCAGAAAACAAGGATATGTGAGTAATATTTTTGGTAGAAGAATTCATCTTAAAGGCATCAATGATAAAAATTTTAGTATTAGAAGCTTTCAAGAGCGGGCAGCAATTAATGCTCCAATACAAGGTTCGGCAGCAGATATTATTAGACTAGCTATGATAAAAATAAATCGACTAATTGAAGAAGATAAAAAATTACAAACAAAGATGTTGTTACAAATACATGATGAGTTGATATTTGAATGTTTAGAAAAGGATGAGGCTTATGTAAAAAAAATTATTAAAGAAGCAATGGTGTCAATTTCAAAATCTGAGCATCATATGTTTTCAATTCCATTAGAAGTTAATGTAAACTCAGGATATAATTGGGGAGAAGCACATTAATATTTCTAACACTTGCCCAATTTGTGACAATTTAGTATTTCTATATAGGACATATTTTTAGTTATGAGTCACACAATCGCATTGGTAGATGATGACAGAAACATACTTACCAGCATAAGTATGGCGCTAGAAAACGAGGGATTTAAGGTCCAAACTTATATTGACGCAGAAAATGCCCTAGTCGGCATTAGTAGAAATCCACCTGATTTAGCAGTTATAGATATTAAAATGCCTAGAATGGACGGAGAGGAGCTACTTAAAAGATTAAGAAAAAAAACAGCAATTCCAATAATATTTTTAACTTCCAAAGACGAGGAGGTTGATGAATTGTTAGGCTTAAAGCTTGGAGCAGATGATTTTATTAAAAAATCTGGAGGATTTTCTATTAAAGTTTTGGTCGAAAGAATAAGAGTTCAGCTAAGAAAAAAAACAAGCAATATAGATGATTCAAAAAATCTTATTAAACATGGAAAACTTGTACTAGATCCTTCTCAGCTAGAATGTGTGTGGGGCGGAAAGTCACTTCCGGAAAAATTAACAACAACGGAATTTTTAATTGTTAAAGAACTTGCAAAAAGACCAGGCATAATCAAAGAGAGAGCTCAGTTAATGGATATAGCGTACAAAGATAATAATGATATTGAAGATAGAACTATAGATAGTCATGTTAAAAGAATTAGAAAAAAATTCAAAAAAGTGGACCTAAATTTTTCAGCAATAGAAACAAGATATGGTAGCGGGTATAGGTGGAATGTTAGCTAATGAAATTTAATTTTTTTAGTACAAGTTCAATATTAAAAAAATTTTTAATTTTTAATTTAATTGTTTTTTTAGTATTAGGTATTTTCACATTTTTATATCTTAATGCCATAAAACCTAATTTAATCAATAATAGATCTGACCATCATACAATAATTATAAATAATACATCTGATCATATTAAAAGATTAAATGTAGAATTTACTAAAGAAAGTGCGACAAAATTCTTATTGTCTACAAGGTTTTTATTTCAAAATTTAGATCGTGTTCAATTATACGATTTAAATCCTAATTTGCTAGCAGATACGGATACTTTAGATTTAGTTCAGGATGTCTTTATTAAAAGTCAAAATGTTCAAGAGACATCCATTGATAGGCTTGAAGAAAATACAAATATTAGTGAAAGTTTAAAAGAGGTCCAAACCATGACTTTCAATACAGAAAGTTATGTAAAAGAGTATTCTAAGAGAAAAGATATTAGTAATAAACTAATTATTAGCGAGACAATTAATAATAATTTTTATGTTATGACTGTAAATTCAGTAAATGTGGATGGAGAAAACAAAGGCTATATTATCGTTTCAGAAATTGCAAACGATATATTAGTTGCTGTTGATGAAAGAAAAAATTTTATACTAAGAACAGTTTTTTCAATAGCTTTAGTCATTTTTATTTTTTCCGTTTTTTTAAATAAATATATTTTAAAACCAATAAGATCTTTAGTTCTTTATACAAAAGCGATTAAGGAAAAGGATGTAAAGATAGGCAAACATGAAAAATATTTACTTAGAAAAGATGAAGTTGGTCAATTATCTAGATCTTTAAATGAAATGACAGAAGATCTTTACAAAAGAATAAATGTAGCTGAAACATTTTCTTCAGACTTGGCCCATGAGATAAGAAATCCCCTCACTTCTTTAAGGAGTGCTTCGGAGGTTTTAGATAATACTAATGATAATGAAAAAAGAAAAAAACTAATAAAAGTTATAAGTCATGATGTAGAAAGAATTGAAAGATTAATTACGGACTATTCACAAATGTTAAAAGATGAAGCGTCTTTATCTAGAGCAAAGATGGAAAAAATTGATCTAGCAAATGTGGTAGATTCTGTAGTTGAAGACTTCAATAGTAACTTATTTAATTTAAATAAAAATATTAAAATTAATGTAAATAATTCTAATCTCAATGGATCCAAGTTAAATGTTTTAGGAGTAGAAAGTAAACTGGAACAAATTGTAGCCAATCTTTTAGATAATGCCGTTTCATTCAGTCCAACTAATAGTCAAATATCAGTTGTCTGCAATATTAAAAAAAGGGATGCACAATTAATTATTGAAGATGAAGGTCCTGGTTTTAATGAAAAAAATATTGATAAAGTCTTTAATAGATTTTACAGCAATAGGCCTGAAAAGTTTGGGGAACATTCTGGTTTAGGATTAAATATTGTTAAAAACATTATAGAACTTCATGGAGGCTCAATTATCGTTTCTAATCAGATTGGTAACAAAAAAGGTGCAAGAATCGAAGTACTCTTGCCGATTTATAAATAATTAAAACCAAGCAATAAGTTGATAATTTTATATTAACTTGTTAAAAAGATGAAAATTATGTCAGAAGATTTTAAAGTAAAAGATATTAATCAAGCAGATTTTGGACGTAAAGAAATTGCAATAGCTGAAAGCGAAATGCCTGGTTTAATGGCATTACGTAAAGAATTTAAAGATAAAAAACCTCTTAAAGGAGCCAGAATTTTGGGATGTTTGCATATGACAATACAAACTGCAGTTTTAATTGAAACTCTGGTTGAATTAGGTGCGGATGTCAGATGGTCTTCATGCAATATTTTTTCAACGCAAGATCACGCAGCCGCAGCAATAGCCAAAAGAGGAATTCCAGTCTATGCCTGGAAAGGAGAAACAGAAGAAGAATACATATGGTGTATAAAACAAACTATAGAAGGGAAAAAAGATTGGAAACCTAATATGCTTTTAGATGACGGAGGTGATCTAACAGCTTTAATGCATAAAGATTATAAAGATCTTCTTAAATCGGTAAAGGGACTTTCAGAGGAAACCACAACAGGAATTAAGGCTTTAGAGAAAATGGAAACAGAAAAAAAACTTTTGGTCCCAGCAATAAATGTAAATGACTCAGTAACTAAATCCAAATTCGATAATTTGTATGGATGCAGAGAAAGTTTGGTCGATGGAATAAAAAGAGCTACGGATGTTATGATGTCAGGTAAAACTGCTATAGTTGCTGGATTTGGCGATGTAGGCAAAGGAAGCGCTGCCTCACTGAGACAAAACGGAGCTAGAGTAATGGTTACCGAAGCAGACCCCATTTGTGCTCTACAGGCTGCTATGGAGGGTTATAAAGTTGTTTTAATGGAAGACGCAATAGCTGATGCTGATATAGTTGTAACAGCTACAGGTAATAAAGATATTGTTACAGCTGATCATATGAGAAAAATGAAAGATCGTTCCATACTTTGCAACATTGGCCATTTTGATAAAGAAATTCAGGTTGAAGCGCTTAGAAATTATAAATGGACTGAAATTAAACCTCAGGTTCATGAAATAGAGTTCCCGGACAAAAAACGAGTATTACTTTTAGCTGAAGGAAGACTGGTTAATTTAGGGTGTGCAACAGGTCATCCAAGTTTTGTTATGAGCGCTTCATTCACTAATCAAGTGATTGCACAAATGGAGCTTTGGAAAAATTCTGAAAAATATGAAAAAAAAGTTTATGTTTTACCTAAACATTTGGATGAAAAAGTTGCGATGCTTCATTTAAACAAAGTTGGTGCCAAACTAACAAAACTTTCGAAGAGTCAGGCTGATTATATAAGTATTGATGTTAATGGCCCATTTAAATCTGATAGCTATCGCTACTAGTTAGTAGTAGATGCAATTAAAATCACTAGAAGATACTCAAAATTTTTCAAAGAATATTTCTAAAATAATAAGTTCAGGCGATATAATTTTTCTTTATGGTGATATTGGTGTTGGCAAAACAACATTTGTACGGTTTTTAATTAATCACCTAGAAAGCAAAAATGGAATAAAAAAAAGCGATGTATTAAGTCCAACTTTCAATATAGTTTATGATTATGATATTGGGAATTTAAAAATTCTCCATTATGACCTATACAGACTAAAAAATTATAAAGATATTTCTCAATTAGGTATGTTTGAAACTTCAAATGATAGTATTAAAATTGTAGAATGGCCCGAGTTAATTAAGTCAAAACCAAATGATAGAGTTGATATTCAATTTCAATATTCAAAATTAATAGATTCTAGAAAAATTAAAATTGTTGGTATTGGAAAATGGAAAGATTATAAATTTAATGGAATCTAAAATACTGCCAATTGCAGGAGATGCTTCATTTAGAACATTTTATAGATTTATCTCAAACAAAAGCAGTAAAATTATTGTTTTTGCAAAAAAGGAAAAATATAAAAATTTAATTGCATATTCAGCAATTAATAAATTTTTGAGAATTAACAAAATATTAGCTCCCAAACTTTATGCACACAATTGTCCCAAAGGTAATATTATTATTGAAGATTTTGGGGATTTGTCCTTCCACAGAGTGTTGCTAAAAAAAAAAAATAAATTAATAATTTACAAAAAACTAGTAGATTTGCTTATAAAGATTCAAAAAATAAAACCTAAATCAAAAATAAAAAGCATTAGTAATAGACCGCATGTAATGAATGAATATTCAAATAAATATTTATTTAAAGAATCAGATTTATTTTTTGATTGGTACTTACCTTTGTTGGTAAGTAAAAAAAAGGCTTTAAATATTAAAATAAAATCGAAAAGGGTTTTGTCTAAAATATATAACAACCTGAATCTTTCCAATTCTTACTTCGTGCATAGAGATTATCACGTCCAAAATCTAATGAAGGTTGGTAAAAAAATAGGAGTAATAGATAGCCAAGATGCTTTAATTGGAAATCCGGCTTATGATTTGGTTTCGCTAATTGATGATGTGAGAATAAAAACTTCTACAAAGCTAAAAAATGAGATCTATAGTTATTATTTAAAAAAAACCTCAAAAATTCACAGAATTAATTCACAGAAATTTTTAGAAGATTTTAACGTACTGTCAGTTCAGAGAAGTTTAAAAATAATAGGTATTTTTTCAAGACTTTTCAAAAGAGACAAAAAAAATCAATATTTAAAGTTCATACCTTATACCTGGCAATTATTAACAATGAGAATGGATTCAGAAATTTTTTCAGAATTAAAAAAAATTCTTGATAGTAATATTCCAAAAAAGTTTAGAAAAAAAATTATGCATAAATGAAAATACCAGTTCTTTTCCCAAAAATTTTTGATTATCCGTTTACATACAAAAGTGAAATTCCTGAATTATTAAATCCAGGTGATTTTGTAAAAGCTCCATTTGGTTCTAGCGAAATTACTGGAGTAGTTTGGCCATATGAGCAAAAAACTGAAAAAAATTTTAAAATAAAAAAAATTTCAAAAAAAATAGATGTAAAAAATTTAAATTCTTCAATGATTGAATTTATATCTTGGTTTTCAAAATATAACTTAGTGCCTTTAGGCATGTCTCTTAAGATGTGTTTATTAAATAAAGATGTGGTTGAGAAAGATTTTAATAACGAATTTGTTAAATTTAAAATCAAGAAGAGTAGAAATAAATTTGTATTAAATACGGAGCAAAAAGAATCACTGTCTTTTATGAGAAGTGTTGGAAATAATTATAATGTTACTGTACTTGAGGGAGTTGCAGGATCAGGAAAGACCCTGGTTTATTTTGAAAGAGTTAAAGATCTTACCAATAAAGGATTTCAAGCATTAATATTACTTCCTGAAATTGCTCTAACAAATCAATTTAGTAGACGATTTCAAGAATTTTTTGGTACGGAGCCAGCAATTTGGCATTCGGGAACTACGAAAAAAAATAAATCTATAATTTGGAAAGGTATAACAGAGGGAAAAATTAAAATAATTATAGGGGCAAGATCGTCACTTTTTTTACCATTTAAAAATTTAGGAATAATTGTCGTTGATGAAGAACACGACGTATCTTACAAACAAGACGAGGGAGTTTCTTACAATGCAAGAGATATGGCAATTACAAGAGCTTCGTTAGAAAATATTCCTATAAATTTAGTAACCTCCATACCTTCTATAGAAACTTACAATAATATTGTTAACAAAAAGTATTATATAACTAAACTAAACAAGAGATACAGAGAAGCGTCTTTGCCAAATATTGAAATTATCAATCTACATTCCGAAGTTTTAAACAGTCAGTCTTGGATAGCAAATAAAACAATAAGTAAAGTTAACCAGTATTTAAAAAAAGGAGATCAAGTATTATTTTTTTTGAATCGGAGAGGTTATGCCCCATTCGTAATTTGTAAAAAATGTGGATATAAATTTCAATGTCCTAATTGTGCAGTAAACTTAAATTTTCATAGAAAATTGAACAGGCTACTTTGCCATTATTGTGGTCACAAATCTTTATTATCAAGGATATGCAAAGATAACAAAAAATGTGATTTATTATTTTGTGGACCCGGTGTGGAAAGAATTTTTGCTGAATTAAAAAAAATATATCCAAATAAAAAAGTAGAAATATTTTCTAGCGACACTTTAAAAAAAAATAAATTTACCAATACACTTTTAAAAAAAGTTGAAAAGAAGAAAATAGATATTTTGGTAGGAACTCAATTATTATCAAAAGGTTTTCATTTTCCAAAATTAAACTGTATCGTTGTTGTTGATGGTGATTTTTCATCTCATGGATATGATCTCAGATCGGCAGAAAAGAATATTCAATTGTACCATCAATTGGCTGGAAGAGCAGGAAGAGAAGGTAATACATCAACAATCTATTTTCAAACATACACCCCTGATGACGAAGTTCTTTTAAATATATCTAAAAATGATCCACACGCATTTCTACAAAAAGAACTTTTATTAAGAAAAGAAAAAAAACTTCCTCCATTTTATCGACTTATATCTCTAATTATATCCGGAAAAAACGAACCTTTAATTATGAAATTTGCAACAAGCATTAAATCAAAACTTCCTCAAATAAATGAGGTAAATATTTTAGGTCCTGTTCTTGCTCCAATTACTAAATTAAAAAAAAAATATAGATGTAGAATTTTGATAAGATATCCAAAAAATTTATTTATACAGAAATATTTGTCTCAGTCTTTGAATAAAATTAAAATTGTATCAGGAATAAAACTAGAGGTTGATGTGGATCCGATTAATTTCAGTTAAACAGAGGATTTATTAGTCCTGAAAAGACAAAAAGATACAATAGAAAATGTTGAATTTACTAATATAATCTCATACAAAACGAGTCTTTTAGGAGCAAAAATTGAGTTCAAAATCAACATTTTCAAATTCCACATCAAAAAGTTATGCACTAGCTCTTTATGAGCTTGCAAAAGAAAATTCTGAATTAAATAAAGTTGAGGATGGAATGAATGGCATTAAGGTATTATTAAATGAAAGTTCTGATTTTAAAGAAATGATTTTAAATCCAACAGTAACAAAAGAAGAAAAAAATAAAGTAATTACTAAAATGGTTGCCCAATATAGCTTTTGCCAAAGTCTTAAAAAATTTCTGGGTTTTCTAACTATTAAAAATAGATTGTTTTTTTTAAATCAAATTATTGATAGTTTTTTAAACCTTGTATCAAGTAGTAAAGGAGAATTAAAAGCAAAGCTTTTATCTTCAAAAGAACTGTCAAAAGCGGAACTAGAAAAAATTCGAAGTGAATTATCTAAGGATTTTCAGTCTCCAATTAAGATAGACTACAAACATGACCCAAATTTAATAGGTGGACTAATTATTCAGGTTGGAAGTGTAATGGTTGATACTTCAATAAAAACTAAATTAAGACAATTACAAAAAAATATGATCGAGGCATAATATGCAAATTAATCCATCAGAAGTAACAAAAATTTTAAAAGAGCAGATTAAAAAATTTGGAGAAAAAGCCGAAGTCTCTGAAGTTGGTCAGGTGCTTTCAGTTGGAGATGGTATAGCTAGAGTTTATGGTTTGGACAATGTTCAAGCTGGGGAAATGGTTGAGTTTTCCAGCGGAGTAAAAGGCATGGCCTTAAACTTAGAAAATGACAATGTTGGCGTAGTTATATTTGGTGATGATAGATCAATCAAAGAAGGGGATGTCGTTAAAAGAACAAAAGCAATTGTAGATGCGCCAGTAGGAAAAAATTTATTAGGTAGAGTAGTTGATGCGTTGGGAAATCCTATAGACGGTAAAGGTGATTTGGATAAAAAAATAGAAAGAAAAAGAGTTGATGTAAAAGCACCTGGAATAATACCTAGACAATCAGTAAACCAACCTATGCAGACAGGACTTAAAGCGATTGATAGTTTAATTCCGATTGGACGAGGTCAAAGAGAATTAATAATTGGCGATAGACAAACGGGAAAGACAGCCATAGCTATTGATACGATTATTAATCAAAAAGAAATAAATAAATCAGGTGAAAAGAAAGACAAACTTTATTGTATTTATGTTGCGATAGGTCAAAAGAGATCAACCGTTGCTCAGATTTTGAAATCCTTAGAAGATGCAGGCGCAATGGAATATACAACTATAGTTTCAGCAACAGCATCAGACCCTGCTCCACTTCAATTTTTAGCTCCATATACTGGCTGTACTATGGGAGAATATTTTAGAGACAACGGTATGCATGCATTAATAATTTACGATGATTTATCTAAGCAGGCTGTAGCTTATAGACAAATGTCGCTTTTATTACGAAGACCGCCTGGCAGAGAAGCTTACCCTGGCGATGTATTTTATTTACATAGTAGATTGCTCGAGCGTGCAGCAAAACTTAATGATGAGAAAGGTGGAGGATCTTTAACAGCATTACCAATAATTGAAACACAGGCTGGAGACGTTTCGGCATACATTCCAACGAATGTAATTTCTATTACAGATGGTCAAATTTTCTTAGAAACAGAATTATTTAATCAAGGTATAAGGCCTGCGGTTAACGTTGGATTGTCAGTTTCGAGAGTAGGTTCAGCAGCACAAACTAAAGCAATGAAAAAAGTTGCAGGTTCAATAAAACTAGAACTCGCACAGTATAGAGAAATGGCTGCTTTTGCTCAATTTGGTTCCGATTTAGATGCTTCCACTCAAAAATTATTAAACAGAGGATCAAAACTAACTGAGCTTTTAAAACAAGATCAATACTCTCCTATGCCGGTCGCTCAGCAAGTAATAGCTGTGTTTGCTGGTGTGAGAGGTTTTTTAGATGATGTAGAGTTAATTAATATAAAAAATATTGAAAAACAAATTTACGAAGAAATTAAATCTTCCAGCCCAGATATTATTGATAGCATAAATAATACAGGAAAATTAGAAGAAGAAATTGAAAAAAAATTAACTTCAATCATTGAACAATTTAAAAAGAAAAATAAATAAAATATTATGCCAAGCTTAGATGATTTAAAAAAAAGAATTACAAGTGTTAAATCTACTCAAAAAATAACTAAAGCTATGAAAATGGTAGCAGCAGCCAAGTTAAGAAAAGCTCAGGAAAGCGCAGAAAAGGGAAGACCTTTTTCAGAAAAAATGAACAATATAATTCTTAATTTAAGCAGCTCAATTTCAGATAAGGAAAGTGCTTCAAAATTTTTGGTTGGTACCGGAAAAGACAATGTCTATTTATGTGTGGTTATTACGGCTGATAGAGGTCTTTGTGGTGGATTTAATACAAATATATGTAGAAAAGCTAAAAACTATTTTGAAAAAATTTTAAAAGAAGGAAAAACACTTAAGATTTTTACAGTTGGTTCTAAAGGACATGACCAACTAAAAAGGGTATATGGCAGCTATATTATAGAGAAAACAAACTTTAAAGGATTTAAAAATATTTCTTATAAAGAAGCAGAAGAAATTGGTAAAAAAATTATAAAATTATTTAATGATAATAAATTTGATGTTTGTAAAATATTTTATAATAAGTTTAAAAATGTAATTACACAAATTCCACAAGCACAACAAATTATACCTATTGAAAATGTACAAAATAAAAACGAGTATAAAAATTTAGAAAATTTTTATGAGTTTGAGCCTGAAGAAAACGAAATATTAGAAGATCTACTTCCTCGCAATATTTCAACTCAAATTTTTAAAGCATTTCTTGAAAATGCTGCTAGTGAACAAGGCTCTAGAATGACAGCTATGGATAATGCAACAAGAAATGCAGGTGATTTGGTCGATAAATTAACAATTACTTATAATAGAAGTAGGCAAGCAGCAATTACCAAAGAGTTGATTGAAATTATATCAGGAGCAGAAAGTTTATAAATGGCTAATAAAATTGGAAAAATCACACAAATAATCGGAGCGGTAGTCGATGTTCAATTCGAAGGGCAGTTACCAGAAATATTAACTGCATTAGAATGTGATAATTCAGGAAATAGACTTGTGTTAGAAGTAGCTCAACATTTAGGAGAAGCTGCTGTTAGAACTATTGCAATGGACAGCACAGAAGGTCTTAAAAGAGGAGACAAAGTAACTGATACAGGCTCTCCAATTAAGGTGCCAGTAGGTCCAGAAACTTTAGGTAGAATAATAAATGTTATAGGAGAGCCAATTGATCAAAAAGGAAAAGTTTCTACTAAAGAAAAATGGCCAATACATAGGCCAGCTCCAAAATTTACAGATCAATCTACAGAAACAGAAATTTTAGCAACAGGAATAAAAGTCGTCGATTTACTTGCACCTTATTCTAAAGGAGGAAAAATAGGACTTTTTGGTGGAGCAGGTGTTGGCAAAACTGTAATTATAATGGAATTAATAAATAATATTGCAAAAGCACACGGTGGCTTTTCTGTTTTTGCTGGGGTTGGAGAAAGAACTCGGGAGGGTAACGATTTGTATCATGAAATGATAGAATCTGGTGTAATTAAACCTGACGGCAAAGGTTCCAAAGCAGCTTTGGTTTATGGTCAAATGAATGAACCACCTGGTGCGCGAGCAAGAGTCGGATTGACGGGTTTAACTGTTGCAGAATATTTTAGAGATAAAGAAGGCCAGGATGTTTTATTTTTTGTAGATAATATATTTAGATTTACTCAGGCAGGATCTGAAGTTTCAGCTCTACTAGGAAGAATTCCATCAGCTGTCGGTTATCAGCCAACATTAGCAACTGATATGGGAAATCTACAAGAAAGAATAACAACCACAAACAAAGGTTCTATTACTTCAGTTCAAGCCATATATGTACCCGCTGACGATTTGACAGATCCTGCACCAGCCACTTCATTTGCGCATTTAGATGCTACTACAGTTTTATCAAGACAAATTGCAGAGTTAGGAATATATCCAGCTGTTGATCCTTTGGATTCTACATCTAGAATTTTGGATCCTAGAGTAGTTGGAGAGGAGCATTACAGAGTTGCGAGAGAAGTTCAAAAAATATTGCAAACATATAAATCTTTACAAGATATAATTGCAATTTTAGGCATGGATGAACTTTCCGAAGAAGATAAATTAACAGTTGCAAGAGCAAGAAAAATTCAAAGATTTTTATCTCAACCATTCTTTGTTGCTGAAGTTTTTACAGGTTCACCTGGGAAACTTGTAGATTTAGAAGCAACAATCAAAGGTTTTGATGCTATATGCAAAGGGGAATATGATCATTTACCAGAGTCTGCTTTTTATATGGTAGGTACGATTGAAGAAGCAGTCGAAAAGGCTGAAAAAATGGCGAAAGATGCAGCTGCCTAATGGAAGAAAATTTTAAACTTGAAATAATAAGTCCAGAAAAAATTATTTACTCGCAAGATACAAAAATGGTTACACTTCCTTCGTATGAAGGTGATATGAGTATATTAAAAAATCACATTTCAATAATAACCTTTTTAAGACCAGGAATAATAAGAGCGCAAAATAAAGAAGGAAATTTTGAAGAATTTTTTGTCCAAGATGGAACTGTTGAATATTTTAATGACAATTTAGTTGTACTCTCAGCTTCCGCAATAAATGTAAAAAGTTTATCTAAAGAGTTTGTGGACAATCTAAACAAAGACACCAAAGATAAACTTGCAGATAAGAATATTACAGATCACGATCGTTACATTCTTAATCACAAACTTGATGTGCTCAAAGAAATACGAGTCTAATTTAAGCTTAAAGAAGTTAATTCTTCCTTAATTTTCTTATAAATATCTACTTTGAAGTGTACAGCGACGTCAGGTAATTTTGAAAGTTCAATCCATTTCCAATCAAAGAATTCTGGATTTTTCGTTTTGACATTTATTTCATTAGGTTTCCCTATAAATTTCATAACAAACCATTTTTGTTTTTGTCCTTTATATTTACCGTTCCAGAGTTTACCTAGGAGATATTTTGGTAAATCATATTTAAACCATCCATCTAATTCTTTTATTAATTTTACTGATTTTATCCCAGTTTCTTCTTCAAGTTCTCTTTTAGCCGCTTGTAAAAAGTTCTCATTTTGATCAACTCCACCCTGCGGCATTTGCCAGGAATTTTTAGGATTATCTATTCTCTTGCCTACGAAAACATTATTTTCATTATTTAATAAAATTATTCCTACGCCAATTCTTAATGGTAATTTCTTGTTATTACCCATTAAATTTTACCCATTCAAAAGTTTAACTGCGTAATCTAATTGGTTGTCCGTATTCGTATTGATAACAAATTCTTCACCCTCTTCTTCAACTCTAATATCCGGTACTACCCCAACTTCTGAAATAGATTTTCCAGATGGTAAATAGTATTTGGACACCGTCAGTCTTATTGCCCCGTTATTTTTAAGAGGTATGATAGATTGTACGGATCCCTTACCATAAGAACTTTCACCTAACAATATAGCTCTTTTTTGATCTTGTAGAGCTCCTGCAACAATTTCAGAAGCAGAAGCTGAACCGTTATTTATTAAAACAATTAAAGGTTTTCCATTAATTTTATCTCCTTTTTTAGCAAAAAATTTTCTATTTTCTCTATTTTTTCTTCCTTTGGTTGAGACAATTTCTCCATCGTTTAGAAAGAAGTCAGAAATTTTTATTGCTTGCGACAAAAGTCCACCGGGATTATTTCGTAAATCAAGAATGTAACCCACTAGTTTATTATTTTTTTCTATTTTTGAAATTTCTTTTTTTAATTGATCACTGCTATTTTCATTAAACGATCGTAATCTAAGATAGCCTACCTTATTATCAACCAATTTAGAAACCACTGATTTTATTTCAATAACTTCTCTTATAATTTTAAAAATTTTAGCTTTTCTTAAGCCTTTTCTTCTTACAGTAATTTCAATAGAAGTACCTGCGGGACCTCTCATCAAGTTAACAGCTTCCATAAGTGTTTTTCCCTGAACCTGCTCGCCGTTTATCCTGACTATGTAGTCTCCGGCTTTTACACCAGCTTTTGCTGCCGGAGTATCATCTATTGGAGAAATAACTTTAACTACCCCAGCCTCCATACTTACCTCTATTCCCAACCCCCCAAATTCTCCGCTTGTTTCTGTTTGCATTTCTTCAAAAATTTTTGGATTCATGTAAGCAGAATATGGATCTAAAGATTGAAGAACTCCATTAATTGCAGCATCCATTACTTCTGCTTGATCTACTTTATCAACATAATCATTTTGTATTTTTTCTAAAACTTCACTAAAAAGATCAATTTTTTTGTATAACTTATCTACGTTTTCGGAGTAAACTTTAGTAGAAATATTTAATAATATTATTGTTATAATAGTTAAAATATACTTAAAGTAATTTTCTCTTTTCATATCGTTAATCTTTCTTTTGGAATTAATTCGGACCACATTCTTTCTAAATCATAAAATTTCCTTTTTTCAGGGTGAAAAATGTGAACTATTATGTCCATTGCATCAATAAGTTTCCAGTCATTGCTACTTTGCCCCTCTAAACGACAATTACTAATTCCTCTTTTTTTGAGTTCATCTAATAATGTTTCTGATAGAGCCTGTATATGTCTTGATGAGTTTCCACTTGCAATTATCATAAAATCGGCAATTGAGGTTTTATCTTTTAAATTTATTGACTTCACTTCTAAAGCCTTATTATCATTCAATATATTTTCTATTTCTTTTTTAAGTTGATTAATTTCTTTTTTCATAAAATTTTATTTTACCAAAATTTTCTAATTAATGAAGATGAAATATTTACTTTTCGTGAATCTATGTGTATCAAGTCTCTTTTATTAAGCTTTTTAGAGATAACCGGTTTGAGTGATTTAATAGAATAATTCTGCCTTGGGAAAATAACTATTTTAGTAAGTTTAGGTATTTTTTCCCAATGATGCCATTTATGAAATTTTGCGAAATTATCAGCGCCCATTAAAAAAAATAGTTTTGTTTTTTTATTTTTTTTTTTTAAATAATTCAGCAAATTAAATGTATTAATAGATTTGACCTCATCATCATAATATTTCACAAAAATCTTTTTTTCCTTTTCGGTTATTTTTTTTGATAAGTTTATTCTAACCTTTGTGCTCAAATAAGGTTTTTTTTTTAATGGATTTTTTTTGGTCACTATCCATATCAATTTATTCAATTTAAGTTTCTTTAGTGCAATTTTAGAAATATAAAGATGACCTTTGTGAGGGGGATCAAAAGTTCCTCCCAAGATACCAATTTTAGTATAATTTTTTTTAGATAATTTTTGCAAAAATTATTTCCTTATTTGTCCTTTTCCTTCCAAAATGTACTTATAAGTAGTGAGTTGATCAATGCCGATAGGACCACGGGGATGAAGTTTACCAGTTGAAATACCAACCTCAGCACCAAAACCAAATTCTCCTCCATCAGCAAACTGTGTTGAAGCATTATGTATAGCTATAGAACTGTTAATATTTGATAAAAATTTCTCAGCTGTTTTTTTATTTTTTGTAACTATGGAATCTGTATGGGAAGATCCATATTTGTTTATATGATCTATAGCCTCTTTTACCCCATTTACACTTCTTACAGAAATTGTAGGAGAAAGATATTCAGTCTCCCAGTCTTTTTTTGTTGCTATTTTCATTTTTCCAGAAATAAATTTTTTTATCGTTTTATCTCCTATGATTTTACATCCCAATCTGTCTAGCTGTTCTAATATGGGTTTACAATGGGTTTTTAAGCACATTTTGTCTATCAACAAAGTTTCAGCTGCTCCGCAAATACTAACATTTCTCATTTTTGAATTTTTAACAACTTTAATTGCCATACTTAAATCTGCTTCTCGATCTACATAAACATGACATAAGCCTTCGTAGTGTCCAATAATTGAAATTACGGTTTTTTTTAGAACTTTCTTAACCAAACTTTTCCCTCCTCTAGGAATGATTATATCGATGTAATTTTTCATACTTGCTAAAAGATAATCAACATGATTTCTATCTTTGCTTTCAATAAATTGAACGCAATTTTCATTACATTTTTTCTTTTTCAGAGCTCTCTTGAAAAGTTTAGCTAATATTTTATTAGAGTGAAATGCTTCCGATCCTCCACGCAAAATTACTACATTACCAGTTTTAAAACATAGAGCAGAAACATCCGAAGTAACATTTGGCCTGCTTTCGTAAATTACACCAATGACACCAATTGGTATAGAAACTCTTTTTATAATTAGTCCGTTTGGCCTTTTCCATGAAGATAAAGTCTTTCCTAGAGGATCCTTAAATTTTATTATTTTCTCTATCGAATTTCTAATTTGTGCAATTTTTTTATTATTTAATTTAAGTCTGTCAATCATGCTATCTTTAATTTTATTAGACTTTGCATGGGATATATCTTTTTTATTTGAATTTAAAATTGATCTTGCATTTGTTTTTAAGTATTTACTAAATTGCTTTAAAACAGAATTTCTCTTATCAATATTTATGTTGGATAGATGTACAGAAGCAAGTTTTGCTTTTTCTCCTATTTTTTTCATGTACAAATTTTTAGACATTTTTATACCTTCACCAAGTCGTCCTTATGAATAATTTCTTCTCTACTAGAATATCCCAATATATTTTTTATTTCCTTACTGTGCGAACCTTTTATTTTTTCAATTTCAAACGAGGAAAATGAAGTTAGGCCTCGAGCGCATTCAATACCGTTTTGATCCTTAACCAAAATATGATCACCTTTTTCAAAAGTTCCATTAATTTTTTTAATCCCTGCTGGCAATAAGCTTTTTCCATTGTTTATTGCTTTTACTGCACCCTGATCTATAATTACTTCACCTTTAGGAGCAATTGACCCAATTATCCACTGCTTTCTGGCATCAAGTTTAGAAATTTTTGGTAAAAACCAGGTACATTTTTGATTTTCAAGAATTTCCTTTATCGGGTTTTTATGGTTTCCATTTGCTATTGCCATATAACATCCTGACAATTGGCAAATTTTTGCAGCCTCAATTTTAGTTTTCATTCCACCTGATCCATAAAGATTTTCTGCCCTAGTTGCATATCCTTTTATATTTTCATCTATTTCTTTAACAGTTTTAATTAACTTCGTTTCTTTATTTTTTTTGGGATTGTCAGTATAAAGACCATCGACATCGGATAATAAAATTAAACAATCAGCGCTAATTATTTGTGATACTCTTGCAGCTAATCTATCATTATCTCCATATTTTATTTCGGTGGTAGCTGTAGTATCGTTTTCATTAACAATTGGAACAATTCCCATTGCTAACAAATTATCGATAGTTCGCCTAGCATTTATTGATCTTCTCCTTTGTTCTGTATCATTTAGTGTGAGCAATATTTGAGAAATTTTTATTTTGCTTTTGTCAAAAATTTTTTTATAAAAATCCATTAATTCAATTTGACCTATCGAAGCAACTGCTTGACTTTTGTCAATTTTTAAACCACTTTTTTTAATTCCAAGATATTCACAACCAAGAGCAATAGCGCCAGAAGAAACAATAACTATTTGCTTTTTTTGCTTTATAAGAAGTTTAATGTCTCTAACCAATTCTTTGAGCCACAATTTTTTTGGTTTGCCTTTTTCATCAATTAAAATTGAAGATCCTATTTTAATTACAATTTTTTTAGATTTATCTATATACATTATTGATCAATAATTTTTTAATATTTATTAAACCTGTATTTTGTACTACAGATATTTTATAAATATTTTTTTTTATTTTTTTTTTGAAAGCATTAATTTTTTTATTAATTTCATTATCATTAATCATATCAATTTTATTAAATACTATAATTTCCTTTTTCTTGAGAAGATTACTACTATATTTTGATAACTCTTTTCTTATTTTTAGATAATTTTCTAATATATCTTCATCTGTTATATCAATTAAATGTATTAGGCTTTTACATCTTTCAATATGCCTTAAAAATTTATCACCCAATCCTGTTCCTTCATGCGCTCCCTCAATAAGTCCTGGTATATCTGCCAACGTTACTTCTTTATCACTATAATTTGTTACACCAAGATTTGGGTCAAGTGTAGTAAAAGGATAATTTGCAATTTTTGGCTTAGCTTTTGTTAGTACTGATAACAAACTAGATTTTCCTGCATTGGGCATTCCAATAATTCCAACATCAGCAATAACTTTAAGTTGTAACCAAATCCAAAAATTTTCACCTTCCGCGCCGTCCGTTTTTCTTCTTGGTGCTCGATTTGTAGAGCTTTTAAATCTTACATTACCTAGGCCTTTTTTTCCTCCTTGTGCCACGATTATTTTTTGACCAATTTTTTTTAAATCTTCTATCAAAGTATTATTGTCTTCTTCAAAGATTTGAGTTCCTACAGGGACCTTTAAAATTAAATCTTCTCCAGCTCTTCCAGCTTTTTTCTTTCCCATTCCATTACGACCTCTTTCGGCCTTGAAGTGTTGTTGAAATCTAAAATCAATAAGAGTATTTAAATTTGCTGCTGCAATGAGAACTACTGAACCACCATCACCACCATCACCACCATCAGGTCCACCAAATTCTATGAATTTTTCTCTGCGAAAGCTGGCAGACCCCGATCCACCATCTCCTCCTTTTACATATATTTTTGCTTGATCTAAAAATTTCATAACTCAACAACAATAAAATTAATTTTGAAGTTGCTAAAGAATTAACTGGGGATAACAGATACGTGTGTTCTGTTTAGTTTTGATGTTTTGAACTGAACTTTTCCTTTTATCAAAGAGAATATCGTGTGATCTCTGCCCATACCCACATGATCCCCAGGATGTATTTTCGTTCCTCTTTGCCTCACTAATATATTTCCAGGCTGTACCAACTGACCACCATATCTTTTAACTCCGAGACGTCTTCCAGCACTGTCACGTCCATTCCTTGATGATCCACCTGCTTTTTTTGTTGCCATGTTTTAATACCTTAATTTAATATTATCATTTTTTCTTTGTTGTTAAAGGTTTCTTTTTACCTATTGTTTTTTTTTTAGATATATCGCTTTTTTTTGCTTTTAATTTTGCTTTTTCTTGCATTGTTTTTACTCTTTGTTTTTCCTCAATTTGAAAGTTTTTTGCTTCTTTTTCTTGAATTTTTCTTGTTTCGTCTGCCTTTGTTTTTCTTGAAGGTTCTTCTTTAGCCTCAATTTTTTTTAATGTTTTCTTAATTTTTTTATGTTCTTCTATTTTAGTTTTTTTTGCTTCAAACATCTGTTTTTTTCGTGTTTGATCAGCTTTTACTATTTCTTTTGTTATTTGTTTTTGTGGACCAGCTTGAGAGATTAATTTTCCATTTTTTGAAAAAATTTTTGTTATTCTAATAAGGGAAATCGGCTGCCTATGACCATATTTTTTTCTTGAATTTTTTCTTCTTCGTTTTTTAAAAACTAATATGGTTTTATTTTTTATATTTTTTAAAATAGTTGCTTCAACTTTTGCACCTTGGATATTAGGGTTACCAATTTCAGTGATTTTATCATCATTCAAAAACAGAACGTTTTTGAATTCTACAGTTTTACCTTCTTCATTATTAAGTCTTTCGATCTTAAGAATTTCACTTGTTGAAACCTTATATTGCTTGCCACCTGTTTGAATAACTGCGAAAGACATTGTTTTAATTTCATATTTGGAAATAGAGGCAATATAGCTTCCTAACTTCTCATGTCAAGTTCTAACAGTAATTAAAAACTGTCCTTTAAATCTCTAACTTTCTTAAAAATTTTAAAATCTTCTTGATTTTTCATGTTTAATTTAATTTTTAGGTCATTTTGATCACATCTAAGGAAAATATTAGATTTTAACTCATCCTCCAGGTTGGTTGGAATAGTTGGCAAATTGTTTAATCTTAATTTTTTTACTTTTTCAAATTGTTTCTTTAGATCGATGTTATCATTATCATATTTTATACAAAACTCTGCATTTTTGTAAGTATATTCATGTCCGCAATAAATTTTTGTATCTTTAGGAAGTTTTTTTATTTTTTCTAATGATGTTAACATCTGTCTGTGGTCACCTTCAAAAATTCTTCCACATCCAAGAGAAAATAAAGTATCACCCGTAAAGGCTGCTTTTTCCTTTTCAAAAAAGAAACAGATGTGACCCAATGTATGTCCGGGTATATGTAATATTTTTACTTGTGAATTTCCAAAGGTCCATTTTTCATTATCTTTAAGGGCTATATCAATTCCAGGAATTCTATGTTTATCACCAACAAATCCAACTACCTTAGCATTATATAATTTTTTTAATTCAGCATTTCCTCCTATGTGATCAAAGTGATGATGTGTGTTTAAAATATAACTTAGTTGTAAATTTTTTTTATTTAGAAAAGAAATAATTGGTAAAGCTTCTGATGGGTCTACCACACCAACTATTTTAGAATTATTATCACTAATAATATAGGCATAGTTATCTGTTAAACATGGTATAGGAGTAATTTGCATATTTTCTTACTGTATAAGAAATATACCAAGTTGTGAAAAAATATTTTTGTATTGCATATTTCCTTTTGTAATCTCCGAAATTTTTTCATTTGTTAAACACATAGATTTATCAATTTTAATACTTTTTTTATTACAAAAATTAACAAAATCTTGGATTGTACACATGTGTAAGTTTGGAGTGTTGTACCATTCATTGGGCAAATTTTTTGTTATAGGCATTGTTCCTTTTAATAGTAAATGAAGTCGTACTTTCCAATAACCAAAATTAGGAATTGAAACAATTGTTTGTTTTCCTATTCTAAGTAATTGATTCAAAACTTCTTCAGGACGAAGGAAAGCTTGTAGTGTTTGACTTAACACAACGTAATCAAACGATTTTTTGGGAAATTGAACTAACTCTTTTTCTGCATCACCTTCAATAACTGGCAAACCTTTTGATATACATTTTTGCACAAGATTCTTTTCTGGTTCCAGACCCCTAACATCATTTTGTTGATTTACTTTAAGATATTCCATTAAAGTTCCATCACCGCAACCGATATCAAGTACTCTTTTATTGTTTTGAATTATTTGTGATATAACTTCAAATTCTTTTTTCATTATTTATCCCATTGTAAGTTGAGTTAAGAAATTCACTTACTGTTTTTAGAAAATCTGGCACATTTAATAAAAATGAATCATGACCTTTGTCAGAATTAATTTCTACAAAACCAACATTTGCACCGCAGGCATTTAAAGCTATAACTATCTCTTTATTTTCAATCGTAGGATAAAGCCAATCAGATGAGAACGAAATTATACAAAATTTTGATTTTGTATTTTTAAAAGCAAGCGATAAATTACCATTAAATTGTTTGTTTAAATCAAAATAATCCATTGCTCTAGTAATATATAAGTAACTGTTAGCATCAAACCTATCTACGAAAGTTGATCCTTGATAACGTAAATAACTCTCTATTTGAAAATCTGCATCAAAACTAAATTTTAAACTTCCTTTATCTTGAAGTTTTCTCCCAAATTTTTCTTGCAATCCTTGTTTAGAAAGGTAGGTAATATGTGCAGCCATTCTTGCAACAGCCAAACCTTTATCTGGTGTTGAATTTTCTTTTTTCCAATTTGGATCAGCCATAATAGCTTGCCTTCCCAACTCATTGAGAGCAATATTTTGTGCAGAGTGACTAGCACTACAAGCTATTGGTATAGCGGAATGAGCCATATTTGGATATAGAGAGACAAATTGTAATACCTGCATTCCACCCATTGATCCACCAGTCACTGCAAGCAATTTTTTAATACCTAAATGATCCAGCAAATATTTTTGAGCTTTAACCATATCTCTTATTGTTATTACTGGAAATGTTGTGCCAAATAATTTATTAGTTTCTGGATTTATTTCCTTAGGCCCGTAACTACCCATGCACCCGCCTAGGACATTAGCGCAGATCACAAAATATTTGTTAGTATCAATTGCTTTTCCCGGCCCCACTGCTGCGGTCCACCAACCTTCTCTTTTAGTAATCGGATTAATATTAGTAACAAATTGATCTCCAGATAAAGCATGAAAAGTAAGTATTGCATTACTTTTACTTTTATTTAAAGCTCCATAGGTTTCGTAAGCCAAAGGAAAATTTTTAATAATTTTACCGCAATCAAGTTCAAGAGATTGGTCGATAATTAGTTTTTTTATATTTTCAGTTTCACTATTCATATTAAACAAAAAAAAAGCCCAGCTAAGCCGGGCAAAAAACCTTTTTTAGCTGTTTTTTTTAAGCGCTCGCAATTAAGTTAAATCAGCGCTGATTTCTTTTACTAAAATGTACATCTTTTGTCAATTTAGGTTGTATTTATTTTGCCACAAAGCTGCATATATAGTATTTACCGGTACAATTTATATATTAAACAAATTATGATTTTACCAAAACCAATAAAATTGAAGGTTGAAAGATATATTGGAGGATTATCTCAATTTAGAAAAATTGATAATCCGATAAAACTATCTGCAAATGAATCTGCTTTGGGACCAAGTCCAAAGGCAATCCAAGCATTTGAAAAAGACAAAGATAAGATTTTTAAATATCCAGAATCTGAATCTAGCTCTTTAAGAGAAGTATTATCTGAGAAATTTAATATTGATCCCAAAAGAATTATCTGTGGATCAGGCTCCGATCAAATATTTGACCTAACTTGTCATTTATTTCTGGAACCAGGAGACGAAGTAATAGTTACAGAATTTGGATTTATTATGCACAGAATATATGCATCACTTCATAAGGCTACAGTTATATTAGCTAAGGAAAAAAATTTTAAAGCATCGGTGGACGAAATATTAAAAAAGGTTACCAATAAAACAAAAATCATATTTATTGCAAACCCTAACAATCCTACGGGCACGTATTTAACAAAAAATGAAATGCTTAATTTGAGAAAAAAACTTAGAAGCGATATTCTTATGGTCGTTGATGATGCATATTTTGAATTTTTAAACTCAGATGATTTTACTTCTGGGTTAGAACTTTTTAAAGATGCGGCAAATGTGTTAGTTACAAGAACTTTTTCTAAAATTTATGGTTTAGCTGGTTTAAGGTTAGGTTGGGGTTATTGTTCTGAAGAGATAATTGATGCAATGTATCAAATTAAACCTCCTTTTAATGTTAACAGAGCTGCCCTTGCAGCAGGCGTAGAAGCTATTAAAGATAATGAATGGACAAAACGGGCAATTGAGCATAATACATTGTGGGCAAAAAAAATATTTTCTATTTTAGAAGAAAATAAAATTGTAGCAAATGAACCTACAGCAAATTTCTTTTTGATAAATTTTGATAAAACAAAAATTAATTCAGACGAAGCTTTTGAAAAATTAGCCAACAAACGTTTAATTTTAAGAAAAATGGAGCAGTACAAAATACCTAATTCTTTAAGATTGACTATTGGAAATGAACAAGCAAACGAACATTTTATTCAAGCTATTGGAACTATTATAAAATAATGTTTAAAAAAATATGCATAATAGGATGTGGTTTGATTGGATCTTCATTAGCAAGAGCAGTAAAAAAAAATAATTTAGCAGAAAAAATAGTTTCATCTAATAGATCAGATGTTGTAAACAAAAAAGTGATTGAGTTAAAGATAGTGGATGATTCAAGCTCAGATACAAAAAAAATGGTCGATGGTTCTGATTTAGTTGTAATTGCTACTCCTCTAAGCAGTTACGAAGATGTAATTTCAAAAATTAAAAATTCTTTAAAAGATGGGGTTATATTGACTGATGTCGGATCGGTTAAAGAAAATATAATCAATTTAATCGAAAAAAATATCCCAGAAAGTATTTCTTGGATAGCATCCCATCCAATTGCTGGAACAGAAGAAAGTGGACCTGAGGCAGGATTTTCTGAACTTTTTCAAAATAGGTGGTGTATTTTAACTCCAAGCAAAAAAGCAAAAGAAAAAGATATTAATTTACTTCAAACTTTTTGGGAAAAAGTAGGAAGCAAAGTTGATATTATGCAAGCAAAACAACATGATTACATTTTATCTATTACAAGTCACATACCACATTTAATTGCTTATAATATTGTAAACACATCTCTTAATATTCAGGATGAAAAAAAATCTACTATTGTAAAATATAGTGCCGGTGGGCTAAGAGATTTTACAAGAATTGCAGCTTCTAATCCCATTATGTGGAGAGATGTTTTTATACAAAACAAAAAGAACACATCAAAAATGATTGATCAATTTATTAAAAATCTGGAAGATTTAAAAAAAGCAATTGAAAACGAAGATGGAAAAAAATTAGAACAAATTTTTACAAAAACAAAAAAAATTAGAAAAGATATTGTTGAAGCAGGTCAAGATGTAAAAAAACCTGATTTTGGAAGAAAACCATAGTTACGAAATATTTTTTATTTCGTCATAGATTTTATTTTCTAAATTTTTAATAAATTCATCCCTATTTAAACCTGGTTTTATCGGTTCCAATAAAGATATTGTTATTTTACCAGAATATTTTATTATTCCGTTTTTCGGCCAGACGTTACCAGAATTGAGGGCAATCGGAATACATGAAATATTTAATGCTTCGTATATTCTTCCAACTCCTTTTTTAAAAGGTACTCTTTCATCTGTTTTTATTCTTGTACCTTGAGGGAATATTAAAAGAGGTCTATTTTCATTTTTAATAATTGTTGCAACTTTATCAAAAAAACTAAGATTATCTTTTGTTGTTGTATCTCTTACTATTTCTATTGATTTAATTTTTTTTAAATAAAGTCCAAATAGTGGAATTTTTAAAAGTTCTTTTTTTAATATAAAGACAGGATAATCAAGTACAGCTTGAAGTGCAAAAGTTTCAAACATTGATTGATGCGCGGATGCCACAAAGTATTTTTCTGTTTTGGGAATATTGCTGATTCCTTTAATTTCTACTTTTGTATTTAAAAAAATTCTAACAACAAAAACTACATAGTGACCTAAGAATTTTCCAAATAATAAAGCAAATTTTGAAGGCAAAAATAATGTAGGTAGTGCAATTAAAAATATGGAAACTATTCCTGTATACAAAAAAAGATTAAATAGTAATGATCTTAAAAGTAGCATTTAAATTAATGTGTTGGATTAATTATTAACCAAATTTTCTAAACTTTGCCTTTTTCTAATTACTCTATGTTTTGAGCCATTTACCATGATTTCAGCAATAGTAGGTCTTGTATTGTAATTTGATGATAAAGACATTCCATAAGCACCCACATTAGCCAAACCCACATAATCGCCTTCTTTAATTTGTGAAAAACTTTTTTGATTAGAAAATTTATCAGAGCTTTCACACACGGGACCCACGAACTCAAGATTTCCTTTAAATAGCTTATTTGTTTTTTTCAGAGGAACAATTTGATGATGGGCATTATATAAAGCTGATCGCATCAAATTATTCATACCAGCATCTAGGACAATAAAATTTTTATTATTGCTTTTTTTGATATAAATAATTTTTGTAATTAAAATAGCTGCGTTTCCAATAATGAACCTTCCTGGCTCGAAAATAATTTTTGAATTTTTATTTTTTATAAATTTATTTACCAGTTGAGCATATTGTTTTAAATTAAGTTGCTTTTCTTTTTTTGAATAAGAAATTCCCATGCCGCCACCAAGATCAATAAATTTAAAATTGATTTTAGTTTTATTTATTATTTTATTTATTACAGATAAAACTTTTTTAAATGGTTTAACATTTGTTATTTGACTACCGATATGAACACTTAATCCTTCCAGTTTTAAATTCCTCATTTTTCTTATTTTTTTGCATACATTTATAAAATCATTATAAACCAAACCAAATTTTTCACCTTTGCCGCCAGTAGATATTTTTTGATGTGTTTTTCCCGTTATGTTGGGATTTAATCTTATTCCAATAGAAATTTTTCTAGATATTTTTTTTGATATTTTATTAATAAGATTAACTTCATTTTCAGATTCAACATTAATTAAAAGTACTCTTTTTTTAATTGCCATTCTGATTTCCTCTTCAGTTTTTCCAATGCCAGAAAAAACTATTTTTTTAGCACTAATTCCAGCTTTTGTTGCTTTCAACAATTCTCCAATAGAAACAACATCAGCTCCAGAACCCATTTTTTTTAACTCCCTTAGTAAAGTTAGATTTGCATTTGATTTTACAGAAAAACATATTATTGGTTTAACAGTTCTAAATGTACTGTTAAAAGTGTGATAATTATTTTTTAATTGCGAAAGAGAATAGCAGTAAAAAGGTGTTCTATATTTTTTTACGAGTTTTTGTGCAGATATATTTTCAACACAAAGGTTATTTTTCCTAAGTTTGATATAATTCATTTTATTTAAACTAAGTGTATAGTTTTATTGTAGTTACTCTGAGATTTATACTCAGGATCATCTTTTACTCCACATGAAGAGCAAAGCAAGCAAGTAGTAATAATTATTATTAATATTCGCATTATTTGAATTCCTTTTTTAATTTAGATATCATTTTTTTTATATTTTTTATAGAAGTTCCTCCATATGAAGTTTTCAAATTTACTGAATTTCTAACATTAAATACTTTCATTACATTGTTATCTAAATCATTCTTCATTTTTTTTACTTCATAAAAATTAAGCTGGTTTAATTTCTTTTTATTCTTTTCAGCGTAGTTTACTAATTTGGCCGAAATTTTATACGCTTCTCTAAAAGATAAATTATTGTTTTGCACAAGGTAATCAGCGAAATCAGTAGCAGTAGTGTATCCTTCATTAGATAAAGCAAGCATTCTTCCTTTGTTTGGTTTTAAACTTTTAATCAGTTCATTGGTTATAATAATTGATTCTAAAAGCGTGTCATAACTATTAAACACTAGCGCTTTATCTTCCTGCATATCCTTGTAATATGATAACGGCAAGCCCTTCATAGTAGTTAACATTGCTTGTAATGATCCAAAATTTTTTCCTGCCCTACCTCTGATCAACTCTGCGGGATCTGGGTTTTTTTTTTGTGGCATGATAGAAGAGCCAGTCAACATTTTGTCATCAAGTTTAATAAGTTTAAACACATCAGAATTCCAAATAATTATTTCTTCAGCAAATCTTGATATATGCATTGCACAAATTGAAGCTGAGGATAAAAAGTCCAAAGCAAAGTCTCTATCAGAAACAGAATCGATTGAATTGTTAGTTGGTTTTTTAAAACCTAATTTTTTAGAAGTAAAATTTCTATCTATTTTGTAGGAAGTTCCAGCTAGCGCACCTACACCAAGAGGACATTCATCTATATAATCTATATTACTAACAAATCTTTTTTGATCTCTTTTAAACATTTCAACATAAGCAAGTAGATAATGAGCAAAAGAAATTGGCTGTGCATTTTTTAAATGAGTAAAGCCAGGCATAATTGTTTCGATATTACTTTCTGATTTTTTTAGAAAACTTTTAATTAAATCATTTATGTTTTTAATTATTTCGTAAGACGCTTTTTTTATCCATAATTTAAAATCAGTAATTACCTGATCATTTCTAGATCTTGCAATATGCAAATAACCAGCATCGTCTCCTATAATTTTGAAAAGTCTTTTTTCAATATTTAGATGAATATCTTCATATTTGTTATTGAAATTAAATTTATTTTTTCTAATTTCACTTCTAATTTTTTTTAGGCCATTGATTATTTTATTGCCTTTTTTTTTGTTAATTATTTTTTGTTTAGCCAACATTTGTGCGTGTACAATAGAACCAAAAATGTCTTCTTCGAACAGTCTTTTATCAATATCAATTGATGCGCCAATTTTTTCAAAAATTTTTGACGTAGCTTTATTAAATCTAGTACTCCAAACAGTTTTATTTTTGTTTTTCATGTGTTAAGTTCTTATTTTTAATGCTTACAAATAAAAAAATTGTAAAGTTTTTATTTTTCTTCATCTGCTTTAGTATTTTTTATCAATATCACAAACAAATGAAGATGTTCCACTTAATAATATAGCGATAAATGAAATTCCAAAGCCAATTTCGTCAGTTATATTTGAATATTTTTTGGATCATGAAATTAATATTAAAGAACTATCATGGAAAACTTGTGATTATCAAATTATGACTAATTATATTTTAGATGTTGCTACTATATCTCCATTATCAAAAAATAAACCACGACAAGCTATTATATTGTGTCACGGTTATGGTGGTGACGGAAAAGATATAAGTAGTCTTGCTATTAACTGGCAGCGTTTTTTACCAGATGCTATTTTTTTATGTCCCAATGCACCTGAAGTATGTTCTATTAACCCGCAGGGTTATCAATGGTTTGATGCAACACTGGAAAAGGAAGAAGAAATTCTTGAAAAATCTTTGATAGCCGAAGAAAAGCTAAATATATTTTTAGACCAAGTTTTTAATAATCTTCAAATAGAAACAACTAATTTAGCGTTGGTAGGTTTCAGCCAAGGTTGCATGATAGCTATTCAAGTTGGATTAAAAAAAAAGAAACAATTAAATTGTTTAGTTGGTTATTCTGGAAAAGTAATTAATCAAAAACATCTATCAGATAATATTAATTCTAAGCCAAAGATATTTTTGATGCACGGAGAAAATGATACAATTGTTTCACCAACACATCTATTAGAAGCAAAAGAATATTTAAAAAATCACGGTATTAATGCTAAAATTAAAATGTTTAAAAATTGCGAACATAAAATCCCCATAGAAGGTTCAAGTCTTGGTCTCAGTTTTTTGAAAAAAAATCTTTTATAATTGAAACATTTTTTTAACAAACTACTTCTTGCAAAATTTATTTTAATCCGTTAACTTATTCGTATGATTATAGCAGCTTCTGAAAAAGTACCTTTGGAAAAATGCCCAGCATTAGTTTTAAATGCTGATTTTAGACCTTTAAGTTATTACCCACTTTCACTTTGGTGCTGGCAAGATGCGGTTAAATCAGTTTTTCTTGAAAGAGTTAGTATTGTATCTAATTACAAAAGAAAAATAAGGAGCCCATCATTCGAAATGAGTTTACCAAGTGTTATAGCTTTAAAAAATTTTATAAAACCTTCTGAGCATCCAAGTTTTACTAGATTTAATGTATTTTTAAGAGATAAATTTGCTTGTCAATATTGTGGAGATAAAAAAGATTTAACTTTTGATCATCTGTTACCAAAATCAAAAGGTGGTGTTACAGATTGGGAAAATGTTGTTACAGCATGTTCAACTTGTAACGTTCAAAAGGGGGGTAGATTATATCCTGTTTCCGGAATGACATTATACAAGAAGCCTTTCAGACCAACGGTAGACGATTTACATCAAAACGGAAGAAACTTTCCTCCTAATTTTTTACATGAAAGTTGGATGGATTATCTGTATTGGGATGTTGAACTTTTACCTTAATAAAATTAAATTTTTTCAGAAATAGTTATAGCAATTCTCGATCCTGTTTTAATTACTTTGTCCATTACAGAATAAAGTCCTTTGTTAGTAGCACCAGTCTCATAAGCTATATTTTTGTGGTTAACTTCGTCTCTTTTAAATTTCTCGATTTTAGCTTTTAAATCTATTTCATCATTACCTATTTTTTTTAACTGGTTTTGATAGTGGTCCTCAATTACCTCTTCAACTGAAGCTGTACAAAGCATAGCTGCTTTTTTCCCAAGAAGCACAGTGCCAAATCCTAGAGCTACACCCATTACATCCCACAACGGAAGTAAGTAAGTAGGTTTTATTTTTCTTTTTTGAATTTCTTTCTCAAAATATTGTAAGTGTTCTTTTTCCTGTTCTTTCATTTCTTCGATTTTATCTTTTAAAGTTTCATCTTGCTTTATTGTCTTTAGAGCTAATAATTGTCCTTCGTAAATTTTTATAGCACCACGCTCACCGGCGTGATCAACTCTTATAATTTCTTCCAAAGTTTTTTGATTAGTTTTTTCCATAATTTAAAAATAATTTTATAAATATAACACTTAGAACTAGAGAAAAAATAGTATTAATTGCAGCAAGGGATAAACCTAATATTCTGAAACTTACATCTTTACAACTTATGTTATTTTGTTTTAGTTGTTCCAGAAGTTGCTCTTTCGATAATGTTTCTAACAAATCCGGAGCCGTACATGCTAATGATTCACTAAAAAAACCTTGCTCGATCCCAAAGTGATAAAAAGCTAGAGCTGTGCTACTAACAAATATCAAAGTCAGAATTAATAAAGTGATTTTTGCATATTTTTTAAGAAAAAACATTTTTATTATTAGTAGAATTGCAAGAAAATACGGGATTCGTTGATAGAGACATAACTTACATGGCTCATGACCCAACCAATATTGAATTATTAAAGCAGACGTTATTGTTAACGAAATAACAGCAAAAATAACAATAAGAAATATATTATTTGTTTGTTTCAGCATTATTTATTTAAAAAATATGAAAGTAAATTCCTGTAGCTATTATAATAATTATTACAGCTATTATTATAGCCCACTGACCACCTTTCTTTTCCAAAAAAGGGCCAAATTTAGATCCAAATTTATAAGTTAAATAAGCTACTAAGAAAAATCTTAGACCTCGTGTTACAATACAAATGAAAACAAAAGATGCTAAGTTGAAGTGAATAATTCCACTGGAAATAGTTAAAAGCTTGAATGGTAAAGGTGTAAAACCTGCGGTAAATAATATACCCAGCCATGCTTTAAAACCTCCACCTGTCGAAAATTTTTCTCCGAAAGTAACAGAGTATTCATAACCATAAAATTCTAAAATTTGTATCGCAATTTCATATAAAGAATAACCAATATAATAACCGAACAAAGCTCCTAAAACTGAAAAAATTGTTGCTATTAAGGCTATTTGAATAAATTCATTTTTTTTTGATACAACCATCGGAACAATCATCACATCAGGTGGTATAGGAAAAAAAGAGCTTTCTATAAATGCCTCGATTGCTAAAATTGGTTTTGCGTACTTATATCCTGCCCAAGTAACACATTTATCGTATAATTTTTTGATCATTTTTATTTAAATTTTTATAAAACTATTTTTAAGTGCTTTCTCCCACTTTATATTTGAATCTTTGTTGAATGTTATATCTAAATCAATATCTGATAAAATCCAACCACCTCTTTCCATTTCCCCCTCAAGCTGACCGTCTCCCCATCCGGAATAACCAAAAATGACCAAGCTTTTTTCTGGTCCTTTATTTTCAGCTATATCAAGCATAATATTATAATCTGAGCTAATTGAAATATTTCCGTAATTTTTAGTGGTTTCACTTTGATATTCAACTGAATGTAATACAAAAATTTCTTTTACATCAACAGGCCCACCCCAAAATACTGGAATATTTATCTTAAATAACTTCTCCCTTTCTTTTGATGTATTTAGAGATGGGTCTATTAATAAAGCAATTGGCATTGTTCCTAAACGTTTATTTATCACAAGGCCCCAAGCTCCATTTTTATCATTCTCCAACATAACGATTACTGATTTACTGAATCTAGTATCTTTCATTTCTTCTGTGGCAATTAAAAAGTGATCTTTTACGCTATTATAAAATTTACCTTTCAGGTAATTTTTTGGACCTTCAGCCAACGTGATACCGTTATTAAATAACGATATTGTTATTATAAAACTCAATAATAATAATATTCTTTTATTCATAAAATCTTTATAATAACACATATGAATATTGTTACAGACGTAATTTTACCTTTAGCTCTAGCTTTTATAATGTTTGTATTGGGCTTAGGGTTAACTGGTGCTGATTTTTTAAGAGTAATAAAACAGCCTCGTGACTTTTTTGTTGGGGCTGTTTCACAAATTATATTACTTCCAATTATTGCATTTATTCTAGTGAAAATATGGCCTATAGCTCCTGAGCTGGCTATTGGAGTGATGATTATTGCGGCTGCGCCTGGAGGTGTAACATCTAATTTATTAACTTCTTTTGCAAAAGGTGATGTAGCTCTTTCAATATCTCTTACAGCGATAATTAGTTTATTGTGTGTTATCACAATTCCATTTATCGTTTTAACATCTGTAGGGTTATTAGGTGATTTAAATATAAACCAAGATATTTCTTTGTTTAGTATGTCACGGGACATGTTTTTAATTGTTACTGTGCCAGTAATATTAGGCATGCTACTAAGAAGATTTGCTTCTGGAGCTGCACTGAAATTTGAACCAATAGCAAAAAAAGTATCTATCGTGCTTTTTGTAATTGTTTTATTGGGCGCAATTGTTGCAGAAAGAGAAAATGTTAAAGATTATTTCGCGCAAGCAGGTCTAATAACTTTGGTGCTTAATATAGTTATGATGGTTGTAGCATATTATATTGCGCAGTTACTTGCTTCTGGAAAGGAGCAAAAAAAATGTATTACCATCGAGTGTGGTTTGCAAAATGGGACACTTGCCATATTTGTGGCGACCACAATTTTTGGTGGCGGAATGTATGTTATACCTGCAGCCACTTATAGTTTAATAATGTTCGCAACCTCTTTAATATTCGTATATTTAGTAAGAAAAATATAAAATATTTTTATCAAATTTTGTGATGAAGAATTCATATTTAGTTATAGCTTCATGTTTAATGGGTATATTTTTGCTTTATATACTACTGTTTATCCATACTTTTTTTAATTTTCAAAATGAATTTACATATTCATTTAAATCATTAGAAAATTTAAATTTCCATGAAAAATATTCTAAAAAAATTCATCATATTAGGGAGGAGGTAGCTTTAAGTTTATTATTTAAAAAACCAAAAGTGGAAGATCTATTATTTTCTACAATTAATGAACTCGAAGGTAAAAAAAAAATTGTTTTGATCCAAGGAGATTCGTGGATGGAGCAGCTAACCTCAATGAGTGACCAAAATTTTATTTCGTTAGATTTAGTAAAAAACTTTGCAGATAAAAAAAAAATAGGTTTTATTAATGCGGGAATAAGTTCATATTCTCCCGCTTTAATGAATTTACAGCTTGATGTACTGCAAGAAGATTTTCAGATATTTCCGACTATAGTTATAGCTTATATTGATCAAACCGATATTGGTGATGAAATTTGCAGATATAAAAATAATAAAATTTACAAAAATGGAATTTTACAATCAGTACAACCTGAAGCTCATTTAATGTATAAGGATTTGTTTAATTATTCACAAATTTATGGACTATCCAGAATTTATTTAAATGATAACTCCAAAATTACCAAAACGTTTCAGTTAATTAATTTTAAATTTAAATACAACCTAACAAAATCTACTATAAGATTTTATAGAAAACATATCTCTCGTTCGAAAACAGATAAAGATAGACTAAACAAATGTTATTGGGGTGAAATTGAAAAATATTTAATTAAACCAAGTGAATCAGATATAAAATATTTCACAAATTCATTAAAAGATTATGTAAAAAAAATAAATCAAAAAAAACACATAAAAAAATTAATTTTTGTAACATTTCCACATAAAAAACATTTTTACATAAACTCAGATCAAACATCTTCATATACATTGAATGTATCTGACATAGTTGATAATGTTATAAAAGATAAAAAAAATATTGCACATATTAACTTTAGTAAAATGTTATTAAATGATAAAAATTTTAATTATAAAAACATTTGGGCTAAGGATAATATACATTTAAATTCCTATTTTCATGGAAACTTATTTTTTCAGAAAATTTTAGACGAATTGTTAAAATACGAAAATTTGGTCCCGTAGTTAAATGGATATAACGGCTCCCTCCTAAGGAGCAGTTGCAGGTTCGATTCCCGCCGGGATCGCCAATTTTTTTAGTTGCGCCTTTAATCAATTCAAAACATAATGTTTGTACAAATATTAATTAAAAAGGAGCATGGGCGAATGGCGGAACTGGTAGACGCGCAGGACTCAAAATCCTGTGGTAGCAATACTGTGAGAGTTCGACTCTCTCTTTGCCCACCAAAATCAAATGGATTTAAAAGTATTTAAAAGTTTAACAGATTTATTTTTTTATCAGGTTGGAAAACAAAATCCTCAAACTGCTTTTTTAGAATGGCTTAATCCTAGAAACAAAAAAAAACTTACCTGGGGGGAAACATCATCAAGTATTTACAAACTGGCAAAAATTTTAAAGCAAAATATTACAGCCGGAGATAGGTGTCTTTTAGTTTCTGAAAATAGACCTGAGTGGTTGATTTCCGACATAGCCATAATGTTAGCAAATGGTATTACAGTACCTGCCTATACTACATATACGGAAAAAGATTATAAATATTTAATCGAAGACTGCCAACCTTCTGTGATTATAGTTTCAAATGATGAAATGCACAATAAATTAAAAAATACAATTAGTGAAAAAGATTTTGTAAAAAAAGTAATTACTTTAGAAAAAATTCAAGGAGTTGATTATAAAAATAAATATTTAGATTTTAATTTTATAATTAAAAATGATTTACAAGAAAGCGATAAAATTAAAAATTTAAATTTAAAAAGAAATTCTCCTGCTTGCATAATATATACATCGGGAACTGGCGGAAATCCTAAAGGAGTTATTTTAAGTCATGGTGGTATATTAAATAATTTGGAGGGAGCTTGTGAAATTTTAAAACCATTAATTGATAGGAGACCAATTTTTTTAACTTGGCTCCCCTTATCTCATTCTTATGAACACACTGTTCAGTTTGCGCAAATTGCAGTAGGTGCAAAAGTTTTCTATGCAGAAAAAATAGAAAAACTTTTAGACAATATTTCAGAAGCTCAACCAACGATTATGACTGCGGTCCCACGATTTTATCAAAATCTTTATAATAAAATAAATATGAATATGAAAAAGGCGACAGGATTTAAGGCAAAATTAATTAAAGCCACAATTGTTTTAGGCAAAAAAGAGCTATTAAAACAAAAGATGAATTTTTCAGAAAAATTTATGAATTCCATAGTAAATGTTTTAGTTAGGAAAAAAGTAAAAAAACAGTTTGGTGGAAATTTAAGGGCTTTTGTATCTGGAGGTGGGGCTTTGGATAAAGAAATAGGTGAATTTTTAAATGCTATAGGATTACCTACTTTACAAGGCTATGGTTTGACAGAAACTTCCCCAGTAGTAAGTTGTAATCCAATTCATAAAATTAGGGTTGAAACAGTTGGTCCACCATTTGGTGGCAATCAAGTGAAAATAGCAGCAGATGGAGAAATATTAGTCAAAGGAGAAAATGTAATGTTGGGTTATTGGAATAAGAAAGAAGATACAGAAAAAGTTCTTAAAGATGGTTGGTTGTATACAGGAGATATAGGAGAAATAGATCCACAAGATGGTTATTTAAAAATTACAGATAGAAAGAAAGATATAATAGTTAGTGCAGGGGGAGACAATATCTCTCCAGCAAAAATTGAGAATCAACTCTCAAACTCTCCGGCAATAGAACAATCAATGGTTTATGGGGATGGAAAAAATTATTTAGTTGCACTTATTGTTCCAAGTAAAGAATTTAGCAACCAAAAAGAAAAAATAAATGAAATAATAAATGAAATTAATCATAATTTAACTTTAACCGAAAAAATAAAAAAATTTCATTTAATTAACGAAAATTTTTCAATTGAAAATGGCTTGTTGACGCCAACAATGAAAGTAAAAAGAAACAAAGTGATTGCTAAATATAAAAATATTTTAGAAAATTTTTATAAAAAGTAGTAAATTTTATTTAATTTCATCGTTAAAAAACATTGTTATTACTTGTTTTTTTGTTTTTTGTAAAAAATAAATAATTTTTTCTAAAAAATTTTTTTCTAAAAATTTGTCAACATAATTAATGTTTGACATCAGTGAAAATAAACATAAAGCTTAAATATAAAAACGAATCACACAATGATTTGTTTTAATTAAAACAAAAAGGGAGCTCAAAATGGCTAAACGTAGAAAGAAAAAAGGTAAAAAGAAGAAAAAAGGTAAGAAAAGAAGAAGAAGATAAGCTGAACCTTTTTTAAAAATTTCGCCCTTCTTAATATATTTTTTTAATTAAGGAGGGCGTTTTTTTTATGCTGTTGCTTGGGTTTCTATTGGGTTTTCAACACGACTTAAAGCTTTATCCATCTTAATTTTTGCTTTTTCACCCAACACTACTTCGAATTCAGATTTTAATCTCTCATAAGCTTTTTCAAAAAGTTGTCTTTCGCTATATGATTGTTCTGCAATTACGTCAGTTTTTTTATTTAAATCTTTTACTACTTCCGCAAGTTGATAAAGTTTTCCAGAATTAATTTTTTGTTCATATTCTTGAGCTCTCCTACTCCACATAGTTCTTTTTATTTTTGGTTTACTTTTTAATATAGTAATTGCCTTATTAACTTGATTGATGCTCGAAACATGTCTTAGGTGTGATTGTTGATTAAGGGGTATGCTTAATGTCAATTTTTCTTTTTCAATAAAAACTTTATAAAAAGTTATATCAATACTACCTATTTTTGCTTTTTCTACAGAAACTATTTTTCCTACACCATGTTTTGGATAAACTACGTAATCTTTAATGTTGTAAATTCTTTTTTCAGAAGGTTGTTTTACAATTTTTTTAATTTTTATTTCATTTGCTTTAAAAATTTTTGGTTTATAAGTTGTGCGTTTAGCAGATCGATCAAAGACTATTTTTTCCTTAATTTTTTTATCTTTATTTATTCCCGCTTTTTTTTTAATTTTTTTTAGACTTCTTCTTTTTTTACCCATGATAACTTTTAATCGCCTTTTCCTGGTTTTTCACTGAGATATTTTAACTTGTTTTCAACATTACGCCATTTTTCTTGATCTGCTGGCACATCATTTTCTCTTTTTTTAGTAATGTTTGGCCACGCTTCGCTATATTTTTTGTTAAGTTCAACCCATTTACTGGTACCTTCATTAGTATCAGGCTCAATAGCGTTTATAGGACATTCAGGTTCGCAAACTCCACAATCTATGCATTCGTCAGCTTTAATAACGAGCATATTTTCGCCCTCATAAAAACAGTCTACAGGGCATACTTCTACGCAATCCAACAATTTACACTTTATACATTTTTCATTAACAATATAAGTCATATTTTATTTTAATAAATTTTTAACTTTTGTTTTAATAATTCCATTATCCTTATCTGAAATATATAGCAACCCACAAATTCTCCTGATTAAGTTTGACTCGTAATTATCACTGGTGTCGTCTGAATATACAATTTTCCAAATAATTTCAATTATTTTTAATCTAAATTCTATTGAGAATTTTTTTATTTCTCTAGTAAATTCAACTATTTGATTTGATTCTTCCTCTTTTTTTTCGGCAAGTTTTAGTAATTTTTCCGCCTCATTAGAGCTTACGTTGTATAATTGGATTATTGCTTTTATAATAATTTTTTTTTCGATTTCTGTATAATTTTCATCAATTTTTGCTGCATGTATTAATAACGCTATAACTAAAATATTATTATTAGAATTTTGTTTTTTTTGATTTTTAAATAAATTTTTAAACATTTAACTAAATCTTAATCTTAGTAATTTATCAAAAGGATTATCTTTATTAATCTTTTTACTGTCTTTTTCTTTTTTGCTTTTCAAAAACTTAGGTTTGTAAATGAAAAATTCTTCCTTCCCACCTTCAATTTTTTTGGGTTTATATTCCATTAATTTTAAAAGCTTAAAGAAATTATCTTTACTACAACCAATTAAATTAATCATATCCGAATCAATTTTAAACATTCCATCTTTACTATTTTCAATAATTTTTAAAAAAAGTCTTTCCAGAATGTCTACCCTAACATAAAATTGATCAAAATTTTCAAAACCACATATTAGAAGGAATCTATTATTTTTTCTCGATTCATTTTTTAAAAAATTCAATCCTGATGTTGGAATAACATATTTTCCATCCTCTGGAAAATATAACTTCCATAATTTTACCCTGAGATCTACAGCATTAGGTTTTAGCATTTTTGGAAGAAAAATATGATACCTTCCAATTTTTATTCCAGCTTTTCTTAAATGCAATCTATCTTCTTTAGAAATATTTTTTATCATTTTATGCACACTTCCTCTTTTCATTATGCCATTATTTTCAAATAATTGATAACACAAAGCTCTAACATAATTATTTTTAAATTTTGATTTAGTTAAATTTACTAAATCTGATAATTCTGATGAAATAAGTAAGTATAGTTTTTTTTCTAAATTTACTTTTAATTTTTCTTTAGACTCCTGATCAATAGCTTCATCAACTAATAGTTCTAATTTTGGATTTAGGTAATTTTTTCCATGTGAAATGTAAGCAATAGGGCTATCCGTCCAGTATATTTTGTGATCATTACCCAGTTCAAAAACTTTGCTTTTAATTATTCTATTAACTCTTCTCATTAATTCTGGAGCTATAGCTTGTCTCGCAGCTTTTTTTAGAGACTTAATGTCCGTTTTTAGTGATCCAGACTTTAAATCTAAATCTAATTTCATTCCATTCAGTCTTCCTATATACTGACCATCAATAATAACTTCATTTTCATTTCTTATTTCTGTTGCTAATGAAATGTCTTGTTTTAGACTTCGAGACAAAATGCTTATTCTTTTATCAATGAAACTTTTTGTAAGTTCTTCATGGAGTTTATCCGATAATTTATCTTCTATATATTTTGTTCGTTCGACCCAATAATCTGAATTATTAGCCCAATCTTTTTTATTAGCAACATAAGACCACGTTCTAACATTTGAAATTCTATTAGCTAGTGTATCAATATTTCCATCATATCTATCTAAGTATTCTAGTTGTTTTTTCATATAGTCATTTGTAACTTTTCCAGATTTTGATGTTAAAAATTCAAAAACTGTCTTCACAACTTCTATGTGGTTTCCATAGGCTTTTTTTGAAAAATCTGGTATTTGACAGCATTCCCAAAGTGTTTTTATAAAATCTTTAGAATGTTTAATTTTTAATTCACTATTATTTTTTATCAAAAATTTTAAAACTTTTTCATCTTCACAATCACTAATTCTTTTTAAAAATTCATTATTTGTTTTTTTTTCGAGTGAAGAGACCAAATTACTTAAACCGTCAAAATCAATTTTGGAATTTCTCCAGTAAAGTAGATCAATTTTATCAAGTTCGTGTTTTTCCAACCTTTCAATTTCATCGGGAGACAACAGCTTACATTCTCCTGTTATTCCAAAGGTGCCATCGTTAATATGTCTACCCGCTCTTCCTGCGATTTGTGAAATTTCACTTAAAGTTAGTTTTCTGGTTTTTTTTCCATCAAATTTTCTTAAATTGCTGAAGCTTACATTATTAATATCCATATTTATTCCCATACCAATGGCATCAGTGGCTACAAGAAAATTTGCATCTCCAGATTGATATAGTTCTACTTGTGAATTTCTAGTCTTTGGGCTCAGAGAACCCATAATTATTGCGGCTCCCCCTTTTTGTCTTCTTACTAATTCTGCTATTGCGTAAACTTCATCTACTGAAAAGGCAATCAAAGCAGTTTTTGGACTTAACCTAGATATTTTTTTGTAACCGCTATATGTTAGTTTAGAGTATCGTTCTCTACTGACAAACTCAATATTATCAACAAGGGAAGTAATTACCGATTTCATCGTGTGAGAGCCTAGGAACATGGTAAGTTTTTCGCCTCTAATATTTAATAATCTGTCGGTAAAAATATGACCTCTTTCATGATCAGTACACATCTGTATTTCATCAACCGCAACAAAATCTACAATCATATCTTGGGGCATAGACTCCACTGTACAGATATAATATCTGGGTGATTTTGGAATTATTTTTTCTTCTCCAGTGATAAGGGCTACTTTTTCTGATCCAACTTTATTTACACACTTGTCAAAAATTTCTCTGGCTAACAGTCTTAGCGGAAAACCTATAATTCCACTTTCATATTCCAGCATTGTTTCAACTGCTAAATGTGTTTTTCCTGTATTAGTAGGACCCAGAACAGCAGTAATTTTTTTTAAGTTGTTTTCCATAAATTGTGTTTAATTTTTTTTGGTACACTATATTTAGATTTTTTTTAAGAACAAAAGATGACTAAAACGTGACCGAATCAGCGAGTTAAAAGTTCTCATTTTCAATAATTGAAAAACAAGTTTAGCATAATTTTTAAGAATTCAATATTAAATTTTTTTGGCATAATAGACCCATGGATACTTATCTTTGGAAGCTTAAAAATGAAAAATTATATAAAACAAATTTATTTTTATATTCTAATTTTATTAAAGAAAATTTTAAAATAGATTCAAACTGTAATTTTAATAAAATTTGGAAATGGTCAGTCGAAAATCCAAAAATTTTTTGGAAATCAATTTGGGATTTTACGAAGGTAAAAGGAATATTAGGTAATACGCTACTTCAAGAGTCAAGAATTTTTTATAAAAATAGGTTTTTTCCTGATAGTGAACTTAATTATACGGAAAATTTACTTAAAAAAAACAATACAGAGCCAGCAGTTATATTTAAAAGTGAAAATGGATATAAAACTGTTTTGTCTTGGAAGAATTTAAATTTAAATGTTGCTCAAATTTCGTCTTGGATGATATCTAGTGGAATAAAAAAAGGTGATCGAGTAGCAGCATATTTGCCAAACATACCCGAAACTGTAACTGCATTTCTTAGTACATCAGTTGTAGGAGCCATATGGTCATCTTGTTCACCTGATTTTGGAACAGTAGGCGTTATAGATAGATTTTCACAAATTAATCCGAAAATATTATTTATAGGTGATAAATATTTTTATAATGGGAAAAAAATTAATGTTTTAGAAAGATTATCTGAGATTCTTAACAAAATACCCTCAATTAAAAAAGTTGTTATAGTGCCCTATCCAGGAGAAGATGTTGAAAAGAAGAATAAATTTAAAATTGAAACATATAATTGGAATGAATTGATAAATTTAAAAAGTGAAAATAAAATTCAATATGTGTTATCAAATTTTAATGATCCCTTGGCTATTCTTTATTCAAGCGGTACAACGGGTAAACCTAAATGTATTTGTCATGGGACTGGAGGTGTCTTGCTTCAACATAATAAAGAATTACAGATACATTCTGATGTACGAGATAATGATCGGATATTCTATTTTACTACTTGTGGTTGGATGATGTGGAATTGGTTGGTTGGTGCGCTTGCATCAGGCGCAACAATCTTACTTTTTGATGGTTTTCCAATGTATAAAAAAGATGATTTACTGTTTGAATTTGTAAGTGAAGAAAAGGTAACTCTCTTTGGCGTAAGCGCTAAATATATTGATGCACTAAATAATAATGGAGTTGTACCCAAAAATAATCACGATCTTTCTGAATTAAGAACAATTTGTTCTACTGGTTCACCTCTATCTAAAGATGGATTTCGATATATTTATGATAAAATTAAAAAAGATGTTCATTTATCATCCATTTCTGGCGGGACCGACATTGTGTCTTGTTTCGTATTGGGAAATTTATTTCAACCCGTTTATGAAGGAGAAATTCAAAATAGAGGCTTAGGCATGGATGTAGATATATTTAATGAGAAAGGTTTTTCTATTCAAAATATGAAAGGAGAGCTAGTTTGTAAAAAGCCTTTTCCTTCAATGCCCATCAAATTTTGGAATGATAAAGGGGATAAAAAATATAAAGCTGCATATTTCGAAAAATATGAAAATGTTTGGCATCATGGTGATTTTGCTAAAATAACTAATAATGGTGGTTTCGTAATATTTGGAAGATCGGATACTACACTGAACCCTGGGGGAGTGAGATTGGGTACTGCCGAAATATATAATGAGGTTGAAAAATTTGAGGAAATACAAGAATCAATCGCTATTGGTCAGTCGTGGAAAAATGATATCAGGATAATATTATTTGTAGTGCTAAATAAGGGTTATAATTTAACTGATGAAATTAAAGATAAAATAAAAAAAACAATCAGGACTAACGCATCACCCAGACACGTACCTTCAAAAATAATTTCCATTTTGGAAATTCCTAAAACTAAAAATGGAAAACTTGTAGAATTGGCAGTTAAACAAAGTGTTGAGGGCTATAAAATTAATAACTTGGAAGCATTAGCCAATCCAGATAGCCTAAAACAATTTAAAAATATTAAAGAACTTAATGAATAAATTGATTAAAGAACAAATAAGTCAATTAAAACCCTCTGCAACTCTTGCAATAAACGAAGAGTCTAATAGGCTAAAAAAAAATGGAAAAAAAATCTACAAGTTTGGATTCGGCCAATCTCCATTTCCAATTCCCGAGTCTGTAGTTTCTGCATTAAAAAAAAATGCCAATAAACATATTTATTTGCAGATGCAAGGCCTTGAAGAATTAAGATCAGCAATAGCTGATTATTTAAATAAGACTAATGATAATAATTTTAATAAAGAAGATATTGTAATTGGGCCAGGCACGAAAGAATTAATGTTTCTGACACAAATTGCTTTTGATGGAGAAGTATTACTTCCAGCACCTAGTTGGGTGTCGTATCTACCACAGGCACTTATTGCTAAAAATAAAGTTCATTGGATTAAAACTACAAGTGATTCTAATTGGTTTCCAACAGCTGACCAGCTAGAAAACAAAATAAAAAATATAAAAAATAAAAATTTGTTACTGTTTATAAATTCTCCCAATAATCCATCTGGTACTGTTTGTAAAAATTTACAGGAAATTGCTGAAATCGCAAAAAAACATAAATTAATCATACTATCTGATGAGATATATTCTCAACTTACTTTCGACGATCAATATAAATCCATTTCTAATTATTATCCAGAAGGGACTATTATTAGCACAGGATTAAGTAAATGGTGTGGAGCAGGCGGATGGAGACTTGGATTTTTTGCAATACCAGATCAAATTAAAGAGTTAAAAAATAGTTTAAAAATATTATGCAGTGAATCTTTCACATCAGTTAGTGCACCAGTACAATACGCTGCAGTAGAGGCATACAAGGGTGATCATTCAGCTTATTTATCTGCCGTAAAAAAAATATTATCTCTTGTAGGTAGCTATGCTTATGAAAATTTAAAATCTAATGTTATTAATGTAGCAAAACCCGAAGGTGGATTTTATTTATTTCCAGAATTTACTAATGCTAAATTTTCATCATCCTCGGAAATGTGTAAGGATATCTTGAAAAAAACTGGCGTAGCTTTATTACCGGGCACTGATTTTGGATTGGATAGCAGAAAAATGCTTGCAAGGTTAAGTTATACTGATTTTGATGGTTCAAATTTTTTAAAAAAAACCTTAAGTAGTAAAAATCTAGATAAAGCGGATTTAGAAAAATATGCACCAAATATAGTTGAGGGTGTATCAAAACTTAAAGAATGGTCTAATTCGCTTTAGATTCATTTAAAAATTGATATCCTTATTTCATTAAACTTAATTATTAATAATTAAAAAGGGGGAAAACAAATGAGAAAATTTATTTCCACTATTGCGGGAGCACTAATGATGGTTGCGTTGTCAGCACCTTTAGCGACAATAGCAAAGTCAGCAGAGTTTTTCACAATAGGAACGGGCGGACCAACTGGAGTTTATTTCCAGACAGGAAACGCAATTTGCAAAATGATGCATAAGTTTGCAATAAGCGCAGACCATGGAAGAAAAAAGGGTACAAACAAAGCATATAGATGTACTGCTCCATCAACTGGAGGCTCTAACTATAATATTGGACAAATCAAAGAAGGAGAATTCCAATTTGGTGTAGCTCAGTCTGACTGGCAATTTCATGCTTACAATGGTTCTAGCAAATGGGAAGGAAAACAATTTAGTAACTTGAGAGCAGTTTTTTCAGTTCACAACGAACCTTTCCAAATTTGGGCTAGAAAAAAAGCAAAAGTTAAAGACTTTAAAGGTCTTGAAGGCAAAACTGTTAACATAGGTAACCCTGGTTCAGGTCAAAGAGGAACTATGGAAGAACTTATGAAAGCAATGGGAGTTGATAATAGTTACTTTAAAGGAGTAACAGAATTAACTTCATCAGAACAAGTGAAAGCGCTATGTGACGGTAAAATAGATGCATTTGGTTATTCAGTAGGATTTCCAAATGGTGCTATGGAACAAGCAGCTACTTGTGGAGCAAAAGCTCTACCAATTAATCTTACAGGTGGACCTGTACAAGGTTTAATTGATGGCGCAGATTACTATGCATCAGCAACAATACCAGCGGG
>CACLKP010000003.1 GCA_902607585.1 uncultured Pelagibacteraceae bacterium
GACGGTACACTTGAAATTTTTAATCCAGATGGCAATCAAGATAAGGCAGCAATACATGATATTATTTTAGAGTCTGCTATCACTACAATTGTGGATCATGAAGACTCCGTTGCAGCAGTAGATGCTGCGGACAAAGTACATGGATATAGAAATTGGTTAGGATTAATGAAAGGTGACTTAAAATATGAGGGGGAAAAAAACACAGGTAATAAACCTTTTAATTTCACAAGAAAACTAAATCCTGACAGAGAATATATTTCACCCAATGGAAATAAAATTAAATTACATGGAAGAGCTTTAATGCTTAATCGAAATGTAGGACATTTGATGACTAATCCCTCTATTTTATTAAATGATGGATCTGAAATTCCGGAAGGTATAATGGATGCATTTATAACAACAGCAGCGGCAATTCATGATTTTAAAAACAAAGGGAATTCAAGAACAAGTTCTGTTTATATTGTAAAACCTAAAATGCATGGTCCTGATGAAGTTGCGTTTACAGATTTAATTTTTGAAAAAGTTGAAAATGTTTTAGGACTAAAAAAATATACTATTAAAATTGGAATCATGGATGAGGAAAGAAGAACTACAGTTAATTTAAAAGAGTGTATTAGAGCTGTAAAAAATAGAGTCGTCTTTATTAATACTGGATTTTTAGATCGTACCGGCGATGAAATACATACATCAATGGAAGCTGGACCAATGATAAAAAAAGGAGATATGAAATCCTCTAAATGGATTGCCGCATATGAGAATAATAATGTTGATGTGGGTTTGGCATGCGGATTTTCCGGTATAGCTCAAATTGGAAAAGGAATGTGGGCTGCTCCAGATAAAATGGCAGATATGGTCGCTCAAAAAATTAATCATTTACAATCTGGAGCTAACTGTGCTTGGGTTCCATCGCCAACCGCCGCCACACTTCATGCATTGCATTATCATCAGGTTGATATTGTTTCTAAACAGAAAGAATTAAAAAAAAGAACGCCTGCAAAGATTGAGGATATTCTTTCAATTCCAATTGTAGATAGACAAAATTGGTCAATGGAAGAAATTACTAAGGAATTAGAAAATAATGCACAAGGTATTTTAGGTTATGTAGTAAGATGGATTGATCAAGGAGTAGGTTGTTCTAAAGTTCCTGATATTAGCAATGTGGGTTTAATGGAAGATAGAGCAACCTTAAGAATTTCATCACAACATATCGCTAATTGGCTGCATCATGGAATTTGCAGTAAAGAGCAAGTATTAAAAACTATGAAAAAAATGGCTAAAATTGTTGACAATCAAAATATTAAAGATCCCGCTTTAAAAGGATACCCTTCTTATAAAACTATGTCTGGTAACTACGACAAATCTATTGCATTTAAAGCTGCATGTGAATTAGTTTTTCATGGAAGAAACCAACCATCGGGCTATACTGAACCCATTCTTCATTTAAATAGACTTCTGAAAAAAATCTAGTCACTAACTAAGGTATTTCTATTTTTAAAAGCCGAATATAAAGTTCCATCGTCTAAAAATTCTATTTCTCCACCTACTGGCACTCCTTTGGCTAATCTTGTTATTTTCACTTTTGTATCTTTTAAACAATCCGATATATAATGTGAGGTAGTTTCTCCTTCAATGCTCGCGCTGGTCGCAAGAATAACTTCTTTGATTGGATTTTTTTTAACTCGATTAACCAATGATTCAATTAATAATCCATTTTTTGTATTTTTGCCTTCGAAAGACGGAAGGACGCCTCCTAGAATGTGATATGAACCATCATATATGCCGGTGCTTTGAATTGTAAACATGTCAGCTAAATTCTCCACTACACAAATTTGATCATACTTTTTGCTTGAACATATGCAGTTTAAATTTGTAGATTTTAGATTGCCGCAAATCTTACAACGAACCACATGTTTATAGGTCTGGATTAGTGAATCAGTTAAATTTTTCATTAATTCTTCTCTGTTGTTTATGAGTTTTAAAACTATTCTAGAAGCGGACTTTCTGCCAAGACCTGGTAATCTTGATATTATTTTTATTAAATCCTCTATTTCTTTAACTTTATTTTCAGCCATTTTTCTCCTCAATAAGGAAATTTAAATCCGGGGGGTAAACCAATACCACCTGTAACTTTAGAAATTTCTTCAGAAGTTTTTGTTTGTAATTTTTTTTTTGCATCTCCGTGTGCTGCTAAAATTAAATCTTCAACGATTTCTTTGTTTTCTTTAATAGCATTAGGGGAAATAGAAAGTTTAACCATTTCGCCGTCTCCATTAAGAGTAACTTTTATAGTTCCACCTCCAGAAATTCCTTCAACTTCAATTTTCTTCAGAGCTTCCTGCGTTTCTTTCATTTTTTCTTGCATCTTTTTTGCTTGAGATATTAAATCGCTAAAATCCGGCATAATTTAGTCATTTTTTATAATTTCTAATAATTCCCCATCTGAAAAAATATTTTTAAATTTTTTATAAACTTCACCTTTTTTTTCTTGATGAAGAAATTCTTTTTTTTTTATATCTTGAAGTTTTGAAAAGGTTTCTTGACCCTTTTCTTTTGATAAAGTTATAACCCATCTATTTCCTGTCCATTCAAGTAACTTTTCAGACAAATTGCGAACAAAATTTTTATCAAGATTTTGGTTAAAGCTTATATCTATTTTCCCTTGAGAAAATTTAATTAAATTTACATTCTTTTCTAAATCATATTTTAACTGAATTTCTTTTTTCCTTGACGATAAATAAATTAAATCTTCAAAAGATAAAACTTTTTCCATTGTTGCTTTTGTTACTAAATTTTTTGGTTTTAAAGATGATAATACTGGTTTTGTTTGGGTTGTATTTTTAATTTGGTCTTTAGAAATTGTTGTTATTTGGCTTTCATCATTTATAATTTTTTTATTATTTTCAGGTTCAATTATTTTATTATTATTTTCTTCCATTTGTTTTAAATTATTTTTTTTTAAGGAATCTAATACTTTTTCATAAGAAGGCATGTCTTTTAAATGTACCAATCTAACTATTAACATTTCTAAAGATAAAATCGGATTAGAAACTACTGATAATTCTTCTAATACTTTTAATATAAGTTGCCAAAAAATTATTAGAGTAGATATGTTTATATTATTTGAAATTGAATCAATAGTTTTCAGCTCCGACTCGGATATCGATAAATCTGAATCAAAATTCCCGATGTTTTTTTTTTGTTGTATAAAATATATTATTTCTAAGAGTTCATTTAGAAAATTAGTTGGCTCAATACCCTGATTTATCATCTCTCTTAATAATTCTATAGATTTTTTTTGTTCACCTTGAAAAATAAAATTTAATAAATTTAAAATTTTTGATCTGTCTGCAATTCCTAGCATTTTCCTTACAAAAATTTCATCAATTTCTTTTCCTTCGCTATTTTGGCTAACAAGCGCCCTATCTAAAAGTGATAATGAATCTCTTACAGATCCTTCAGCTGCTTTTGCAATTAATATTAATGCTTTTTCAGATACTCCTCCATTTTCTATTTCCAAAATTTTCTTAAGATTTTCCAACAAATCTTTTGTGGAAACTCTATGCAAATCAAACCTCTGACATCTTGAAACAATAGTTACAGGTACTTTTTTTACTTCGGTAGTTGCAAATATAAATTTTAAATGTGGGGGAGGTTCTTCTAAAGTTTTTAATAGTCCATTAAATGCTTGTTTTGATAACATATGAACTTCGTCTAAAATTATTATTTTATATTTTGCACTTGTAGGATTGTATTTTGAGGACTCTATCAACTCTCTTATGTCATCTATTCCAGTTCTTGACGCCGCATCCATTTCTAATACATCTAGATGTTTTGAATTGCTGATTTCTTCGCAGTGACAGTATTCGCCTTGATTGCATTTTTCCCCCTGAATAAAATTCTTATTACAATTTATCGCTTTAGCAATTAAACGTGCCGTAGTTGTCTTACCAATACCTCGAATTCCGGTTAGTAAATATGCATTTGGTAATTTATTTAATTTGATTGAATTGGTTATGGTTTCAACCATTATATCTTGACCAATTAATTCTTTAAAATTCTTTGGTCTATATTTTAGTGCTAAAATTTTGTATGCAGCATTTCCCATATTTTATACAAGGAGACTGAACAACAACCTGAAGCTTGTAATTAAGTCTGCTCGCGTTAGCGCCTGAACTGATTGTGTTACAAACTCCACCCGTTGTCAGCCTCCAATTTTATTATATCAGTATCAAAATAAGAACTACAATATCCGTGTAGGTTGTTTATTTTTTTTTAGATCTAAACAAATGAGCTTCATAAACCCCTAAAATATCCAATTTTTCTGTATGAAATCCTAATTCTTCAAGTGATTTTTGCAAAGATAAATCCTCTATATGACCTTCTATATCAATATAAAAATTCACTTGGTCAAATGTATTTTTGACTGAAAAACTTTCTAATTTGCATAAATTTACTCCGTTTGTTGCAAAACCACCCAATGCTTTATAAAGGGCTGCTGGAATACTTTTAAGTTTAAAAATACAACTTGTAATATATTTTTTATCAGTAAACTCTGGATGTTTTGAATCTTTTCCCATAATAAAAAATCTAGTAACGTTACCTGATTCGTCTTCTATATTCGATTTTAGTATTTCCAAATTATAAATTTTTGCAGCAAGTTCTGAGGCTATGGCTCCTTCACTTTTGTCTTTATTTTCAGAAATAAATTTTGCAGACCCCGCGGTGTCTGCTGAAATTACAGATATTAATTTGTTATCAGAAATAAATTTTTGTGCCTGGCCCAAGGCCTGCGCATGGGATCTTACAGTTTTTATATCTTTCATTTTTGAGCCTTTAATCCCAAGTAAATTGTGTTTAACTTTTTGAAAATGTTCTGCATGGATTTGAAGCTTATACTTTGGTATCAAATAATGTATATCCGCTACCCTTCCAGCTAGAGAATTTTCTATTGGTATAACAATCTTATATTCTGAGTTATCTCTTGCTAATTGGAAAGCTTCTTCAAAGGTCGCGCATGCTGTCGCTTCAACATTTGGAAAAACTTCTAAACAGGCCAAATGAGAATAGGCACCCTTTTCTCCTTGAAAGGCTATTTTTACTTTTTCTTTCATAACTAATTCATCTCTTTACTTACGTTTATTAAATCTTTTTCAGTATCAACACTTAAAGGTTTAGAATCACATAATCCTACTTTTATAATTAAATCATTTTCCATAGCTCGCATCTGTTCTAAATTTCTTTCTATTTCTAATTTAGATCTAGAAAACTTTACATACTTTGTTAAAGCAATATTTGTAAAGGCATAAATTCCTATGTGATGATAAGTTTTTTTATGATTTAAATCTTTTTTTATACGAAAAAAATCTTTTGCCCTAAAAAAATCATTATCTTTCAAGATTTCATCCATTTCAACTTTCACAACATTCATATCAGTAATTTCATCTTTGTCTACAATGGGGGAAGCTAATGTTCCAATGTCACAATCATTGCCTCTCATAAGTTTTTCTAACTTTGAAATGAAATTTGAATTTATATTAGGCAAATCGCCCTGTAGATTAAAAATTAAATCTACATTGTTTTTCATCTCTTTCTTTATGTATGCTTCGTAAACACGATCACTACCCGAAGGATGATCTGGTTTAGTCAAAATTGCTTTCCCACCATTTTCTTTAACGACTTGAAAAATTTCATCATCAGGTGTTGCCACAAGCACTTCCCCAATTTTTGATTCTTGTGCCCTATTAAGCACATGAATAATCATCGGCACACCATTAATCTTTGCAAGGGGTTTGTTAGGAAATCTTTTAGCTCCTAATCGAGTTGGTATTATTATTGCAGTATTTTTCATAGAACTAAGAAAATTATGCGTCTAAAAGTCCATTTTTTTACTAAAGGTCATGATATAAATTAGAATAGAGTTGTACTAAATTTATAAGACTTATTAAAATGAATAAAATTATTGTTTCCATTATATTTGCAATAATCATAGTTATAGGAATTGATAAAGTTGCAGATGTAATATTTTATGTAGAAAAACCAGAAAAATCTGCATATCAAGTTGCTACTGTTACTACCGTTGCTAGTACCACTTCTGCTGAAACAGGTTCAGTAAGTTCTGAGTCTGGAAATATTATGGCATTGTTTTCATCAACAAGTGCTACGGAAGGTGCAAAAGTTTTCAAAAAATGTGCAGCTTGTCACAGCATTGCTGAAAATGGCGGTAATAAAATTGGGCCAGCACTATGGGGCGTGTTGGGAAGATCAGCCGGTTCTATTCCAGATTACAAATATTCAAAGGCGATGGCAGCGTATGGTAAAAATTGGTCATTCGAGGAAATGAATGGTTTTTTAATAAAACCAAAGGATTGGATAAAAGGAACTAAAATGTCTTTTGCTGGATTAAAAAAACCAAAAGAAAGAGCCGCAGTAATTCTATACATGAATGAAAATACGAATAGTCCGTTACCGCTCCAATAAATATTTACTTAAGACACCACTCTATAATACTTTTTTGTGCATGAACTCTATTTAAAGCTTCTAACCAAACCGCAGATTGCTTTCCATCCATTACTTCATCGGTAACTTCTTCTCCTCTGCAAGCTGGTAGACAATGCATAAAAATTGCATCAGTTTTAGCTAGTTTCATTATTTTGTTATTAACCTGATAAGGTTTTAATAATTTCTTCTTTTTTTTCTTATTTACCGTATCTCCCATTGAAATCCATTTATCAGTCATAACACAATCGGCTAAACTTGCTGCTTTATTAGGATCGTTTGTAATTAAAATTTTTGCTTTCTTGCTTTTTGCCCAGTTAAGAATTTTTTTATTAGGTATTAATTGTTTTGGACAAGCAATAGATAGTTCAAAATTAAACTGAGCTGAAGCTTCTATTAAAGAGTAAACAACATTATTGCCATCTCCTAACCAAGCGATTTTTTTATTTGCTATAGAGCCTTTTAATTCTTCAAAAGTCATAATATCGGACATAATCTGGCATGGATGACTTAAGTTTGTTAAACCGTTGATAATAGGAATATCTAAATGCTTAGAAAATTCTAAAAAATGTTCATGTTTAGTGGTTCTCATCATTACTATATCGCCATATTGGGATAAAACCTTTGCTGTATCATGTACACTTTCATCTCCGCTTCCATAATGACTTTCTTTTGGATTTAGTACTACAAGCTGTCCACCTAATTGCTTCATCGCAAGTTCAAAAGATATTCTTGTCCTTGTTGAAGATTTTTCAAAGATCATTATTAATATTTTGTCTGTTAAGTAAGCTTCTGGGTCTATGGCAGATTTATTAAGATTAGATCTTTTTTCCTTTTGTGATTTGGCATGATCTATAATCTTTCTTAAATCTTTTTTTTCAACATCAGCTATATTTATAAAATTTTTCATACTTAACTCATTTCCTTGCAAGCTTTTTCGATTTTGTTTATTGCTTCATCTAATTCTTTATTTTCTACTATAAGTGGAGGAAAAAGTCTTATAACATTTTCTTCAGCTTTTACTGTGAGCATTTTATGATTCATTAACTTTTTTATAAATTCTACATTATCTACCAACATCTTTAATCCTTTTATTAAACCAATCCCTCTAATTTCTCCAATAATTTTTGGGTAGTTATTTTTAATTTTATTTAAACCCTGATCAAAATATTTACCTTTTTCTTTTACATTTTCTAAAAAATCTTTTTTAAAAATAACATCAAGAACCGCATTTCCCACGGCCATAGCTAATGGATTTCCTCCAAATGTACTTCCGTGTGTGCCAGCGGTCATACCAACAGACACTTTTTTTGTAACTAAACATGCCCCTAGTGGAAAACCTCCACCAATTCCTTTGGCAATTGGAACAATATCTGGAGTAATGCCGGATTTTTCAAAAGCAAAAAAACTACCCGTTCTTCCCATACCGCACTGAACTTCATCCAATATTAACAATATATCGTTTTTATCACATAGCTCCCTTAAACCTTTAAGACAAAAGTCAGGAACAACTTTAAGTCCACCTTCACCGAGCAGAGATTCGATCATTATTCCCGCCGTATTTTTATTAATAGCTTTTTTCACGGCCTCATGATCTCCAAAAGGAACTTGATCAAAACCATCCACTGCGGGACCAAAGCCTTCTGTATGTTTTGGATTATTCGCAGCAAATAAAGCTGCCAAAGTTCTTCCATGAAAAGCTCCTTGAAAAGTAATAATCCTATTTTTTTCAGGTTTTCCAATTTTATGAAAATATTTTCTAGCAATTTTAATGCTTGCCTCAGTGGCTTCAGTTCCTGAGTTTTGAAAACAAACAAAATCAGCAAATGTATTATCAGTAAGTCTTTTAGCCAACCTTTCCTGTTCTGGAATTACAAAAGCATTTGAGACGTGCCATAATTTTTTAGATTGGGTTTGTATCTCGTTTACTAAATGTTCATGACAATGACCCAAAATATTAGTTGCTATACCCTGAACAAAATCAAGATACTTGTCTCCATTTTCTGCAAAAAGATAGCTTCCCTTCCCTTTGGTAAAAGAAATAGCCTTCCTTGCGTATGTATCAAGAATAGAACTCATATTTTTTATGCTTTGATTCTGTATCCGCTTTTAAAAAGCTTCCAACATAAATACCAGATGATCATCGTGAGCAAAAATAAATAAATTAGTCCAATTTTAGTAGAGCCATCGCTATTTGAAATGAAACCAAAACGAAAAGTGTCAACCATATAGAAGAAAGGGTTAATCAACATAACTTTTTGTAATATTTCAGGAAGTCTCTGAATTGAGAAGAAAGATCCGCTCAAAAAGCTAGCCGGTAATACAAGGAAATTTTGAATGGTCGCTAACTCGTCAAACTTGTTTGCGTATTGCCCAGCCATCAAACCGAGCGCACCCATAATAAAGGTGCTAAAAAATAGTACAACAAATACGTGTAAAAAACTTTCAATTCTAATATCAATTATAAAACTAAATATTAATAGTGAAATCAAAGCAATTAAAAACCCTCTAGAAATACTAGCCAATATAATCGCAGTCACAGTTTCAAAAGCTGACAGTGGGGCTACAAGTGTATCGAATAAATTTCCCTGAATTTTTTGTATGATCAAACTACTACTAGAATGAGCGAAGGCTTGGGTCATTGCTTGCTGAGCTATTAAACCTGGTAGAAGAAAATTCATAAAATTGGTTCCAAGAGCATCGGATCTACCGCCGTCGCCAATGGCGATATTTAACACAGTAAAAAAGAGAATAATATTTATCGCCGGCGCGCCTAGGGTTTGCCCGGCTACCTTAAGGAATCTAAGAATTTCCTTAGTTATCAAAGTTTGAAAACCTATCCAGTTAAAATAACCAAATTTTTTTTCATAAATTTTGTATTTGTTTTCAATTTCAACCATTGGGAAAGTTATATATTAAAAGGACTTTAAATAAAGAATGGCCATTTTAATAAACATTGTTAATAACATATCCACATAAAGTGTGTTTTTTTATTGCAAATACTAAATATAGTAGGTCTAATTAACGTGAAAAAAAAATGAGTTGGACTCCTGAAAGAGAAGAAAAATTAAGAGAACTGTGGAAAAAAGGTCATTCTGGCAGTCAAATAGCAAGTATTTTAGGTAATACCACGCGGAATGCTGTGATCGGTAAAGTGTTTCGACTAAAGTTAGCATCAAGAATTACATCAAAAAAATTGGAAGGCAAAAAAAGTACAGAAAAAAATAATTCTCCTGAAACTAAAACTCAAAAACTTGGAAGAAAAGCAAGATTTAAGGCATTGTTATTGGATAGAAATTTTGAGCAAGAAAACCCAAAAAAATTTGAAGAACTAACGGATAAAACGTGTAGATGGCCGATCGGTCACCCTTATGAAGAAAAATTTTATTTTTGTGGACGAAAACCCATGGAAAAATTTCCTTATTGCAAGCTCCATCTTCTTTATGCTTTCCAACCAAAGAATGCAAAAGAAGAAGATCTAATTACTGAAGAAGATATTCCAAAATTTATTGAAAAAAAAATTAAATCAGCTTAATTATATTTTTTCTGAGTTCAAATTTTTATTAATGAAAGTTAAACGTTATAAAATTTTAACAAATCATTATTTAGTAGTTCTAGCCAAATTGACCGCCTGCCCTAAATCTATAAATATATTGAGGCAAGATACTTTGAATGGTTTTTCCGCTAATACCAAGATCTTTTAAAGTAGGATGTTCACCTGAAACAATATTATTGTATCTCAGTATGTCAACTTGATCGGGAGTCAAAAGTGGATTGTTCATCATTTGCAAAAAATAGGATTGAAATTTTGCTATGCCAAAAGGAATAGAAATTAGAAATCTTTTTTTCTTTATTTCAACTAATAATATTTCCATGAGTTTTCTAAATGAATAATTCTCAGGTCCACCTAATTCATAAATTTTTGGTTTTAAATTATTAAGCTCTAGTACTTTAATAATAGCTTTGGCAACATCCCCTACATAAACCGGCGCGAATTTTGTTTTTCCACCACCTACTAGTGGAAGAATTGGAGAAAATTGTGCAATAGATGCAAATGTGTTAAAGAATTTATCATCTGGTCCAAAACAAACAGAGGGTCTTAAAATTACTGATGATCTAAAAGTATCCTGTATATTTTTTTCCCCTTGAAGTTTTGATTGCATGTATTTTGAAACATGTCCTTCCTTTACTCCAAGAGCGCTTATGTGAACTAAGTTTTTTATTCCAAATTCATTACATAAATTGCTTAACAGATGTGGAAACTGGGCATGAATTTGATTAAACTTTTGTTTTCTTGTTTCGTAAAGAATACCCACAAGATTAATCACAAAATCGCAGTTTTTTAAAATTTTCTTAACATCTTCTTGATAAAAAATATTAGTTTTAAAAAGTTCGATTTGTCCCGGATTACCTAAAGGCTTCAAGTAGCCTTTTAAGTATGGATTTCGAGTTGCCACCTTTACTCGGTAGTCTAACTTTGTTAATTGACGCATTAAATGTTTGCCAAGAAAACCCCCACCCCCAAAAATAGCTATTATTTTCTGATTATTTTGCATTTTGACAACATTAACATTATATATGAGTTTAGGTATGACAAAAATTTTCAAATATCAAGATGATATCGATTCAGCTACATTAAAAGAATTAGAAAAACATTCAAGTCTTTCTCTAGACACCGAAGGGTCTGGCCTACAAATTCCACACCGAGATAGGCTTAGCTTAATTCAATTTAGTACGGGAAATAATGACGCTTATATTATACAGCCAAACAAAAAAGATTATAAAGCTCCTAATATCGTAAAAATTTTAGAAAATGACCAAATTACAAAAATTGGCCATTATTTGAGATATGATGTTTCTGGTTTAGAATATTTTCTTAAGTGCAATGTAAAAAATATTTTTGACACTAAGATAGCAAGTAAGTTATGCCGAACTTACTCTCAATCACATGGCTTGAAAGATCTTGTGATGGAGTTTTGTAACAAAAAGATGGATAAAAGACTTGGTAGCAGTGATTGGAATAAAAGCTTAAACGAACTAACAGATGCACAGCTACAATACTGTAGTAACGATGTTATTTATCTACATAAAATAAAAGATGCACTTTATAAAATGTTAGTTAGAGAAAATAGGCTAGAACTATATAATAATTCTATTCAATTTTTAAAAACAAGAATAAGATTGGATCAAAGCGGATTTACGGAAGACATTTTTCAACACTAAATGAACAAAGATTTACAAATAGCAAAAAAAACAGTTCAAACGGAAATTAATGCGTTAAAAAAGTTATCTCGAAGTTATAATAGTTCATCCCAATTTTCGAAAGCTGTTAGTTTAGTCTCTAAAACTCGTGGCAAGGTATTAGTAGTTGGAGTTGGAAAAAGCTATATAGTAGGAATCAAAGTTAGCGCTACATTATCAAGTCTTGGTACTCCAAGTGTAGCTTTTAATGCTACTGACCTACAACATGGAGGTCTTGGTGCTATTCAAAAAAAACATGACGTTTTGTTAGTATTTAGTGTTTCCGGAGAATCTTCAGAATTAAATCACATATTAAGATATGCTAATAGACATAATATTTATGTTATTGGTGTCAGTTGTAGGGCATCATCAATGCTACTTCGTAATTCTAATATCAAAATATTACTTCCTAAAGTTGTTGAAGCTGGTCATAGCCTAGCTCCAACATCATCTTCTTTAAATTTTCTTAGTTGGGGAGATTCTCTTGCAATCGCTTGCATGAAGAGAAAAAAATGGACAAATAAAAAATTTATTACAACTCATCCATCTGGAACATTAGCTACATCTTTAATCCTAGTAAAAGAAATCATGGCAAAAAAGAAAGAAATTCCATTAATCTCTTCAGACAAAACTATGCGAGCTGCTATAGCAGAAATGTCTAAAAAAAGATTAGGAGTAGTTTGTTGTAGAGAAAAAAGCGGAAAAATTAATATTTTGACTGATGGTGATTTGCGTAGGCATTCAAATAATTTGTATAAAAAAACAATTTTAAAGGTCTCTAGTAAAAATCCAACTTGGATTGCAGATACAGCTACAGCTCTCTCAGCAATTGAAAAAATGAACTCTCAAAAAATAACTTCACTATTAGTTGCACATAATCAAGATATAAATAAAAAGATTAAAAAAGTTATTGGTATACTGCATTTACATCATTGTCTGAGCCGGGGCATTAAATGAAAAAAAAACAACAAAACATTCAAATAATTCTCATATCAATTGGACTTCTGTTAATCCTTATTACGTATTTCTACTATCCTTATATGAAGAGAGCTCAACTTATTGAAAATCAATCTGCTAAGAAAGGTTTGGAAAGTACCCTTGAAGATCAAAGTACTTCCTTCGAAAATGTGCAATATAAGGGACTGTATGATGTAGATAAACCATTTACAATAACGTCTGAAGAAGCTTACATACTAGATGAAGAACCTGAGTTTGTTTATATGACTAATGTACATACAATTTTGTATTTATCCGATGGAAGAATAGTAAATATCAAGGCAGATAAAGGCAAATATAATAAAGTAACATACGATTGTTTTTTAAAGCAAAATGTTAAAGCTACTGATGGAGAAACAAAAATCTTTGCGGAAAATTTAGACTTATTAGCAACCATAAGTTCTGTAAAAATTTATAAAAATGTCACTTTAAATTATCCAGCAGGTTCTCTTGTAGCAGATAAAATGGATTATGATTTTGAAACAAAATATTTTAAAGTTTCAATGTTTGAAGACAAATCTGTAAAAATAAAAGTAACTAAATGAGCAACATAAAAAAATTTAGGATCATAAAATTTAAATCTAAACCTGTATTTACTGCTAAAAATATATCTAAATCTTTTGGTGAAAGAGTTATATTAAGAAAAATTGATATTCATTTAAATAAAGGAGAAATGTTGGGTTTGTTAGGTAGCAATGGTGCTGGCAAAAGTACTTTTATGAATATTGTTTTGGGACTATTAAAATCTGATTTTGGAGACATATTTTTGGGTAACACAAAATTAACACCACTGCCTATCCACCAAAGATCAAAATTGGGAATTGCATATTTGCCTCAGCAAACCTCAATTTTTAGAGGACTTACTGTTTATGAAAATTTATTAGGAATTGCACAAATTGTAAAAAAAAGCACTATTGATCAAAAAGATGTAGTTGAAAAATTAATGGCTGAATTTTCAATTACACATTTAAGGGATATTAAGGCAACAGCATTATCTGGAGGAGAACGACGACGAGCTGAAATAGCTCGATGTTTAATAAATAATCCCAAAGTCTTATTATTAGACGAACCTTTTGCGGGCGTAGATCTTCTTTCAATACATGATATCAAAGGTTTACTTTTGAAGCTACAGGCTAGAGGCTGCGCTGTATTAGTAACAGACCATAATGCTTCACAACTTCTTTCCGTTGTGGATCGAGCCTATGTACTTGCAAATGGAAGTATAGTTGCAAATGGCACACCTCGCCAGATTATAAATACTACCGAAGCAAAAAAATTATACTTTGGTGAAGATTTTACCATCTAGCATATAATGCAAAAAAAAAAATCTGTTTCAATAAATGGTAAAATTGAAAAATTTGACAAAAATATCACTGTTGAAAGTGATAAAAGTATATCACACAGATCATTATTAATCGCAAGTCAATGTATAGGTCTCTCAAATATAAAAAATATTTTAGAAAGTGATGATATAAGAAATACAATAATTTGCTTAAAAAAACTTGGGGTAAAAATATTAAAAAAAAATAGAAAATATATAGTTTATGGAAATGGATTGGGATCATTTAAAAAACCAAAAAATAATTTTCTCTATGCTGGAAATTCAGGAACTCTAGCTAGAATGCTCTTTCCTCTGTTGGGAACACAGTCAAATATTAAAGTTAAGATTGCTGGAGATAATAGTTTGAATAAAAGAGACATGAAAAGAATTATCGATCCTCTATCAAAAATTGGTTGTAATTTTTACCCTAAAAATAAAACAACTCTTCCTTTAACAATTGAAGGAACAGATATGCCTCTGGCACAAAAACATTTCGAAAAAATTGGTTCAGCTCAGGTAAAATCTGCTATTTTGCTTGCGGGGCTTAATACTCCTGGAATTACTCAGATTGAAGTAAAAAAAAATTCTAGAAACCACACTGAAAACTTATTAAAAGCAATAAAAGCTGACATAAAAATAAAAAAACTACTAAAAAGTCATTTAATTTCTTTAAGAGGGCAAAAAAATTTATTTGGATTTAATCTGAAAATTCCTGGAGACTTATCTTCTGCAGCTCCTTTTATTATTCTAACTTTATTAACACCTAATTCAAAATTATTGATTAAAAACGTCAGTTGTAACAAAACTAGAATAGGGTTTGTTAATATTTTAAAAAAAATGAATGCAAATATAGAAATTAAAAATTTAAAAAAAATATCAGGTGAATCTGTAGGTAATATTATTATTAAAAGCAGTTTACTTAGATCAATAAAATGTCCAAAAGATTTGGTCCCATTTACTATCGATGAATTTCCTCTTTTATTCATCGCAGCTTCCATTGTAAAGGGTATATCAAAATTTAATGGAATTAACGAACTACGACATAAAGAATCTGATAGAATTAAAAGTATTGAAATCGGTTTAAATCAAATTGGAATAAAAACTAAATCTACTAAAGATAGCTTAACAATATTTGGTAACCCTAATATACAAATTAAAAAGACATTAAAAATTAATCCTAAAGAGGATCATCGAATTGCAATAGCTTTTTTTTGTTTAGGTCAATTATTAAAAGGAAGAGTTGAGATTAAGAATTTTCAAACTGTTAATACATCTTTTCCCAAATTTTTATACACCATGAAAAAAATCGGAGCAAATTTTGAAGTTAAAAAAAAAAATTAAATTATTAGTTGCTTGTGACGGTAGAGCTGCTTCCGGTAAAACGACTGCAGCAAAACTAATAAGTAAAAAATATCACTTGCATTTTCTTTCGTCAGGATTACTTTATAGATACATTAGTTATAAATTACTCTTAAAAAATAAATTATTGAATAAGAATATATATATTAAAAAAATTATAAAAAAAATTACTTTAAACAAACTAAAAAACAAAAATCTCTTTAAAGAAAATGTGACGCGATACGCAGCTGAAATTGCTAAATCAAAAAAAATAAGAAAGCTACTAGGAAAATACCAAAAAAAATTTTCAAAACAAAATCATGTTTGTATTGAAGGGCGAGATATTGGCAATGTAATATGCCCAAATGCAGATGTTAAAATTTTTTTCAAATGTAATCTTAGGGTTAGAACTAAAAGAAGATGGAAAGAATATAAAAAAAATAATTTAACGTTAACTTTAAGAGAAGTAAAAAAAGCCTTAAAAACAAGAGATTATTCAGATATCAATCGCAAACACAGTCCTTTACGTGTACCAAAAGATTCGATAGTAATTGACACCTCGAAATTAAGTAAAAAACAAACGTTAGGCAAAATTTCGAATATAATAGAGAAGAAATTATTATTAAAATATGGAAGAAATTATAAAGCAAAATAAAAGCAAATCTCACCAAGAATTTGAGAAACTCCTGTCCGAAGATCTTGGAAATAGAAAATTTAAAGAGGGTGAAATAACAACTGGTACTATAGAAGAAATCGGAAAAAAATTTGTTTTTATTGATTTGGGACTTAAAAGTTCTGGAGCAATACCAATTGAAGAATTTAAACTTACCAAAGAAATAGATAACATCGAAGTTGGATCAAAAATTGATGTTCTTTTAGAAAAAATAGAAAACAAAAATGGAGAGATTGTTGTAAGTCGAGAAAAAGCTAAAAGAACAAAGTCATGGAAAAAAATGGAAAAAGCTTTTGAAAATAAAGAAGAGGTCAAAGGTGTTATTATTTCGAGATGTAAGGGAGGATTTGTTGTTAATGTTGATTCATGTCTTTGTTTTCTACCTGCATCTCAACTAGATATGAGACCTTTAAAAAATTTTGACCATCTAATGAGAGTGCCTCAAACCTTTGAATGTGTAAAACTAGATAAAAAAAGGGGGAATATAGTTTTATCTAGACGCGCCGTTATAGAGAAAATTAGAAACAAAGATAAAAACAAAATTATATCAAAATTAAAGGAAGGAGACGTAGTTCAGGGTATTGTAAAAAACCTTACGGATTGGGGAGTGTTCATTGATTTAAATGGTGTGGACGCCTTGCTGCACATTACGGACATCTCCTGGAGTAGAATTAATAAACCATCAGAATTGCTTTCGCTTGGTCAATCAATAAAAGTAAAAATTATCAAAATTGAACCTGTAAAATTAAAAATTAGTGTAAGTATAAAACACCTTACCGAAGATCCTTACACGAAAATAATAAATAAATATAAAATAGGAGAAAAATATTCAGCAATCGTAACAAAAGTTCAAGATTACGGTTGCTTCGCAAAGTTAGAAGAAGGTTTAGAGGGATTAATTCATCAATCTGAATTATCTTGGACTAAAAAAAATATCCACCCAGGAAAGATATTATCAACATCTCAAAAAATTGAAGTGGAACTTTTAGAAAAAGATACTGAAAAAAGAAGACTTTCCTTAAGTTACAAAAATACATTAGTTAATCCTTGGAATAAATTTACTAAAGATCATAAAGTAGGAGATAAGTTTGAGGGATTAATAAAAAATATAACTGACTATGGATTGTTCGTATCGATTAAAGACACAGAGCTTGATGGATTAATTCATTATAAAGATTTAAGCTGGTCTGAAAAAGAATCCGAATTAGAAAAATATAAAAAAAATCAAGCAATTAAATTTAAAATCTTGGAAATAAATCGAGAAAATGAAAAAATAAGACTTGGAATAAAACAGCTTAACGACGATCCTTTTGATTTTTTTGTTAATAAAAATTTATCCGACATAGTAACAGTAGCCGTGCACAGTTCAACGCAAAATGGAATTTATGTTAATGTTGGAAAGAAAAATTTATCGATTTTAATCAAAAAAAGTCAATTAGCAAAAGAACCTGAAAACCAGCGACCATCAAGATTCGTTAGAGGGGATAAATTGGATGCTATAATTACAGAACTAGATAAAGAAAAGAGAAAAGTTTCACTTTCCATTAAAGCTTTAGAAGAAAAACAAACAAAAGAAGCTGTAAAAAAATATGGATCCAAGGATTCAGGTGGAGTGCTTGGCGACATATTTAATTTTTCAAGTTTAAAAAAAAAAACTAAAAAATAAGAAATAGCTATATAATAAATTTATGGTTAAATCTGAATTGTTGCAAAAGTTGTGCAACCATTATCCCAATCTTCTTCGTAAAGATATAGAAAAAATTTTAGAAATTATTTTTCTTGAAATGATAGAGGCTCTTTGTAGAGAAGAAAATATAGAAATTAGAGGTTTTGGAATTTTTAAAATAGTGCTAAGAAAAGCCAGAATGGGCAGAAACCCAAAAAGTTCAGAATTAGTTAAAATAGCTGAAAAAAAAGCAATTCGATGGAAAATGAGTAAAGCCCTTTTTGGCAGATTAAACAAAAATTTTACTGAGAACAAAATATCTGATACTTATTAAAATATAATTAAAAATCAGTGAATAAAATTATTCTTGCACTAGACAACATAGTTTTAGATGAAGCCCTTTCGATTTCCAATCAAGTTAAAGATAAACTTCTCACCGTAAAGGTTGGATTAGAACTTTATAATTTAGCTCACAAAACAGGAATTAAAAAATTTAACGACATTGGTCTCAACAATCTCATGCTTGATCTGAAACTCCAAGACATTCCAAACACAATATATCGTTCAATTTTGGCATTAAAAGGAATTAAATTTGAATACCTTACAGTGATGGCGCTTGGAGGTAATGAAATGATAAAACAAGCAAAGAAAGCTACAAATGAAATAGATCCAAACATAAAAGTTTTAGCCGTGACTATACTGACGAGCCTAAAAAATGAATTGCCTGAGTTAGGATTTAATTCTTCCGTTGAAGATACTGTGGTTCAACTTGCAAAAAACTCTAGTGAAGCAGATGGCTATGTGTGTTCTGCATTAGAAGCAAAATTATTAAGAGAAAAAGTTTCGAAAAATAAATTAATATTTTGTCCAGGAATTAGAATGCCAGGCGATTCCAAAAATGATCAAGTTCGGTCGGCATCGCCTGCCCTTGCATTACAAAATGGAGCGGATGCATGCATTATGGGAAGATCTCTACTTCAAGGAGATATTAGTAAAAACTTAGAAAAAGTTTTAAACTCCATCAAATAATCAATGCTTCTTGCTAAAATTTGTGGTCTCACCGAAACTATTCATATTGAGAAATGTATAGAGTATGGCGCAAGTATGTGCGGATTTATATTATTTTACCCAAAAAGTCATAGAAATTTATGTCTTGATAAAGCTAAAGAGTTGACTTCTTTGAAACATTCAAAATCTAACGTTGCGGTTATGGTTCAGCCTAATAAATCTCAGTTAGAGAGTATTAAAAATTTAAATTTTCAATACTATCAAATTTATGGCGATCAAGATCCGGATGAAATTAATAAGATTAAAAAAAGATATGGCGTTAAAATAATTAAAGCACTTACTATAGAAACTGAGGAGAACGTATTGAAATATAAAAAATACCAAGATATTTCGAACGTTATTCTCTTTGATTCAATTGGCAAGGAGAAATCATTATCTTTTGACCACTCCTTATTAAAAGATGTATCAAAAAATGTAATAAAAATGATTGCCGGAAATATTCAAATTCAAGATCTTGAAAAAATAAGCAAAATAGCAGATATTGTGGACGTAAGTGGCGCGGTTGAAACCGAGAAGAAAAAAGATTTAACTAAAATCAAAGAATTTTTATTAAAAATAAAAGAAATAAATGAAAATAGAACCCTTTAAAGAAATTAATCCTCCAGATAAAAACGGATACTGGACTAACAAAAAAACTGGAGAAACATATGGAGGAACCTGGATCAGTCCTCTTTTGATTCCTAACCTTAGAAAAGTAGAAAAATGTTTTGAAAAAGCCCTAAAGGATAAAAAATTTTTAAATGGCCTTGAAGAAAAATTACTTACATTTATAGGAATTAATACCCCTATCCTTTACAGCAAAGAGCTAACCGATATAGCTGGAGGTGAAAGGAAAGTTGGAAGAATTTATCTGAAGCGTACAGATCTCCACCACGACAGCAGTCACAAACCTGTGTCAAGTTTTTCCAGTTGCTATATGGCTAAACATATCTTTAAGGCCAAAAAAATAATCTGTGAAACTGGAGCTTCAATGCATTCGCGTTCCGTGGCATCCGCATGTGCGCTCTTAAAGATGGATTGTGAAGTTCACATCGGGGCGGTAGACGCAGAAAAAGTTTCTCTAAACAAGGATATTTCTGAATTATATGGAGCCAAAATAGTAGTGGTGCAAGACTCAACAAAAACATTATTGCCTGCTATGGCTTCTGCTCTTCGTAGCTGGCAAAGTAATCCTGATGCGATGTATGTAGTGGGTTCCGTAGCGGGCCCAGCGCCATACCCCAGGATGGTTAGAACATGGGCAAGTATAATTGGAAGAATAGCTAAAAAACAATTTAAACAAATTACTGGAGGTGTACCTTCTACCCTTTTCGCTGTGTGTGGCGGTGGGAGCAACTTAATGTCCCAGGCATATCCCCTGCTCAAAGATAAAACTGAAATATTTGCGGTAGAAAGTGCTGGCGAAGGAATTGAAACCGGAAGACACGGAGCCACAATTTTAGGAGGTGGTAAAATGGGAATTCTACTTGGTTTCAAATCTAAAGTAGTTATGCATTCTTCTCAGATTGCTGAGAGCTTGACAGAAGCAAGTGGACTGGACTTCGCGGCGGTGGGACCGGAAGTAGCCTACTTGCACGATATTGGAAGAATTAAATTTCGTTCAGCAACAGACTTGGAGGCAAAAAAAACATTCCTATTATGCGCTGAGCAACTTGGAATAATTCCTGCTATTGAGGCTTGCTACGTGATAAATGCCGCATTAAAAGAAATAAAAAAGAGAAAAAATCCAAAGGAAAATCATTTAATTCACCTGTGTGGATCGGGCGAAAGCAATGTTGCAAGAATGATAAAATTTAAAAGAGAAAATGAATAAAAACTTTAAAAAAATATTTGCTAAGGCCAAACAAGAAAAAAGAGGTTGCTTAATAGGCTTTGTGACAGGTATGGATCCTGATTATGAAACTTCTAAGAAAATATTGATTGAAATGTCCAAGTATTGTGATGCTGTCGAGGTGGGCAATCCATTCAATACAAGTACGTCAGATTCTGCAACAATAATGGATGCCAACATGAGAGCAATAAAATCAGGTGCAGACACTGGAAAAATTTTCAAACTTATAAAAGAGGTAAAATCTGAGATTCAAAATAATATACCGTTTCTTATTATGGGCTATATGAACCCCGTGTATATCTATTCTATAAAAAAATTTGCAAAAAGCTGCAAAGAGTCCATGGTTGATGGATGCATAATTGTTGATAGTGATAATAATGCACCTGAGGATAAAGAAATTTTTGAAGAGCTTTCGAAAATAGATGTGGCTTATATAAAATTAATAGGCCCAACTAACGACGAAAGTTATATAAAGCAGACTCTAAAAAAGTGCAGTTCGTTTTGTTACGTTTTTTCTTACGCTGGGCTAACTGGGGCTAAACAAGTAAATTTAGATAATGTAAAAAAATCTGCAAAATTAATTAGAAAAAATTCAAAAATTCCAATTGGCGTTGGCTTTGGTATACGTTCAAGATCCGATGTTTCTAAAGTAGTACAAGTTAGTGATGCAGCTATAGTTGGTTCTGGAATCGTTGAAATTATTGAAAAAGGTGTTAAAAATAAAATATCTGGTCTTGATTTGGCCATTAACGTGGGGCAATATTTAAAAGAGTTAAGAGAAGGATTATTAAAAAAATGAATTGGATTTCAAACTTTAAAAAAATTGGAATAAAGGTAAAACAAATCTTAAAAAAACAACCTACAGGGCAAGAAGAAACTGATTGGAAAAATTGTCCTCAATGTAAAAAAATTTCTTATCTTCCTGATTTAATTGCAAACTCATACATATGCGAATGTAGTTTTCATTTTGATCTGCCTCCAAAACTACGTTTGGACTCTTTGTTTGATTCGAGTTATGAAATTATCGAAGCTCCGGACAACGATCCAGACCCATTGAATTTTGAAGTCACAGATGGCACAAGAAAAGGATATAAGTATATAGATAAAATAAAAAAATATAGACAGGTTACTGGGCAAAAAACTGCATTGCTTAGTGCTTATGGAAAAATTTCTGATCTGAATGCTGTTGTAGTTTGTTTTAACCCTAAGTTTGGAGCTGGCAGAATGGGTCCCTTGGAAGCGCAGTATTTTTATGAAAGTGCAGAATTTGCGATTAAAAATAAGGTTGATATCTGGGTAGTTGTCTATCAAAGCTCTGGGATAGACGTCCACTCAGGTGTGGCGGGTTTGACTTCGGGAATGGTTAAGACTGTAATTGCAATGAACGAAATTAAAAAAGCGGGAATTCCGACTTTTGCTGTAGCAGCAAGGGCAGTAGCTGGTGGAACTTATGCTTCAAATTTTTTTATGCACGATTTTATTTTTATTGAAGCCAAGTGCGTAGAGAACATGCTTTTTTCTGGGAAAAAAGTTACAGCAAACATCCTTAAAAGTTCTGATGCAATCCCAGAGGACTTTGGCCGCGCAGATGGAGTTATGAAATCAGGGTTGGCTGATATTACTCTTGAAAGTAGAAAAGATTTAAAACACTATATAACCAAATTAGCAAAAATAATTTTAAAAAAAGAACAGTCAAAAAATGTAGAAGAAGTTCATGAAAATCCAGAAGATTTTAAAAAGACTGCTTCAACTGCATCCTAAGAGTGAACCCAGTACACTTAATCGTATTAAAAGATTATTAAAAGATCTTAAAAATCCAGAAAATAAAATCAGCAACTTAATACAAGTGGTGGGAACGAATTCTAAGCACTCTCTAATAGTTTCGATAAGAGAGATTTTTGAAACAGCTGGCTATACGTGTAATGTAAACATTAGCCCCTCTTTACGAAAATTTAATGAAAGATATTATTTTTCTGGAAAATATATTTCGGATGAGGATTTATACGACTTGCTCATAGAAGTTGAGCGGGTAAATAATAATAAAAGCATATCCTTTCATGAAATCATAACCGCGGCCTGGATATTACATGCTTCTCGCAAAGAAGCAGAAGTGAATATAATGGAAGCTGGCGCTTTATTCCGTCTAGATTCATCTAATGTTTTTAAAAAAAATATTTGCTCTGTGGTTATGCCGATAGGTATTGACCATCTCGATTTTTTAAAAAAAGGAACTATAGATGAAATAGTCTACGAAAAATGTTCACATTTATTAAGTGATTCTAAAATCTTTGTTTCGGAACAAAAAAATAGTGTATTAGAAGAAATAAAAAAAAATATTGCCAATAATTCTTCTAAAAAATTTATCTTAGGTGAAGATTATAAGTATAAAAAAGATAATAATGGACTTATTTATGAAGATAAGTTGGGCAAGTTAAATTTACCTCTCCCCAACCTATTAGGTGATTTCCAACTCGGCACGGTTACGACTGCGATTGCTGTTGCAAGAAATCTTAATCAATTTAAAATAAGTGAGTATCATATTAAGGAATCCATAATCAACATAAAATCTGAAGCAAGATTACAGAATATTACTCATGGAAAACTTAGAAAATATGTCTCTGAACGCAATCAAATTATACTGGATGGAGCGCATAACCCACTAGCTTTTTTAGCGATAAAAAAATATTTAGAAACCTTAAATAAGGAAAGGAAAGTATTTTTGGTACTTGCAATGATGTCAACAAAACAACATAAAGAATGTATTCAAATCCTTAAAGAAAAAATACATTCAATAACTACCCTAGACATTCCAAATCAAACAAAGTTTATTAAAAAAGAAGAATTATCAAAAATTGCTCAGTCTTGTGGTATACCTTCAAAAACAGAAAATTCCATTGAGGAAGCTTTTAAAAATATTGCTTCGGAAAACGATAATGCAATTATTCTATGTATTGGAAGTTTATATTTTGCTGCAGAGATATTAAATTTAAACTAAATATTCGAATTAATAAACTCTTGAACGTTCGATTTATTCGTTGCTCCGACCTTAGTATTTTTGACTTCACCGTTTTTATCAAACAAAATAATTGTGGGAACGCCACGGATACCAAACAAAGTTGGTGTTGAAGGTGAGCTGTCTATGTCCATATAAAAAAAATTTAATTTGTCTGACATTTCATTTGAAATTTCTTCTATTATCGGCTTTAGTGTCCTGCATGGCGAACACCAGCTAGCAGAAAATTGAACCAAAGAATTTTTTCCAGATTCCTTTACTAATTTTTTAAAGTTTTCATCGGTTAAATTTTGAAGTGCCATAATAAGTTGAATTTAGTAATTTTTTTTAAAATGTCAATTAGACAATATGGTTTCTTATTTTATATGAGCCTAATTTTGTTAATGTATTGACTAGTTTTATCTGTGAGCATTTCTAGCCTATTTTTTTTAATTTTCTGCTTATCATTTCTTCGCTTTTATTTTTAAGAACACTTATAACTAATTTCCGATTACATTTTACACCCATCTTTTCATAAACTTTTTTTGCGATTAACGTTTTGGTAAGACCATGTTCTTCTCGATATTGCCCTAGTTTTTCTTTTCGCTCCGTCTCAGTTTTAACTTTATCATTTAAATGTTTTGGTAGTTTGTCAACATCCGTTCCATTGTTAAAAATTTCGTTTATTAAAACTTTTTTCTTTTTAAGTATTTCTTTGCCATTAAAAGAATTATTACTATTATTCATTTTTTTTAGGATACTTTCCATTTTAGACTTTGTTGGTGGGTAAAAATAATGCGGGTTAGAACCAAACTGCATTCCTTTAGGTCTTTTTACTACGACAAATCTTATTTCATTGTTTTTAGCAAATCTGGTAATATTATCACCTTCGCTTCTAATTTTAATTTTATTACGACCTAAATAAGCAATTAAATCAGAACCATTTAACGTCCCTGAAGGCGCTTCTTCATAATCCCAGAGTAGTTCATGTTCTTTTTTTACCATGCTGCGTCCTATCTCTTTTACAGTTTATCAATTTTTCTCCCATAAAAAAAACTACTTTTTTTATTTAATTTTAAAGTCTCAATCTCATTTTTAAGAATCTCCATTTCTTTAATCGCCTTTTTATAATAATAATTTCTCTGAATTTTATCAAAAAATTTTAATATGTTTATTGGAAGGAAATAAAAAAAAATTATCATATAAAAAACTGGTTTTTCCCTAAATAGTTCAACTTCAACTCTTTTTCCAATTTCTATACAGTTTCTATATGTTTCTGCATTTCTTGCCCAATCTCTTAGATATGCTAATCTTTTATTCAAATAATCTTTATAGTAATATTTTTCTAGCATCTTTTTTTACGAGGCTTTTTCATAAATTTTTCTTTGTTGATGTAAGTACTCATCTATTGCGTTTATATATTCAAGCTTTTCTTTGGAAATATTTTTTTCATTTCGCATATCATCACAAAGTTTTTCACTCATTGGGATAGTTTGAAATCTATTCTCATCTACAGATAATATTTTTTTTGCAATATCTTCATGAATTGCTTTATATTCTTTTTTTAACAGTGCATCAGGTTGATTTTGGTAAATTAATCTTTTACCCAAATAATGAAATCTTTCATCATCAAATTGATCAACTATTTTATTTCTTTCAACCCAATCTGATGTTGTATGAAATGCTTCCATTTTCTTTTGGTCTTCTGGTTTTGCAAACCCACCTGCATAAAGTTGATTTTCAACTAAATTTTTTTCAGGTTTGTCAGCTGATTTTTCCTTTTTTTCCATCGCTAATTCACCTAAAATTTCACCCACATTTTTTCCGAATTCTTTGTGGGAGTGAATTAAGTTTGCCCGTTCTTTAATTTTTTCCCAACCTAAAGCTTTATAATCCTCTCTTTCCATTCCGTAAGCATAATGAAGACAAACACTATTTTTATTTGATGGGAAAGGTCTACAGAATTTTCCAGGTTTTTTCAGAATTTCTTTTAGTGCATTTCTCGATAGATTTATTAAAGGCTTTGGATCATTCTCAAGCGCAAAAACTATTGGCCATTTATATTCACTATGAGTAGCAAATGCAGTGCAAATTGTAGGTCGCGATCTTCCATACCAATAAAAAACTGCAGTAAAGATTTTATTTTCTTCCAATGTTTTATTGGTTAATTCCTTGGTAGTTGTTTTTAAAATGGAATTATATATAGGATTTGCATTTTTTTGCATTTTTTTTAAAATCTCCCAAACCACCTTGCAGTCCCCTATACTTGTATGGAGCGAATTTTTGTCTAAATTACTAATATTGCTCTCGGCTAGATCAGTAAGCTTGAAAGAAAAATTTCCTTTTTCATTTTTTTTAGCCTCAAAACTGTTCTGGTAAAACATCTTGCTTGCTCTCGCAAAAGGTAAAAAGTCAGCAGCCATGTTTTGATTTGTTTTTAAAACATAGACTGGAAGTAAAGAACGGTAATTTTCCTTTTCAATAAAAGGGAAGTCAAATGAGTGTCCATTCCAAGTTCCCCATACACAAGGAGACCATTTTTTTACTATTGCATGAAAATTGTACATCATTTCTAGGTGTGAGCTGTTCGCTTTCTGCATTTGATGAAATCCCTTATTCACCCACATGCTGTATGGATCTGGAATATGACCTGGTTTGTTACGACAGAAAAAATTAAACTCATCTAATTTTTCAAGTTCTGGTGAAAGTAAAATTCCTCCAATCGAAAATATCACTCCTGTACTTGTAGATGAATTTATACTTTCAGTATCTATTAAAGCTATGTTTTGCATTTATTAAATAATCCTTTAACTGTTAATCTTTGAATTCAAGCAAATTTTGTGAAAAGGCCCCCTCTACAGACGAAAATTGTTCTATCATTTTTATAAAATATTCACGTTTTTTTTCTATATTTTTTTCTCTTTTTTTGACTGATTTTTTTTGATCAGCAATGTCATCTTCTAATTGAGCTTTTTCTTCTTTCATAGATTTTACTAAATTGTTAAAATTTATAGTAAATTTGTCACTAGTGAAAATTTCCCACAATTTTTGTTGATTCTTATCTTTGTTTTTAGAAATATTTTTTGCTCTTGAAGCTGTTATTGCGATTAGTCTAATTAATTCAGAAACAATGTCCAAAGTCTTATTAAATTTACAAATTATTATTTTATTTTTTTCCCTAAATTCCATTTCACCTTTAAAATTTTTTGGAACATTTTCTGTAGCAATTATTCCTAAACCTATATTTTCTATTTCCATGTCTTTTAATAGTTTTGAAATAAATGTCGAAGAAAAATTTTCAGTTCTTTTACTTTCCCATAAAACTTTTCCGTAAGACTTCCCATTTTCTATAATCTCATGAATGCAATCAGCCCCTTTCTTTCCTTTTGCAATAGAGGTAATTTTGTCTAAGGGAAATCTATTTTTAAGGTAATTTTCTAAAACTATCTCTTGCACCTCTCCGTCCAGTTCTGGAGAGCCTTGATTGATTGGCTTGGTAAGTTTTTTAACATGTTCTTCTACTTTAATACTTCTATCTTCCATTCTTTTTGTTTTTTCCCGTTCTGTTGCAATTTCTCTAGCATGATCAAATTTTACTTCGTTCATGGCTTCTTCTTTCAATTGTTTTTTTAATTCAGGACTGATTTTTGGAGGAGCGAGGTTTTGAGCTCTCTTCTTAGCCTCTGTTTCAATAACCCCGCTCAAATCTACTTCATGCTCAAATACATTCTTACATCTCTTGCATGTTACTTTTACTTTTACCATTTTAATGAACGGTGTCCGTCTCCTTCTTTTTTTCAAGCCCAAGCTCAGGAAATTCCTCAACTATCATATCGGCATGATTTTTATTTATTTCCTTTGTTGTTGTGCTGTCAGCAATTTTAAATTCGGGATAACTGCAGCCAAAAACAGTAGCTTGCTTGATATGAAAAAGTATAAAATAATAAAAAAAACCAGGAGACATTCGAAGCTGTTTTAAATATTCAGCTGTCTCTTTTGCAAGATCTCTAGCGTACTGGTTGACTTTATCTTTTTCTAGTTCTTCGAAATCTACAGGATTAGCTGTTCTGCTAACTACCTGTAATTCTCTTGTTAATTTAAGAGGAACAACATTGCTTTTATTATGTTTTTTTATTCCTTTTTTTACTTTCTTACTCTTTACTTCAGACATACGTATCCTTTCTGAAGTAATATATTTTGGAATGATGTGGAAAATTAAAGTTTGAACCTATTTTCGAAGCATCTAATACAAATATATTAACTTCTATTAAATCAACATAGCATAAAATATATATGTTTGTCAAGAAAAAATTAATTATCTTTTTTTTGATTTCTCATTCGTTCCAGCATACTTATAATTTCGTCTATAATTTTTTCCTGAAAAGAAAAAATTTCATTAAAATAAAATTCATACGTTGTATGTTTTTCTGGGTTTAATTTTAACTCGCATACAATTTTTCCACTTTTTAAAGAATTATTCTTTACATAAATTAAAATCAAAAATTCATCTGAATCTTCAAGATCCATCCATTTGATAAAAACTTCACCAGTTTCCATGGAATGATCTATAATTTTAAGAGGACTCATGTTTTTGCCTAAATGGTCGCGGTTTATTATAAATGCTGCCGTTCTTAAACTTCTTGTGTATGGAAGCATAACATTTTCCCTTTTGGTTTTTTCAAAAATTAGTTCTTTTTCAACTTCAAGCAACTTTGCTTTATCTTCATCGCCTGTCAGCTGAGCTCCAAGTTCGGATAACCTGTTTCTCATTTTTTCAACTTTCAAATTATTGTAGCGTTCTTTGATCGCTTGAATTTTTTCTACAATAGGTTGATAGTCTTCTTTTAGATTTTGTAAGGCATATTTTTCAAGTTGTTGCTGTTCTCGCTGTGATCTCAATTCATATTTCTCGAGGATCTTTTCTAAACGTAAATTCATTAACATTTTTTTGTGTTGTTCTGCTTTTTCTTTTCTTGCCTCTCTTTCAGCTTGACGTAAATATAATTGCAACTCTACTTTGGTCTCTTTAGCAAATTGAATCTGATCTTTTATTTGCTGTTCTTTTTGTTCTTTAATGATTCTAGCCCTTTCTTTTTTTTCCCTTTCTTTTTCCCTTATTCTCTCATTTTCCGCTTGTATTTTTTTTTGTATTTGAGCTGATTTGTATGAATCATATGCTTTAAACAAAGGATAAAGAGCAGCATTTATTAATTTGCTGGTTAACTGACCCAGGCTTTTTCTAATACTAAAATCTTTTCTTTTTTTGATTTTTATTTTAGGTATTCTAATTTTGGGCAATTTTATTGCTTTAAGTCTGTCTAGGGGTTGCTTTTTTTTCTTGGTTTTCTTGGTTTTTTTGGCTCTTTTTTTACTAATTCTTCTCTTAAAAATATTTCTTCTAACTTTTTTCCTAGATCTAAGTTTTTTTGTTTTTTTTTTTAATTTTTTCTTGGATTTTTTTTTCATGAAATATTTTAGTGTCAATCATACCAAAATATTAATGGTAAGAAAAATTAATAGCAGGAAGAGCGTCTTTTTGTTTAGCAATTAAGAGTTGTACCACATTTTGATCTGAATAACTTTCAAAAGAGGATTTTGAACCAGCTAAATACACTTCATAGCATCTATAAAGATTAAGACCGAATTTTCTAACAATTTTGTTTTTATTTTTTCTTAAATTCGTAAGCCACGCAGAAAGAGTTGGCACATATCCGTTATTACCACGAATAATTTGCATATTAATTAACTCTAAGGCGGTTTCTTCTATTGGTTTTATAAAGCTTTTTAAATCAGGTATTTCGCCTCCCGTGAAAATTTTAGCCTGGATATACTTATTTTTTGCTCTTTTTTCGAGTGGAATTGAAGAAAATATGGAATGAATACAAGCTCTGCCTGTTTTATCAGCAAGTATTGAATAAAGTTTTTGAAAAAATCGAAGTCCATTTTTTTTCATCTGGAAATGCTCCGCAGCACCGATACTGTAGACGGCATCAAATTTTTCTTTCAAATTTCTCCAATCCATAAGTTCAAACCTTACTTGATTGTGAAGATTTAATTCTTTTGCTTTTTTTCTTGAATACTCCAATTGATTCTTTGAAAGAGTAATTCCTAGACACTCTGCTTTTGTTAATTTTGCCGCCCTTAGAATGGCATGTCCCCAACCACTTCCGATTTCTAAAATTCTGTCATTTTCTTTAATTTTTAATTTGTCTAAAATTAATTTTATTTTTCTCTCTTGAGCTGTTTGTAAATCGTCTCCAGGCAAAAAATATCCACAGGAATAAACTAGATTCTCATCTAAAAACTGCTCATATAGAAAATTTCCTTCTTTGTGACTGTCAACATCATAATGCTTTTGTATCTGAGCTTTAGCCTTATTCAATGTCGCCGCATTTTTAATGTTGCACCACAAAGTATTTATTTTCTCAAAATAGTTAGAGATGCCTCCAAGGTAACTGCTTTTACCATGATTAAGAAAAAATAAGTCCATGACATTTGAAATATCGCCATTTCTTATTTCAATTTTTCCCTCTTCGTAACCTAAAGGAAAAAACCATTGTGGGTGATATATTAGACGATAGTGTAATTTTTTATCTAAAAGTTTAATAGTTAAAGGTTTTTCTCTTGATTGAATTTTTCCAACGTTATAACTAATTCCATTAGCATCTTCTAAAATAAAACCACCAGTTTTAAATACTTTATTAAGAAATTTAACAAGAAGCATTTAAGCCGCCTTTCTTTCTGGATAAAATCCTATTTTTTTAAGTTTGTTTAATAAATTTTTTTGTTTTTCCTTACTTAGTGGAGTTAAAGGAGGTAGCATCCTTTCATATCTACTATCACTTAATGATAAAAAATAATGGACAGCAGCAACTAGATCACCTGTCTCGTCAAAAGCTTTTCTAATAGCAAACATTTTTATAAAGTCTTTCTGGTATTTTTTTTCAAAAACCTTTCGTACTAGACCAGGGCAACATTGCGTGGTCGCGCTAATTACTCCAGATCCACCTAACTCTAAATTTTTAAGCAAATTAATCTCGCTTCCTACTAACATGCTAAATTTATCTATCTTTAAATTTTGCCAGCACGTATTAGATGAATCCTTCATGCCAACAAAAACCTCCACTCCAAATTCGGATATTAAATTCTTGACGATGTCCTGCGAAAAAGCATAACCCGCACCAAGCTTAGAAAAATTATAAAGTACAATTTTACAGCGAACTGCTTTTTGAATATTCGAAAAAAAATTATAAACACCCAGATCCTCTGGATGATAGTATGCCGGATTCATAACTAGGAACGCTCCGTCATAACCTTGATCTAATGAATAGCGAATCAAATTTACAGTATTGCCAAGTGAGTTACACGCTGTTCCTATCAATAACGAATTAAATTTATGTTTCAAAATTTCTTTAATTAGTTTTTTTTTATCTGGAATTGATATCAGTTGACCTTGGGAAGTTGATCCCAGTACAGCTGGGGATACGCCAAGATTATCTACCTTTAGTGCATGTTGTATTGTTGCTCCAACATCAAGAGATAAGTCAGCATTAAGCATGCTAACTGAAGCTGAGAATGCTGTGTTTAAGTTTGTCATTTTTTAAACCAATTTATTAATTATATAAATTATATTAAATAGAGAAAATGAATCGAGAAAAAAATAACTCTTGTGTGGCGCTAATTAAGCAACCTGGCATCGGGGATCTCCAGATACTTTTATCAAATATTCATCATATTTCTAAGGAAATTGGTAAACCATTAACAGTTGTAGCTCAAAAAACTACTGGGGCAAAAGCTGTTTTTAAGCATGACCCGCACGTAGATGGTGAGGTTATAGATTTAGGAAAAAAAGATTTTTTTGATATTATAAATAAAATTAAATCTAGAAAATTTGATCAATGCTATATTTATTCTGACTCGATTAGATTGTACTTAATAGCTAAACTTTCAGGTATTAAAAAAATTTATCACTATCCATTTTTTTCAAAAAAGGGAAAAAATTTTTATAAGACGGCACAAGAATTTACTGAAGGAATATTGCAAAAGAAAATAAATTCTGCCTCAAAAATTTACTGGGACAAAGAATCGATTGAAAAAGCTAAAAAAGATTATGACATTAAAGCTGACATAAAATCGATAATTTGCGGCGTCGCCGCTAGCGGCCCAACCAAAATTTATCCGGTAGAAAATTACATAAAACTATTTCAAGAAATTAACTCTAGATTTCCATCTAAGTTTTTTTTATTTGGTGGTAAAAAAGATGAGGTTGTAATTGAAAAAATTATGTCCTCAGTTCCAAATTGTGTCTCGCTTTCCAAATTAGATTTAGAAAAAATTATTCCTATTATTGCAGCTTGTAGATTTTATATTGGGAATGATACTGGACCCTTACATATATCAGCAAATCTTAATCTTAAATGCTTAGGCATTTTCGTAGACAGTCCACCGTTGGCGTACTCAAAATGGAATGCCAACATAAGAGAAATTCTTCCTGCTGGAGAAAATCTCGAAAGCACTGTGCACAACACTCGCGGAAAAGATTCTGTTTCTTTTTCCGAACTGCTAGAAAAATCCATAGAACTAATTAGCTAAAATCAGTTTTTAAAATTAAATCTTTTGCAGAGTTAACTAACTTTGATAAATATTCCGAGTTTGGATTTCCAACATCAGGGTGGATCATTTTTTGCAAGGAATTTGCACTTTTGATAACTACTTCTTTTTTACAGCCCTTGTTTATTCCAAGAATTTTATAGGCTTCATCAATTGACAAATCGCTTGTGGGTCTGGTTTGATTATTTTGATTAAAAGAATATCTGCCCGTGTTTCTAAGTTGATTGAGTAGTCTGAACAATAATAGTATTTGCCAAGCACCAAGTCCTTTAATTTTCAATGCGGAAATTGCTAAAAAAAATAATGGTAAACTCAACAAAAATTTATTTCCAATGGCAAAAATGATCGCTATTAATAAAGATAAAATAACGATTAAATTTCGAACACTTTTTGCAATTTTCTTTGTTTTTTGTCTTGCAAACCAGGATAATAATAAAAATACTGCGATAAAAAAAATGATAGATAAAAAAATTATATTCATGTAAAAAACTATTCTAATGCAGCCTCCTAAATTAGAGAAGATACCTAAAAAACACAAGTTTCATTCATATGAAATTGAAGATGATTACAATTATCTAGAAGAAAATTGGCATGAAATTGTAAAAGATCCAAAAAAATTACCTAAAAAAATAGCAGATTATATTACTGCCGAAAACAAATATGCAGATGAATTTTTACAAGATACTAAAAAAATTCAAGGTGATTTATGGAAAATTCATCGTGGCAGAATAAAAGAGGACGAAACAAGTGTTGAAATAAAACACAAAGATTATTTTTATTACTCACGTTATCGAAAAAAAGATAAAAAAGATAAGGACCAAGGACATTATTCCATCGTGTGCAGAAAGTTTAAAAATATGAAAGCGCCAGAGGAAATAATTTATGATGGGGACCACGAAGCAAAGGGAAACAAATATTTTTCCTACACCACAGCCTTAAGTTTAAACCAGGACAAATTAGCAATTGGTACAGATACCACTGGCAATGAAGAATACTTAATGACAGTTAGAGATATAAAAACTAAAAAAATTCTAACAAAACAGCCTATAAAAACTTCTGGTAATTTTTTCTTCGCAAAAAACGACTGGATTTATTATACGGTTCTAGATAAAGAAAGACGCCCATTCCAAGTAAAGCGCCACACTCTTGGAGATAATCCAAAAAATGATATTGCTATCTATACGGAAAAAGACCCAAGTTTCTTTGTTTCCGCTGGCTTAAGTCATGATGACAAATTCATTTATATAGATTCATCCCAACATGATACGGACGAAGTATATTTTTTTGAATGTGATGAAAAATCTCCTAAACCTCGATTAATTAAAAAACGTGAGCTAGATTTTGAATACGATGTAAGTTTTCATCCTGAATCTAATAGCTTCTACATTTTAACAAATAAGGATTCAGCTGTAGATTACAGGCTCATGAAGGTAAGTACTAAAAATCCTGAAGTGAAAAATTGGAAAACTGTTTTAGAACATAAACCTGGAAGATTAATATTAGGCATATTGCTCATTAAAGGTTGGTTAATTAGGTCACAAAGAGAAAATTTTGATGAAGAGATTATTGTAACAAATCTAAATACCAACGAAGAACACAAAATTGAGTTTGCAAACGAAGATGGATGTTCTATTGGAGCATCTCCTGCTGCAGTTGATTATGATTCTAAGGACTGGATAAGAGTTGGTTTTTCAAGCATGAAAACGGAATCTCGTGTCTATGATTATAACTGCAGAACCAAAGAATTAATTCTCAAAAAAAAACAAACTATCCCTAGTGGACACGACAATACTCAGTATGAAACTAAAAGAATCCTTGCAAAGAGTTCCGATGGAGAGGTTGATTTACCAATTACTTTGTTATGGAAAAAAGGAATGATGAAAAAAGATGGTTCAAACCCCTGTGTTGTAACACATTATTCAATGTACGGCATGACGCACACAGCTTCCTTTGGAATCCTAAGGTTGGCCCTTGTGGACCTTGGTTTCATAAGTGTTCTTGTTAATGTTAGAGGATCAAGTGCTGGTGGCAACAATTACTATTTAAAAGCAAAAAAATTAAGAAAGATGTTAACTTTTGAAGACCTCGTAAGCTGTTTTGATAAATTAATCGAAGAAAAATATACTTCAAAAGGTAACATAGTAATAAGTTCAGGTTCTGCAGGCGCCATGAGCAACGGATATTTAATTAATAATTATCCAGAGTACTTTAAAGGAGTCTGCACCAGTGTCGGTTTTTTAACAATAATTTTAACAATGGTTAACACGACGCTCCCACTTAGCAAGATTGAAGAGGAGCAGTGGGATGCTCCCGCAACTTCTAAAGAAGCTTTTGAATACATTATGAAATACGATCCTTATTATGGAATTAAAAAAAATCAAAAATACCCCATGTTATATTTTTCAAACTCCTTAACAGATCCACGGGTAGGATTTTATGAAAGTTTAAAATTTATTCAAAAATTAAGAGAAAACAAAAAAGATAATAACCCAATTATTATGCGTTGTGATCTTGCTGCAAGCCATGGAGGTGCTAGCTCTAGATGGGATGCATTAAAAAATGATGTCATACCAGAACAAGCTTGGATCTTAAAACTTTTTAATAAACACAAACCTTGAAATTATAAAAATCATTCTCTTACCAGCATCCAGCAAATTTAATAGAAGAGATCACCAAGTTTCTATCATAAAAAAAGATACGTCTACATTTGACCCCGAGCTTTTTTGTCGTAAATGTCACCTTTTTAAAGCCTTTATTATCTATGCTATGAACACCATCATTTCCAAAATCTATATAAATTTCGTTCAAACTATGCCCTATGTATTTACCCATTTTATCAAGCTCTGCCTGAGACTTCTCATCTACCCTCGTTGTAACTGCCTGGCATGCACTTAAAAAAATTAATAGGAATAACGCTGTAATTGTTAATCTCATAAACTCAACTTATCATAGAAAATTGTAAAGAAAAAACAAACCTAGGTTGTAAAAATGTGCACAACCTTAGTATCAATTCAATCTTTATATTGTTGGACTCATCTATAGAGGATATTAGAATCCCTTTAATTATTTTAACTAAACTAAAGGAGGAAAATTTATGAGTTTAGAAAGTATGTTCAAACTACGGGAAAATAAAACAACCGTAAAGCAGGAGATACTGGCCGGAGTGGCGACTGGATTGACAATGATGTATATTTGCATAGTCAACCCACTGATACTTGAGGCGGGTGGAGCTCCCTTCCCGGCCGTTTTTACGGCAACAATTGTTTCTGCGGCAGTTGCGTGTTTCGTTATGGGATTTTGGGCTAATTGGCCAATTGGTCTTGCGAGCGGCATGGGTCTCAATGCATTTGTTGCTTTTGCGGTATGCGGGGCGATGGGATATAGTTATGAAGAAGCCTTGGGTGCATGTTTTGTAGCTGGAGTGATCTTCTTAGCGCTCACATTAACCGGGGTTAGAGAAACCCTTGTAAACGCCATACCTCACAGTCTGAAATTAGCAATCGGAGCCGCGATTGGCGGATTCTTAGCGATGATAGGATTTCAGATCGGAGGAATTACGGTTAATAGCGATGCGACCTTAGTGACGCTTGGAAATATTAAAGATCCAACTGTAATACTTTGTCTCTTGGGCGTTGCGAGCATCATTATATTGGATAAGCTTAAAGTGACCGGGGGATTGATTATAACTCTATTGGGTTTATCAATTATAGGTTGGGTGACAGGATTACAAGAGCTCAGCGGCTTTGTAAGTACCCCTCCACCTTTATCATTATTCTTCGCCATGGATATCGGTGCAGCATTAAGCATTGGTATGCTTTCTGTAGTCGGCACGCTTCTCTTTGTGGATTTTACAGATACGAGTGGTACTTTGGTATCTTGTGCAAATCTAATGAAGAAAGTTGATAACAAAGGTAAGGTGAAAGGAATTGGGCGTGCCATGATGGCCGATGCAGTAGGTACTGTTGTAGGAGCTGCGGCAGGCACAACTACCGTGACATCATACATCGAGAGTGGTGCAGGAATTAAACAAGGGGGTAAAACGGGACTTACGGCGGTTACAGTAGGTTGTATGTTTCTTTTAGCCTTGTTCTTTAGTCCAATAGCGATCAGCATACCTAAGTGGGCTGACGCACCGGTGCTAATAGCGGTTGGATTTATGTTCCTTGAAGGATTAAGAAATATAGACTGGCAAGATGTTACGGAAAGTTCACCAGCACTTCTTGCTGTTTTTGCTGTTCCGTATACGTACAGCATCGCAGTAGGAATTCAGCTAGCTTTTTTAACTTACATAATTACGAAATGGTGTACGGGTGGATCTAAAGATCTTAGTATACCAGTATATGTAATTGGGGCGGCTTGTTTGATAGCATTTTTAATTTAGTCACATAAGTTAAATTCTCGAAAGAGATTGTAAAAAGGCGGGAATAAAATCCCGCCTTTTTTTATATCTTTACGCCGTATACGCAACAAATGCGTTGAAGTTATTAGCAACAATTAAGTAGTATAAGACTATGAAAAAGTACAACGCACAAGGACTATATAGAAAAATAAACTTAAAGTTTATTTATATTTCTTCTTTAGATCCGAAATTGAAATTAATTCAAATTCTTCATAGTGATAGACAAGCCATTCCTGGGTAAGCATTTTTTCGACCACGTAGTCAGGTGTTATTTTGCTTGATGGCTTTTGATGTAAAACGGCTGTTTTAAAGTTAATATTTTTACCTTTAAAAGGTTTATAATTTAACAAAAATTTTTTTGTATATATTAAAGAATCGCCTGAATCTACCAAATCATCACATATTAAAATATTATTTCCATAATCTTGTGTGGTAGATGAAATGTCGCGTGAAAAAATTACTTCATCTTTTTGTTTATCAGACACCTTTCCTTTTTCTGCAACTTCATAACTCTCAACACCTAAGTATGATGAGCGCACACGAAATAGCCGAGAAAGCACGTCCCCGACTCTAAGCCCGCCTCTTGCTATGGATATGATATGACTGGGCTTAAAACCAGATTCATCAATCATGATAGCTAATTTTTCTATCGCTTCTAAATATTCTTTAGATGAAATTCTTCGTTTTTCTGTCATTATAATTTTGATAACATACCAATTAAAAAAATAAAGGAGAAGAAAAATGTCAAAGAGCTATTGGATTGCAACCTACCGAACGATTGGAGATATAGAAAAACTTAAAAAATATGCAGAAGTAGTTACCCCTGTTATCAAAACCTTTGGTGGTCAAGCTTTAGTAAGAGGTGGAAAATATCAAGTTTTAGAAGGGGATAATTTTATAAGAACTGTTATTTGGGAGTTTCCTAATTACCAAAAAGCAATAGAGTGCCACAATTCAAAAAAATATCAAGAAGGATGGTCTTTAGCAAAAGAAACTACTGAGAGAAATTTACAAATTATTGAAGGAGTTTAGTTGCTTTCTTTTTTATTCTTCCAATTAACATAATATTGAATCATTCCAAAAATTATTGCTAGAACAAAAAGAATTATCCAGTTTATGGAGCTGGACCATACAAACGATGCATGTCCGCTTAACATTATAAACAAAACCAATAATGTAATTATGTTGTTGTGAACCGATCTCACCTTAGCTCGAAGTGAAAGATTTAAATCAAATTTTTCTTTTTTTGAAGTAGCTGAAGCTATTTTTATTCCTGACGGCGCGATGACAAAATACACATTCATTGTCATTATACTTCCTAAAATAATACCAGATTGTAAAAAAGCAAATCTTGGACCGTAGATTTTAGTTAGGCCAAATGAAATAGTTGTCCCGATAATTAAAAGCACAATAGGAAAAATAATTTTATAATTTATTAATTTAGACTTACAAAGAAAATCATAAATTAACCACGACCCTATTATAGACAATATTGAAATTGCTATAGCGATTGAAGGAGAAATATTTTCATTTACTCTCTTATCAACCATTAAAATATTTGCGTTCATGAAATAAATTAATATCAATAACGCTATACCTGATAAAAAAGTCAAATAGGAAGTGTATTTCCAAATAATTACATTCTTTGGGACTTCCTGAGGTGCTCCACGATACCTGGTTAGTTTATAATAATAACCACTGTGTTGTAAGATTCCGTCAGCCTCAATATCTTCTTCTTTTGAATTTTTTGGCAATTTATTATCTAGGTAATTAAAAGTGAATGATGTACCTACCCATAATATAGCAAAGAAAACATGTCCCCACCTAAGCAGAGCTTGAGTCCATTTAGAAATATCAGGTAAGAATTCCATTTAATATTTAACCTTATCTATTTTTTTATCCCATAATTCAAAAGCTTTTAAAGCCTCATCTCTCATCATTTGAGTCATTGGAATTTTTCTTTCATCAATATTTTTTTTAATTTCTGAATAAATGAATGAATCATCAAAATCGATTTTTCGAGCATCTTCTCTTGTATTTGCGTAATATATTTTGTTAATTCTTGCCCAATAAGCCGCGGCCAAACAAAGCGGACATAATTCACAACTGCTGTATAGCTCGCATCCATTTAAACTAAAATTGTTTAATTTTTTGCATGCTTCACGAATAGCAACAATTTCGCCGTGTGCAGTTGGATCATTGGTTGAGGTAACTTTATTTGAGCCTTCTGCTACGATTTTATCATTTTTAACAATCACCGCACCGAATGGGCCACCTCCGTTTTTAACGCTGTCAATAGAAAGCTGTATAGCTCTCTTCATAAATTCATTTTTCATATTTTTCTTTTTAAATTTTTAATACTCATTAAGATTTTCTCAGGCGTTGCTGGGGCATCAAGTTTGGGATTTGCAGTATAGTTTCCAATTGATGCTATAGCATTTTTAATTGCAAAAAAAACTGACATTGCATTCATTAACGGAGGTTCTCCTGTAGTTTTAGATTTATTTATTACATTTTCAATATTTATTCCCTTTTTAAAAATTTCTGCATTAAATTTTTCTGGCATATCACTTACTGCAGGAATTTTATAAGTAGATGGTGAATGAGTAGTAATTTGACCATTAGTTTTCCAAACAACCTCTTCACATCCAAGCCATCCTGCACCTTGCACAAAACCTCCTTCTATTTGTCCCGTTTCAATGGCTGGATTAATAGCGCGGCCTGCGTCATGCAATATATCGGCACGTAATATTTTATTTTCTCCAGTTAGTGTATCAATCATAACCTCGCTAACAGCAGCGCTATAACAAAAATAGAGGAATGGTCTTCCTTTAAAAGTTTTTTTATCAAAATGTATTTTTGGTGTTGTATAAAAACCAGTCGAAGATAATGAAACTCTATTTAGATAAGCCTCTTTAATAAGTTTATTAAATTTAAAAGTTTTTCCTTTAAATTTTACCATTCCATTTTCATAAATTCCTTCGCTGTTTTTAATTTTATATTTACGTTTTACATATGCTGCTAAGTTCATTTTTATTTTAGAAATTGCATTAAGTGTAGCGGCGCCATTAAGATCTGTTGTGCTTGAAGCAGCACTAGCACTTGTATTGGGCACTTTATCAGTGGTCGTAGCACTAACTTTAATTTTTGAAAAATTTATACCTAATGCGTGTGCTGTTAGTTGTGCAATTTTTGTATGGACGCCATTGCCCATCTCGACACCGCCATGATTTACGTGAACACTTCCGTCATTATAATAAATATGCACTAGAGAACCCGCTTGATTTAAATGCCAGGTTGTGAAAGAAATTCCGAACTTTACCGGGGTAAAACAAATTCCTTTCTTAATATACTTATTTTCTGAATTAAATTTTTTTATACTTAATTGTCTGCTTTTATAATTCGATGATTTTATCAACTGATCATAGATTTCTTGGATAACATTGTCTTCGATCTTCATATTATAATGAGTAATATTTTTTTTCTTTTTTTGATAAAAATTTCTTCTTCTTATTTCAGCGGAATCTTTATTAAGTGTGGTAGCAATATGATCAATGATGTTTTCAATGACCATCATCGCTTGATTTGCCCCAAATCCTCTAAACGCCGTGTTGGATGCTGTGTTTGTTTTGCAAAGATAGTTTTCTACCAGTACATTTTCAAGATAATAAGCATTATCTACGTGAAGAAGTGCACGCTCATTAATTGCCCCACTGAGATCAGGTGATATTCCGCATCTCGATGCTAATTTTAATTTTAGACCTGTAATAACACCGAGCTCATCAAAACCCACTGAATATTCAGAATAAAAATCATGTCTTTTTCCCGTAATAATAATATCGTCATCTCGATCCACTCTAAGTTTAATTGCACGTTTAGTTTTTTTTGCAAGCAAAGTACAAATTGCTGCAAATATAAAAGATTGGGTTTCGGTCGATCCGAATGAACCTCCTAACCTCCTAGTTTCAACAGTAATGCTGTTGCTTTTTTGATTAAGCATTTTTGCTATGATTTGTTGAGTCTCGCTTGGATGTTGTGTTTTAGAAAATACTTTAAAATCATTATCTTCCTGAGGAATAACGAAAGCAGATTGGCCTTCAAGAGCAAAGTGCTCCTGAGATCCTGTTGTAAAATTACCTTTTAAGCGATGTACTGAACTTTCTATTGCTTTAAGCGCTTCGCCTTTTTTTATTACTCTTTCTTTTAAAACAAAAGATTTTTTCTTTAATGCTTCCTTAATAGTAGTAATTGGTTTGAGTGTTTTATAACTAATTTTCGCCGCCAATACTGCTTTCCTAGCTAACTCTGTTGTTGTTGCAGCCACAGCAAAAAGTGGTTGGCCATAATACTCAGCTTTTTTTGGAAATATTGGATCACCATCATATACAGGGCCCACATCATTTCTTCCTGGTATGTCATCTGAGGTTACAACTGCTACCACTCCTTCACTTTTAAACACTTTATCAAGATTTATTTTTTTAATTATTGCATGAGCTTTTTTGCTCCATCCAATAGCACCATATAAAGTTCCGGGTGGTTCCGGAATATCATCTGTATAATAAGCTTTGCCAGTAACATGTTTTATAGCACTCTCATGAGGTCTATTTTCATTAATAAAAGTCTCTTGTTTCATTTTAAAAATATATTCCAATTAATTTTTTTTGTTTAATTTCAGCGCAACATTTTTCAAGCAAATTTTTTGCAATGTTCATTCGATATGATCCACTAGCACGCATATCGTTAATTGGCTTAAAATCTCTTTCTAAGGCCTTTTTTGCTTTATGAATAATTTCATCTGTAACTAAAGAGTTTGAAAGTATTTTCTCACAATGAATCGCTCTCTTTGGTATTGCCGCCATGCCTCCATATGCTATTGTTACACTGTGAAATTTATTTTTTACTATTTCCAGATTAAATGCAGCACAAACTGATGAAATATCGTCATCAAACCTTTTACTCACTTTATAACTTTTAAGAATATTACCTTTAAGTATAGGTATCCTTATAGAACTAATAAATTGTCCCTTTTTCAACTTGGTTTTGCGGTAACTTATAAAAAAATCATCAAGAAATAAAATTCTATTTTTCTTTAAATCTTGTAAAACTACTTGTGCATTTAGTGATAATAATAAGGGCAAGCAATCTCCTATTGGAGATGCCGTTGCAATATTTCCGGCCACTGTTGCAACATTTCGTATCTGTGGTGATCCGTAACGTCTAAGAATTTTTGTAAAATCTGGATAGTATTTTTTAATATAAGATTCAAGTTCAATTAGGGGAGTTGAGGCACCGACCTCGATATATTTATTATTATTTTTTATATAGTTAAGTTCACTAATTGAATTCATGTAAATAATAGAATGGATATCTTTTCTTTCTTTAGTAACGGTTAATGATAAATCAGTTCCACCGCTAAGGAAATTAGCATCAATATTTTTTTTAAGAATTTTTTTTAATTCATGAACATATTGAGGAGCAAAATATTTCTTACCTTTATTATAAATCACAACGCTTTTATTATTTATTTTTTTTAATAAATTAATTATATTTTTTTTATTTTTAGTAAAATGATCTATTTTATTTTTATTTTTTAAACTTTTTGCAGCTTTTATTATTGGTTGATAACCAGTGCATCGACAAAGATTCCCAGATATAGAATCTCTAATTTCATCATCTTTAAATTTTGATTTTTTTTTAAACATTGAAAATAACGACATAACAAAACCTGGCGTACAGATACCGCATTGGGATCCATGATAGTTAACCATGGCTTGTTGCACTGGATGCAAAGAACCATTTTTTGAAATCAAATCTTCAACAAGTATAAGTTGTTTCCCTTGCAAAGTTGGTAAAAATGTAATGCAAGAATTTATAGCTTTATAGTTTATTTCGTTATTTTTTATTTCACCTAAAACTACAGTACATGCACCACATCCTCCTTCGGAACATCCGTTCTTGCTACCAATCTTTTTTAATTTTGTTCTAATATAATTTAGTAAAATTTCATTTGGGTCGGGATTTTTAATTTCAAAAATTCTATCCTGATAAACAAAATCAATATTGCTGGAAGTCATTAGCTCCCTCGATAAGTAGAATAACTCCAAGGGGTAACTAGTAAAGGTACGTGGTAATGTTCTTTAGGATTTGATACTCCAAATTTAATTACAATTTCATTTAAAAAAGGTGTTGTGGGTAAATCAGTTATTTTTTTAAAATAATCTCCTACAAAAAAAGCGAGTTCATACTGACCCTCTTTAAAATTAGAACCTTCAACCAAAGGTTTATCCGATCGACCATTACTATTTAGTATTATGGAGTTAAGCTTTTCTCTTTTACCTGACACAATGTATAAGTCTACTTTAACCCCTTTGGCAGGTTTTCCAGAAAAAGTGTCGAGGCAATGAGTGGTTAATTTTGTCATAAGATATTATATAAACTAAATAAATATGATCAATAAAATTAATAAATTGTCTAAAAGTGAATTCATTAAAGTTTTCGCTAATATATTCGAAAATGCAAGATGGATTGCCGAAGAACTACATAATCAAAAACCTTTCGACAATTTTGAAGAATTATCCTCAAAAATGCTCAATATTTTTGAAACTGCTACTAAGGAAAAACAATTAAAAATTCTTAATAACCATCCAGATCTAGCAAATAAAACAAAAATAAATTTACTAACACCTGATTCTTTAAAAGAACAAACTAGCGTAGGATTGGACCAGTGCACAGAGGAAGAATTTAATGAATTTGGAAAACTTAATAATTCTTATAAAAAATTTGGTTTTCCCTTTATTTTGGCTGTGAAAGGAAAAACTAAAATCGAAATTTTAAATAATTTTAAAAAAAGAATTTCTTCTGATCCAGAAACAGAATTTGGTGAAGCTATTAAACAAGTAAAACTAATTGCTAGTTTACGCTTAGAGGAATTAAATAATGAAGTTTTTTAATATAAAACATCAGTTGGATCAATCGATCTCCACATATACCAAGTAAATACAGTCCGATAACCAGTGTGCAGTTTAGAAATTTTATTTAAAAATCTTTTGCTTGGAGGGTAAGATGTTCCGTAATTTTTTGAAATTGCCCGAAGCAAGCCAATATCTTTGATTGGAAATATATCTGGTCTATTCAAATTAAACATTAGAAACATTTCAGCACTCCAAACACCCAAACCTTTCAGTTTGGTAACATAACTAATAGCATTTTCATCATTCATTTTTTTAAGTTCTCTAACGCTAAAAGATTTGTTTCTAAAATTTTTAGCAATATTTTTTAAATAACTAACTTTTTGACGGGATAAACCTGCGCTTTTTAAGGTACGTGAAGATAATTTTAATACCGTATTGGGAACAATATGTTTTTTACATTTTTTTTCAAACTTTAACCAGATTGAGTCTGCTGCTTTAGTTGAAATCTGTTGTCCCACAATAGTACGACACAATGAAAAAAAAGGGTTATTTCTGGTAGTTAAAAAACCTTTTTTATATTTTTTTATTATTCTTCTTAAAACTGGATCTCTTCTAGATAATATTCTTTTCGCTTTTTGCCAATAGACTGGAGAATTCTTCATTGTTGCCTAGGCAAAGTAATAGGTTTTTTTAATTGGTGTTCTCTTACGAATATGATAGCAGAGGAAATAATAATTAGACCAGCTCCAGATAAAGTATAAATAGTAGGAACTTCATTAAAAAGATAAAATCCAAAAATAATTGCAAAAACAAGTGATAAGTATTTTAAGGGTATTGTAAGTGAAACTTCTGCTAATAGATAGGATTGTGTGAGAAGTAAATTCGCAATACTTCCAAAAAGTCCTATTAAAATTAATAAACCTAAGTCATAACTAGAAGGCATCACCCAACCACCAAATGGTAAAGTAAAAAGGCCGATAATTGCAGAACAAACAGAAAAATAAAAAGCAATTAAATAAACGGGTTCACCGACAAGGGTTAATTTACGAATAAATATAGCTACACCAGCAAAACCTAGGGTAAATATTACTGGATAAATATAATAAAAATTCAAATTATCGAATCCTGGTTTTGAAATAATGATAACACCAATAAAACCAAGGCCTACTGCTGTCCAGCGTTTAGCTCTTATTTTTTCACCCAAAAACAGAATTGAAAATATAACTACCCAAATTGGTCCTGAAAATGCAATAGAAGTTACTTCTGCAAGTTCTAAATTTCTAAGCCCTACAAAAATAGCCCACATTGCAATAGCCCCGATAAAAGATCGACAAAAATGTAGTCCTACACGTTTTGTTTTATAAAAATTTTTAAGTTTCTTTCTAGGTATCAAAAAAAATATTGGAATAAGACCAAACAGGGCTCTTGAAAACATAACCTGACCAACATCGTATTCATTGGTTATTTTTACTAAAACGTCCATAAGTGAAAAAAACAGAACACTTGATATCATGCATATGCCGCCTAGATGATTTTGATTTTTGATCATTTCGATATTTTGATTTATATTTATCATTAAATTAAAAAATATTATGCAAAAATTTATAGGAGGGATTGGTTGTTTTTGGGATGAGACAAAATATGAGGGGATCAATGGAGTAATCTCCACTGAATGCGGATATTGTGGAGGCAACAATCGAACAGTAAGTTATGAACAAGTTTGTAATGGAAATACGGAACATATAGAAGTTGTAAAAGTTGAATTTGATCCAAAAATACTGTCATACGAAGAGGTAGTTAGATTATTTTTTAAATTTCATGATCCTACTACAACAAATCGCCAAGGCCCAAATGTCGGATATCAGTATCGTTCAGAAATATTTTACAATACTGATGAGGAAAAAAAGATTGCTGAAAAAGTTTTAAACGAAATTAACAAAAAACTAGATGGAAAAGTGGTTACAAAAATATCTAAAGAAAAAAACTATTGTAAAGCAGAAGAATATCATCAAAAATATTTTCAAAAAAAAACTAGAAAATGACTTTAGTCACAACTGAATGGCTTAAAAATAATTTAAGCAAAGTTAAAATATTTGATGCGAGTTGGCATATGCCAAATGCAAATAGAAATAACCATAAAGAGTATTTGGATAAACATATTCCAGGAGCTATGTTTTGGGATCTTGATGAGCATAGCGATAAAGATTCTCCTTTCCCACATATGTTACCGAATTCCGATTACTGGACTCGAATGTTATGGTCTTTTGGAATTACAAATGACGATCATATTATTGTTTATGACTTTAGCGCGGTTCATAGTTCCTGCAGATTATGGTTCTCTCTTAAATACTTTGGACATCAAAAAGTTTCGGTATTGAATGGTGGTATGAAAAAATGGTTAAAAGAAAATAGACCTACTAGTAACGAAACAAATAAGGACATTGGAAAGTTTAGCTATATAGATAAAATAAATACAAAAAATAAATATAAGGTAATTGAGAACTTAGATTGGATTAAAAAGAAAGAACAGATTGACAAAAATATTAAAACTAACTTATTTACACTGGTTGATGCTAGAAGCCGCGAACGTTTTGAAGGAAAGGTCGAAGAACCTCGCCCAAACCTTAAAAAAGGATGCATACCAGGATCAAGAAATATTCCTTTCCAATATTGTATAGAGTCGGAAACAAATACTTTTAAAAGAAAATCTGAATTAATTAAAATTTTTAAAGAAAACGATATAGATTATTTAAAACCTAATGTTTTTATGTGCGGTTCTGGTGTCACTGCGTGTGTTTTGGGTCTAGCTTATTTTTTAATAACTGATAAAAATGCTGTAATTTATGATGGATCATTTGCTGAATGGGGTAAAAAATAAATGAAAAGATCAAAAAAAATAACTATTTTTGTAATAGCATTTTTCTTAATCATTGCATTAATTATCGGTGGACGATATGGAATGGGGCTCTATTTTCAGTCTAAGTTTGGAAAAAGGAATCCTCCAGGTGTAATAGTCAAAGTTGTTGAGATGAAAAATTTTAATAATTCACTAGAATCTTACTGCACCTCGTTACCATCAAAAACAGCTTCGTTCAAATTGAAGAAAAATGAACTGCTTACTCCAATTGAAATAAATAAAGAAGTAAAAAAAGGAGATGTAATAGCATCATTGCAGTCTAAAAAAATTACTGCTCCCTTTAATGGTGTTATAGGAACTAGAGGAATCAGCGGTTCATCTTTAGGAAGCACAAATACAATTATGCTCACATTAGATGATACTAAAAGAATCCTTTGTGATTTATCGATTCCTGAAAAATTTTCTTCCGTATTAAAAAAAGGTTTAAGAGTAAAAGCCAAATTCTCAGCTTATAAAGACAAAACTTATGAGGGAAAAATTGAATCTGTAGCTTCTAGAGTTGACGCACAAACTCGAAGTATATTGGCAAGAGCTCAAATTATTAATGAAAATTTAGAAATTCTACCAGGCAGTCTTCTTGAACTAGAGATATTGTATCTAGAGAAAAATAATTTGGGAATTCCAGATACTGCCCTCTTAATGGAGGGAAACAAAACCTTTGTTTACAAAGTAATTGAAAATAACATGATTAAAAAAACGGAGGTTAAAACAGGTGCTAGGGACAAGGGAAATCTTGAAGTTATCAGTGGTCTGTCTCAAGGAGATAAGGTTGTCGCGGAAGGTTTAGGTAAGGTAAGACCAAATATGAAAATCAAACCTATTATTAAAACTGAATAAGAAAAGTTAAAATGTATATTACTGAAGTCAGTATAAAAAGACCTGCAACAGCCGCTGTATTTTCTCTCCTGATTATCGTTTTTGGTCTATATCTTTTCTTTCAATTGCCAGTAAGAGAATTACCTAAAAATATCCAAAACCCAGTTGTAAGTATAAAAGTAAATTATTCTGGGGCTTCTCCAGATATTATTTCTTCTGAAATAATCGAGCCGCTAGAAGATGTGATCGGTGCGGTAGAAGGCACGAAGCATATAACAAGCAAAGCACAGACTGGCGTTGCTGATATAAAAATAGAATTTGAAACGTCTATAGACTTGGATGATGCAGCAAATGATGTCCGAGAAAAAATAGCAAGAGTTGTTGACAACTTGCCCGAAGATGCTTCAGCACCACAAATATTGAAGCAATCTCATGGATTCACTACAACAGTATGGATCTCGGTTACTGGGTCAAAAAAATGGACCGATTTGGAGCTTGGAGATTTTAGTCGTCGATTCCTAATCGATTCTTTCTCGAACATTTCTGGGGTAGGACGTGTCCAGTTAGGCGGTTTGAGATCACTGAGTGTCAGAGTCTATCTAAATCCTGTCTTAATGGCTGGAAATGATATCACAGTAGGTGAAATAGAATCTGCGATGCGCAGGGAAAATATAAGTCTACCCAGCGGAAGTTTGGAAGGTGGCAATTTAGAATTATCACTATCACTAGAAAAAGCTTACAAAGATCTGGCTTCTTTGAAAAAGTTGCCAATAAAGAAATCTAATAATAATGTCATTCGCCTAGAAAATATTGCAGAAGTAAAATTTGCACCTGAAAATGAAAAAGTATTATTCAAAGTTCAAGGTAAAAATACAAACCCTGATGATAAAATCGTTGGAATTGGTCTCTATGCAAAAGATTCAGCCAGCATTATCGACCTAAGCAAAAGAATAAAGAAAAGAATAAAAAAAATTGAAAAGAATCTACCCGATGGATTAAGCCTAAAAGTTAGTTTTGATCGGAGCGTATATGTGGAAAGTGCGATCTTTGAAATATGGAAAACATTAATTATAGCCTTCGTACTTGTTACTCTAATTATTTTTCTTTTCTTGGGTAATATTAAAAGTGTAATAGTCCCAGCTGTCGCACTACCAGTTTCTTTAATTGGTACCTTTCTAGGACTATCTATTTTTGATTTATCCATTAATATTTTTGTCCTTCTTTCATTTATACTTGCTATTGGAATTATAACTGATGACAGTGTAATCATGACCGATGCGATCTATCAAAAAATTGAAGGTGGTGAGACTCCTCTGGTTGCTTCATGGCTTGGTGCAAAAAGCATTACAGCCCCAATAATTTCAACAACTTTGGTACTGGTTGCATCTTTTGCACCTTTGATTTTCCTTTCTGGAATCACTGGAACGCTTTTTAGAGAGACCGCAATCGCTTTAAGTTTTGCAATCGTAGTATCAAGTTTTGTTGCTTTAACATTAAGTCCAGCCCTTGCTGCAAACTTTCTGAGTAAAAATATGAAAAAAGCAAAAATCGCTTTGAAATTTGAAAAATATTATAAGTTATTTTTAGAATTTTATGTTGAAACTTTGGATTATTGGATTAAAAAACCTAAAGTTATCATTGGATTTATGATTGCTATCCTTGTTGCTTCTGTAGCAATTTTTAATTTCAGCCCAAAGGCTTTGTTACCAAAGGAAGATCGTGGGGTTTACCTAATCGTCGGAAATACCGATATAGGAAGTAGCTATGAATATACTGCCGATAAAGCACTTCAAATGGAAAAAAGATTGCTTCCCTTGGTTAAAAGTAACGAAGAATCCTACAAAAGATTAATTTTAAGAGTGCCCGGCTGGGGCCAAGGTCAAAATTATAATAGTTTTATTATTATTGCTTTGCTTGATCCTTGGTCAGAAAGAAATAAAGGGGCTACAAAAATAATGCGCGAGGCAATAGGCCGGATAGTAACATTGCCGCAAACGTTGGCATTTCCTATAAGCCCACAATCAATTCGGATTAGTGAATTTAGAAAACCCGTACAGTTGGTACTTCAGGGTCAAAGTTATGAAGAGCTGGAAAAATGGCAAAATCAAATAATAAGAGAGCTAAGAAAGAATAAAAATTTAGCTGCTATTGAATCAGATTATACAAGACAAAACCCCGAAATTAAATTGATCATAAATAGAAAAAAAGCCCAGGATTTAGGAGTTTCTGTCATGGACATCAATCAAACAGTCCAAACCTTATTTGCAGGAAAAACTGTTACTAAATTTAATAAAATGGGTAAGGAGTATCCAATTATATTGCAAACTGCGGTGGAGAATAGAAGAAAAAGTGAAAGTTTAGCAAAAGTTTTTGTTCGTTCCAACACAACAGGAAAATTAATATCATTATCTAATCTTGTTGAATTTGAAGAAGTAGGTGCAGCAAAAATACTGTCGCGCTTTGATCGAACACGTGCTGTTACGATCAGCGCAAGACTTTTGGGAAATTACACTCTCTCTGAAGCCATAGAGTATATTACAAAAGTGGTTAGGACTAATGTTCCCGAAGCTGGAATAGAATGGAAAGGTGAATCTGAAGAAATTCAAGAGGTAAGTAAGGAAATATATATTATTTTTGCTTTGGCTTTGGTAACCAGCTTCCTCATACTTTGTGCCAATTTTAATAGCTTCATCTCTCCATTTGTAATTTTTCTAACTGTTCCGTTAGCCTTATTTGGGGGCCTCTTATTTTTGAATCTTTTTAATTCGAGTATAAATATTTTTTCTCAGATAGCTCTTGTGATTCTTATCGGTATGTCGGTAAAAAATAGCATTCTTATTGTATCGTGGAGTAATGAACTTAGAAGGACTGGAAAAAATATTCAAAGCGCCACTATGACCGCTTGTAAATTAAGATTTCGTGCAATCGTAATGACAAGCGCTAGTACCTGCATAGCGGTTTTACCTTTGATTATAGGAAATATCGGTCCCGGTGCTGGGGAGGCCAGTAGACTTGCAATCGGGTCGACCATATTCGGTGGTATTTTTCTATCAACAATAACAACTCTCTATGTTACCCCAACAATGTATATGTTGTTAACAAAAAATATAAAACCAATCGATTCTACTGAGGTTCAGCTAAACAAAGAACTTAAAAGATAATATATTTTTTTTTGTCCAAACTTTTTTGGCATTCTTTTAATTGATTTTTATAAATTCTAGATTTTTTTTCTACATTTTTTGCAAACATGATTGCTTTTTTATCTGTTTTATAGACTTTTTTTGCATAATTACCCCAACCCAAATAATAGTTCAGATACTGACGATAAGAATCATTAAGGGAAATTTTATTAATTTTATTTGTTTTATTCATATACCAACCTATGAACATAACGCTATCTTTAAATCGTGTGCGCAAAGCTAAGGGGTTGTTGGTTTCTATTTTATATAGTTCCCATGTTTTTTTGACTGCCTGAGAATATCCAAATGAACTCGATGGTCTTTTATAAGGGACTATTTTAAACAATTTAGTTCTTTTAGGTTTGGCCCAACGATTAAAACCTGATTCTTTATTAACAAAAGCTAAAATTATATGAATTGGAGCGCCATAAGTTTCTGAACTTTTTTTTGTATGTTTGTACCAAAGGTAACGTTCACTAAATAATTTACACGCATTCGATGGATATTTGGGAACAGAACTACAAGAAACTATAAAGAAAAAAATAACTAAATAAATTAAATTTCTATTTAAAATCTTCTTTTGCACGCAATAACGCCCTGTCAATTTGATCTCTAATTTCGGAATCTCCTATGGTAATTGAAGCTGTTTGAAAATCTTTTTTTATTTTTCTAAATACATCTTCTCTGCCAGATTCTTCCATATCGGCTTTGATTATTTCTTGAATATATTTTCGCTTCTCTTCCTCAGTTTTTTTTAATTGAGAACCTGCCCACTCTCCTAAATATTTATTGCTTCTTGCCTCAACTTTAAATTTCAACTCTTGATCGATTTGAAATTTTTTTTCAAAGGTTTTTGTTCTTTCGTCAAATTTATTCATATTTTAATAAAATGTAGATAAATCTTTACTAAAAAATAAGCAACTAGTACACCTAAAAAATTTCCGATTAAGTCACCTAACTGAAAAGAACGATTTGGCACAATGAAATGTACAACCTCAAGAATTATAGACAAAAAAAACAATCCATAAACTAGTCTTTTAAAATTGTTATTTTTTAAATAAAGAGAAAGTCCTAGCAAAGAAACGTAAACGTAATAAATAAAGTGATTGATAGTCGTACCAAAGGGATTTTTAATTAAATTAGGTTGTTGACTCCAATCATCATAAAACAAATATCCAAACAAGCTGCCTGGGTAAAGTGAAATGATTATTAAAAATAGTACTGAAATATAAAAAACAAATTTAAAAAATTTACTCACTTTATTAATATACAATAGTTATAATGAGTCGTATTATATTTTATATAAAATGAACAATTTAATCTTAGTTCGTCATGGACAGAGCCTTTGGAATAAAGAAAAAAGATTCACAGGTTGGGCAGATATTGATTTAACGGAACAAGGCAAATCAGAGGCTGCACAGGCTGGACAATTAATCAAAAAATTAAATATTGAATTTCATGCATATTTTACCTCACAATTGAAAAGAGCAATAAACAGCTTAGAAATAATCTTAAAAATTTTAGATAAACAAAATGCTGAGATTATTAAGGATACTGCATTAAATGAACGACACTACGGTGATCTTACATCTCTTAATAAAGATGAAACTATAAAAAAATATGGAAATAAACAAGTTCAGATCTGGAGAAGAAGTTTTGATATTCCTCCACCTTCGATAAACCCACAACATCCTTATAAAAAAAAAATTAACTCAAACATTTTAGGTGAATCATTAAAAGACACTTTCGAACGCGTAATACCGTATTACAATGAGAAAATAGCACCACTAATCTCTTCAAAAAAAAATATTTTGATTGTGTTCCATGGCAACAGTTGCAGATCTTTGTTAAAAAAAATTCTTAACATTTCTAATGAAAAAATTGTCAAGTTAGAAATTCCAACCGGAAACCCGCTTTTAATTAGATTTGGGGAAAAATTAAAAGTAAAAGAATATAAATATCTTGATAATATGAGAGCCAAAAAAATATTATTTAAGGTTTAAATTTTTTTCTAATAAGTTTTTGTAAATAGCTAAAGTACTTACATGTAAAAAATCAATATTGCTTTCCATTCCGTATAATTCATTAATTGTAATTAAATTATTCCAAATTCTGTTTATTGAAAAAACTTTAAGATTCAAGTCAGAAAAAACTTCTGGCTTAATAATTTGTAAACCCGTATAAATATAGTTTAAATCTTCTCCATCATTTTTGCTGATTATATTATTTTTTAAATTAAAATCTCCTTTAAAAGATTGATCAAAACTTTTTTTCTTATTTACAACAAGAAGTGAACATTTACTTTTTTTATTTTCAAAAAATGCTTTTTCCATTAATTTTAATTCTTTTAAATAGTATAAATTCCATATTGTATCTGGGTTTATAATTAAAAAAGGTTCATTTGAAAAATATTGAATTGCATTTAATACACCACCGCCTGTATTTAAAATTTTATCTTTTTCTTTAACTATCTTAATAGTCAAATTAAATTTGTTTTTATTAATATAGTCAATAATCTGTTCCCCTAAATAATAAACATTAACTACAACTAGTTTGATTCCAAGCTGTTCAAGAAATTTTAAGGTATTAGATAGTAGCGTTTTATTGCCAATTTTTAATAAAGGTTTTGGTTGTTTAAGAGTTAAAGGATTAACTCGTTTACCAAAACCTGCCGCAAGGATCATTGCTTTTTTAATCATATTTTTTTTATAAATATTAAAAATGAATTGGTCTTTTATCAACTGCCATTGCCGCTTCTTTAACTGCTTCACTATGGGTAGGGTGAGCATGACATGTTCTAGCAATATCTTCTGCGCTTGCACCAAATTCCATTGCAAGAGCTAATTCGGCAATCATGGTTCCCGCTACAGCACTAATCATTGAAACTCCTAAAACTTTATCTGTTTTTTCATCAGCTATTATTTTAACAAAACCTTCCGCTTCAGAATTAATCTTTGCTCTTGAATTTGCTAAAAATGGAAATTTTCCAACCTTATATTTAATATTTTCCTTTTTAAGTTGCTCTTCAGTTTTACCAACCATAGCCACTTCCGGTGAAGTATAAATAACTGCAGGTATAACATCATAGTTAACATGCCCTGCTTGGCCAGCAATTATTTCTGCTGCCGCTATTCCCTCATCTTCTGCCTTATGAGCCAAACTAGGAGATGTATTAATGACATCCCCAATAGCATAAATATTTTTGACTGATGTTTCAAATTTTTTATTAACTTGAATTTTTTTCTGATCATCTAGTTTAATACCCAATTTAACTATGTCTTTGTCAATATTAGCTTTTCTACCGACTGCAACTAAAACTTTATCACATTCGATTCTTTCTCTTATTGTGCTTTTATTGTTTGTAAAATCTACTACTGCTTTGTTTTTTACAACGCTAACTGCCGTTACGTTTGAATTTAGTTGAAAATTAATGCCTTGTTTTTTAAGAATTTTTTGAAATTCAGTTGAAATATCTTTATCCATTCCTGGAATAATATGATCAAAAAATTCAATCACTGTAACATTCGAACCTAATCTTTTCCAAACACTCGAAAGTTCTAAACCGATATAACCACCCCCTATAACAATTAATTTTTTTGGAACTTTTTGAAAAGATAAAGCTCCTGTTGATGAAACAACAACTTTTTCATCAATTTTTATCCCTGGCAAAGATGTGGAAACAGAACCTGTGCCTATAACTATATTTCTTGTTTTATAGCTAATTTTTTTTCCAGAATTATCAGTAACGGTCACAGTATCTTTAGCTGGGATTGAACCTTTGCCTTTTAAGTGAGTAATTTTATTTTTCTTAAATAAAAATTCTATTCCTTTGGTAAGAGTTAGTACTGACTTATTTTTATTACTCATCATCTTAGACAGGTTTAGCTTGATCTCACCAGTCTCAACACCTAAATTATTAAGTTCCTTCTGTGCTTTATGATAAATTTCTGATGAATTGAGCAAGCTTTTTGAAGGTATACAACCAATATTTAAACATGTTCCTCCCAAAGTTTTGCTTGTCTCAACACAAGCAGTTTTGAGTCCCAATTGAGCAGATCTTATTGCACAAACATAACCGCCGGGACCTGATCCGACCACAATTACATCAAAATTATTATCCATTATTAAAGATCTAGAAATAATCTTCGAGGTTCCTCAAGACATTCTTTAATAGTTTTTAAAAAAGAAACAGCTTCTTTTCCATCAATTATTCTATGGTCATATGAAAGAGCAACGAACATGATGGGCCTAATAACTATATTGCCTTCTATTACTACCGCTCTCTCTACAATATTATGCATACCCAAAATACCAGTTTGAGGTGGATTTAAAATGGGTGTGCTCAACATACTTCCATAAATTCCTCCGTTGCTTATAGTAAACGTTCCACCTTGAAGATCTTGAATAGTAATTTTTCCTTTTCTTGCTTTTTCAGAAAGTGAAAAAATATTTTTTTCTATATCCGAAAAAGATAATTCATCAGCTTTTTTTAAAACAGGAACGACTAATCCTCGGTCAGTTCCAATGG
>CACLKP010000004.1 GCA_902607585.1 uncultured Pelagibacteraceae bacterium
AACTCTCAGGACATTACATTGATGTAAAACATCCAATGATCACAGAGAATCTAATGGGAATAAAGCGAATATTAGGAAGCTATCAAAAGGCAAAAAAACCAATACTTATTAATGATTTAAAATCAATTGTTGATGTAATTGATAAAGACAAAAACGAAAAAAATAGATTTAAAAATAGAGCTTTAATTCTTTTGGGATTTTCCGGAGGATTTAGAAGATCTGAGCTTGTGGCGATTGAACACGAAGATTTAGATTTTGTAACTGAAGGGGTAAAGATATTTGTAAAAAGATCAAAAACTGATCAATCTGGTGAAGGAATGATTAAAGCAATCCCCTACTTTTCTAATACAAAATATTGTCCTGTAACATCATTAAAAAAATGGATTGATAAATTAGAACTTAAATCAGGAAAAATTTTTGACATATCAGATAAAAGTGTTGCATTAGTCATAAAGAAATATACTTTTTTAGCCGGACTAGACCCAAACAAATATTCAGGACATAGTTTACGTTCAGGTTTTGCTACGTCTACTGCTGAGTTAGGAGCTGAAGAAAGAAGTATTATGGCTATGACAGGACATAAGACTACACAAATGGTAAGACGTTATATTAAAGAAGCAAATTTGTTTAAAAATAATGCCTTAAATAAAATTAAAATTTAAAATGAATTTTATAAAAAAAATATATTACGAAAAATATTCAAAAAAATCATATTCAATTAGCAATGTCGATTTGATAATAGATCGAATGTTTTCAAATTTAAATAATGGTATTTATGTTGATGTAGGCTGCAATCATCCGATTAAATTTAATAATACATATTTATTGTATAAACGTGGATGGAGCGGCATAAATATAGATTTAGATTCAAAATCAATAAATGAATTTAAAAAATTTCGACCAAACGATTATAACATCAAAAAGATTGTATCTAACAATGATGAAATAAAAGAAATATATTTTTATCATGAAAGATCTGCAATCAATACATTAAGCAAAGAACTTACAAATTCTAGAAAAAATAAACCAAAAAAAATAATTAAAGAAAAATCCACAACATTAAATAAGATTATTGACGAATCTCCTTTTAAGGATAAAAAAATAAATTTAATTTCAATTGATATAGAAAATCATGAATACGAAGCGTTAGAAAATTTTAATTTTGATAAGTATAAAATTGATGCTTTTATTGTAGAATTTACCGATATTAAGCAAAAAAAACTCGAAGTATATAATCAATCATTAGAATTTATACTTGATAGTAAAATATATAACCTTTTAGTCGAAAATAATTATAAACTTATAAATTGGGTAAATTCAGATTTAGTATTTATAAGAAAAGATTTTAATTTATAGATCATCTTTTAAGGTTTTAAAACTTTTTGGTAAATCTCCCTTTTGAGAATATCAAAATTTGTTCTAAAAATAGGGTGATAATTATTTAGATAAGAACTAAATCTTTTATAAAAACCAAGTTTAGATTTTTCAAGTATATCTACTTTTATTACATTAAACGAGTTGGATGCGTGAGTAATTGCTCCATGGCATGATATTAAAATTTTTGAATTTCTTAACAATGACTCAATATCATCAAATGAAGGCTTATAAATTAGGTAAATCAGTTTGTTTAAATTTTTTTTTATGAATATTTTATCAGATATTTTTTCAAAGAATTTATTTTTTAGCCTATTTATAAGTTCTAAATCATTAATTCCAGTGGTGATTAAAATGTTATTTACTTTAGATATTTCATTTAAAAAATTGATAAATTCTTCATACTGGGGATTAATATTTGTATAATTCTCTATATAAAATTCGTTAAACCATTTTTCATCAAGATGAATATGTATAAAGTCTTTTATCGAAATATTTTGTGAAAATCCGTTATCTTTTTTATGTTTTAAACAATCAAAATTGGTAATATCAGTGTTGATATTGCTACATTTTAATGAATCTTGATAAATTTTTATTAAATCAGTTGTTTCATCATCTTCAATAAACTTTATATTAAAAATTTTCCAAAAAAAATTTATTCTGCTCTTTGATATAACTCCTACTTTATTTTTTGAGCTTAGAAATATTGACGATATTAATGATCTATCTTTACCATCTAAGACGAGAACATAATCATATTTTTTTTTTGAGAGATTCATTATAAATTTAATCTTCTCTACCAAATTATTCTCCGGAAATTTTGTTACATAATCAAAAAAATCAAGGGATTTAGCATAATCATGATTTTTTATTGAAGTAATTAATGTAATTTTAGAATTTTTTAAGTATTTTTTTATTGCGAGAACTGCTGGGCAGGTAATAAGTAAATCACCTATACGATCGGTTCTAAATATTAGTATATTATTAACCATTTAAAGTTTAATAATTACTTATTTTCCCACATGTACTTAGTTTTCCCATAATTTATTTCAAAAGTCTTATCAATAATATAATTAGCTACCACGGTTGAGTTAAAATATTTCATGTATTTCTTTTTTCCTTCTTTAGCAATTTTTTTTCGCGAATTATCATCCCTAGCAAATTTTTGAATTTTTTCAGAAAGGTTAGATAAATTTGAGTAAAATATTACTTCATCATTAGAAAAGAAATTATGATAAAGAGTATTCTCGTGAATAAAGGTGAGAAGTCCATTACCTATTAATTGAGTTAGTCTATCGCTACTATAATACTTTATTGGATTCCCTCTACTTAAGTTTACTCCCATTTTTGCATTAGAAATTGATTTAAAAAAAGAGTCGGCCCAAATAGGTTGGATATTATTTATTCCGTACAAATCAAATTTTACATTCGGAGTTATTTCAACCAGCCTATTAACAAAATCTGCTCTTTCATCATATTTACCTTTTTTTAATATACCTCTATGTACACCATGACTTAATGCGAAAAAAACATCCATGGAACAATTATTATTTTCAAAATTATTTAATACTTCAAAAGATGGGTCTGCAGGATTAGGCATAAATAAACATAACTTTTTTTTGGGTAAAAAATTTAATACATCTGGTGAAGTTGTCATAAAGTTTGCATCGGTAAATTCCATTTTATCTAATATTCTTAATTTATTTTTATTATAATCGGGACCATTTTTTATTAATGGATCAAGAAACCATTGTGCGGTTCTTAAATTCTTATAATTATCTTTCAAATATGCTAACGTTTTATCTTTGATTAAATCAGCATGTCCAAATATTAACAAGTCTGGTTTATAATTATAAACTGTGTTTATTAATTTTTCGTTTAAAGTTTTTGCTCCTGTATAGTCATTTAAGCTTTTATAATGTTTAACGATATCTCTATCACTAAATTCTAATACACTATGACCTAATCTTATAAATCCATTATTCAATCTTCTTCCTGTATTAAAAAAAGCCTTCCATCATGCCGTTCATTAAAATTGGTGACATGCAAAATACGTAAACTTTTAGCTAAATTTAAATTAATTTTATTGGGATGAGTCGATATATTTAAAAGTTTATCTCTATAATCATCTATATCTTTAGAGCTTACTTTATTTGTATGAAAAAAATACTTTATAGAAAGTTTTTGCATTTGAATTCTTTCTTTTTTGTTTTCAATTAAATTTTTTATTGCCCTGTAAACTGAATCAACGCTTAATTCTTTTAGAATAACACCATGAGTAACAGTTTCTGGTAAACCTCCCTTGTTACTAATAATAGTTGCGCAGCCCCTACTACTAGCTTCTAGGCTTGTTCTTCCTAAGGGTTCATCCCACCTGGAGCAAGCAACAGCTATACTTGTTTTTTCAAAAATCTTTAGTACTTTGTCGTGATTTATAAAACCAAGATTATTTAATCTTTTATGTTTGTAACTAAGTATGGCCCTAGGTTCATCACCAATAACTATAGCTTTCCAATTTTTGTATCTTTTTAAAATTTTCAGTACTGCCTGTCCAAATAAATCATAACCTTTCGCTTGATTAAGTTTACCAACAAAAGTAATCCATTTTTCTTTATTATTTAAATTCACTTTTACCGCGTTGGTAGATTGATAAATCACAACCATTTTTTCAGAATTAATATGTATACCCTCTATGCCTTCTAAAAATCTCTTTCTTGACCAATGGCTGTTAAAGATAATTTTCGTAGCATGATTTAATAGTTTTTTTCTATCAGCAACAGATCGTGATCCAGTCATAGTAAGCGGATCGTTATGAAAATATAAGATTATTTTTTTATTTTTAGTTTCATTAAAAATTAAATGAAAGTAGTTTGGACGATTATGTATTTCGATAATATCCGATGGCGATTCTTTTTCATATTTTAGAAACTGATACACATAAATTTTGCTTCCACTTTCGATTATATTCTTTTTTAAGAAAATATTCTTATACGAAAGTTTGTAAATATTTTTTATATTAGTATTACCATAAACAGTTACATTTTTTCTGTACTTACTTATTTTTACTGTATCTTTTACAAATAATGAAACAGCTCCAGCATAAATTGGAGAAAAATTTTCTTTGTAAGGTAGTAAGATTGAAATTTTCATCTATACTTATTTTTTATTAAATTCCTCAATTTTTTATTTTTCTTTATATAACATTCTCTTAAAATAGCTTCACTTTTAGTTTGATATTTTTCATAATATATTATTTTCCAAGATCTTCCTTTAGTAAATTTTGCTCCTTTACCCGAGTTATGTAAATCAAGCCTTTTTTTGAGATTGTTTGTATATCCCACATATGTTGTTAATTTAGAAAATTTGTAATTTCCAATTAGATACACAAAATAAGTCATTTATATGAGAATTAATATTTAAACTAATTTAAAACAACTTTCTGTTTTTGTAAGCCTAATCCGTCTATCTTAAGTAGCATCTCATCTCCTGGTTTTAAAAATACTTGAGGATTTCTGGCCATTCCTACCCCGGGTGGTGTACCAGTGGTAATAATATCTCCTGGATTAAGTGTCATAAATTGACTTAAATAAGAAACTATATGTTTGACATTAAAAATCATTTTATTCGTGTTCCCTTTTTGCATAATTTTTCCATTTAATTTAAGTTCCAGATTAAGATTTTGAATGTTCTTAATCTCATCTACTGTTACTAAATATGGTCCTATAGGCCCAAATGTATCACAACCCTTCCCCTTATCCCATTGACCCGATCTCTCAATTTGAAATTCTCTTTCGCTTATATCGTTTACAATACAAAAACCAAATATATGATCGTAGGATTCTTTTTCAGATATATATTGGGCTTTTTTTCCAATTACTATTCCAAGTTCAATTTCCCAATCAGTTTTTTTAGAATTTTTTGGTATTATAACATTATCGTATGGTCCTGAAATACAACTATTGGCTTTAAAAAAAATAATGGGTTCTTTGGGTGGATTCATTCCGGTTTCAGCTGCATGATCGGAATAATTTAAACCAATACCAATAAATTTTTCCGGATTTGAAACACAAGCTCCAATTCTCAAATTTTTTGGAATTTCTGGGAATTCATCAATTTTGCTATTTCTAAGCAGTTGTAGTGAGGAATCGTTTAAAGTGTGTGGATTTAATTCTGGAATCTTTGCTGAAACATCTCTAATAATTCCATTTTTATCAATTATTGCAGGCTTTTCTTTGTTTAAATTTCCGACTCTTAAAAATTTCATAAAATTGTGGCGGTCCCACGGGGAATCGAACCCCGATTGGGTGATTGAAAACCACCTGTCCTAACCGTTAGACGATGGGACCTCTTAAAGTATCTTTGTATTTATTATATATTTAATGTTGTTGCAATGATCAAAATGTAATTAATGAAAAGTTTAAAAGAAAAAATTCAATCAGTTGTAGATATTTATAAATCTGGAAATTTATTAGAAGCAGAACAAGTGTGCATAGACCTAATTAATGAAAATTCTAAAGTACCCTTTTTATATAATCTGTTAGGTCTTATACTTGTTGGGCAAAAGAAATTTGTCCAGGCAATTAAATATTATGAACTAGGTCTTAAAATAGACCCAACATTTGCTATAATTTATAATAATTTAGGACTTTTATTTTTTGATCAACAAACTGAAGAAAGCATTAAAAAAGCAGAAAATTATTATAAGAAATCAATTTCTGTTGACAAAAAAATACCAGAACCGTACATTAATTTGGGTAGTTTATATAATTCATTATTTAGGTATGAAGAATCCATTAATTGTTATAAAGAAGCAATACATATAAATCCAAAACTTTCACCCGCGCATTATAATCTGGGAATAGTTTATATTACCCTTGGCAAATATAATGAGGCTAAATTACATTTAAAAGAAGCTATTAAATTAAATCCTAATAACTCCCATTCCCATAGATCTCTCAGCAGAATAACAAAATATTCTTATACAGATGAAAATTTTAAAAAATTAAAAGAATCATATGAAAATACAAATATGAATAATGTTGAAGTACGATCAAATCTTGCATTTGCATTAGGAAAAGCTCATGAAGATAATAAAGATTATGAGAGATCTTTTCTTTTTTATAAGGAAGCAAATCTTTTATATAGGAAAAAAATTAATTTTTCTTTAGATAACGAAAAAAAATTTTTTAAAGAAACTAAAAAAACTTATAACAGCGATTTATTTAATAAATTCAAGGGTACTGGATATTCAAATAGTAGCCCGATATTTGTTCTCGGTATGCCAAGATCTGGTACTACTCTCGTAGAACAAATATTGTCGAGTCATCCAAAAGTATTCGGCGCTGATGAAGTTGAGTTTATACCAAATTTGCTTAAAGAAAATTTTGATAAAGATAATGTAGAATTATATCCTAATGATATTGAAAATTGCAATAAAGATATCTTTAAAAAAATTGGCAAAGAATATATTTCTAAAATGAAGAAAATTTCTAACAAAGCTGAAATTAGTACAGATAAATTACCAGTCAATTTTTTATCGATAGGATTTATAAAACTAATACTGCCGGAATCTAAAATAATACACTGTCTACGAAGTCCTGAAGATAATATTTTCTCAATATTTAAAAATCATTTCCCTAGCGGAAAAATAAACTTTGCGTATAATTTAGATGAAGCTACAGAATATTATAAACTTTATGTCGATCTAATGGAACACTGGAATTCAGTTTTGCCCAATTTTATCTTTAATATTCAATATGAAAACTTGATTTATAATACTGAGATTGAAATTAGAAATTTGATAAAATTTTGCAGTTTAAATTGGTCTGATAAATGCTTAAAATTTTATGAAAATAAAAGACCAATAAAAACAGCAAGTTCAACGCAAGCACGGTCTAAAATTTATAAATCTTCGATAAATTCATGGAAAAATTATGAGAAATATCTAAAAGAATATTTTGTTAAACTTAAAAATTAATTTAATGAAACGTCTTCTATTAGAAATTCAACTTTTTTAACACCTTTCCATTCATTTAACCTCATTCTTCCGGCTACGTTAATTTTCTTTTTGTTTTTTACATTAAGATACGGTTCTAATGGAGTATTTTTGGCATTCCATGCAAATCCCCTAAATGTGGAACCGTCTTTACCACTTAAAGTTAATATTATGTGATTACTTCCAACGGTATTTGATGAAATTACTCGTATATTTTCTATTACAAATTTTGGTTCTCTATTTCCAGAACCAAAAGGCGCCAAACGATTTACTTGCTCAAAAAAATCTTCATTTAAAGCGCTGGGCGCAATCACAGAATCTAAATATAAGTTCAAATTAAATGTAGATTTTGAGTGGGTTTTTTCAAAATTTTTTATTAATATATCCCTAAAAATAGGAATATTCTCTTCTTTTATAGTAAAACCCCCAGCCATTTTATGACCACCGCCTTTTTCTAGAATGTTAGATTGCACAGATTTAATAATTTCACTTCCAATATCAAAACCCACTACTGATCTTGCGGATCCTTTTCCTACCTTTTTATTTAATGAAATTAATATGGTAGGTTTGTTATATTTTTCTTTAATTCTTGAAGCAACTATTCCTATTATCCCTTCATGCCAATGTTTTCCTGATATTACTAATACAGGGTGATTGTGAAATTTTGTAACTTCTGAATTTATTTGTTCTGATAATAACATCTCAATGCTTTGTCTTTGTTTATTAGATTTATCTAAGTCAATAGCAATTTGATAAGTTTTTTGAGGATCATCAGAAATTAAAAGTTCAGCACCATGTGAAGATTTACCTACTCTGCCACCAGCGTTAATTCTTGGTCCTAATTTAAAGCCCAAATCAAATGTTGTTGGTTGAGATTCAATTTTGCATATATCATATAAAGTTTTTAAACCTAAGTTTGATCGTTTTTTTATTATTTTAAGACCTTGTTTTACAATAGCTCGGTTTAAACCTATTAATGGTACTACATCACACACAGTTCCTAGTGAAACTAAATCCAAAAAATTTAATATATTTGGTTCACTTATATTATTATTTTTAAACCAATTTTCATTACGCAATTTTTTATTTAAAGCTACTAAAAAAATAAAACAAACTCCTGCTGCACAAAGATAATTAAGTTTTGAAGTGTCGTCATAGCGATTTGGATTTACAATTGCACATGCTTTAGGGAGTTTAATATCTGATTGATGGTGGTCGAGCACTATAACATCAACATCAAATTTCTTTGCAAAACTAATAGGTTCGAAGGATAGTGTACCGCAATCAACAGTAAAGATAACTTTTACTCCTTTATCGATTAGTTTTTTAAAACCACTAACATTTGGTCCATAGCCCTCTGTTTGTCTATCAGGTATATATGTTTGTATCTTTTGATTTATTGATAAAAAATACCGAGCTAGTAAAGCTGTAGAGGTTGCTCCATCAACATCGTAGTCACCAAAAATACCTATTAACTCACCATTTGAAATGGTTTTATAAGTTCTTTCAATTGCATTTTTCATATCTTTTAAATTTAAAGGATTTGGTAAAAGATTTTTAATTTTTGGATCTAAAAAAATACCTATATCGTCAATATTTTTTTTTCTTATTGATAAAAGTTTTGCAACTATTTCAGTCAAAGAAAAAACCTCTGCAAACCTAATTACATCTGATGAATTAAATTCTCTGAATTGCCAGTTTTTTCCATTAACTGATAATAAATTCATTTTTTAACTTGATTTTTAATTATTTTATTCGTTTTACTGCTTTTATGTAAAACTAGAGTTTCTGAGACAAAGCTATCACCGAGATCTTTTATACCTTTAACTAAATCTCCATCAGTTACTCCAGTAGCGCAAAATATAACATCATCTTTAACCATATCTTTGATATTATATTTTTGGTTTAAATTTTTGATACCAAATTTTTTAACTCTTTCTTTTTCAATTGTATTTTGAAATATTAATCTTGTTTGCATTTGACATTCCAAACAGCTTAAAGCAGCTGCAGCCAAAACACCCTCGGGTCCACCGCCAATTCCAATGTATATATCAACATTTGATTTTGGGTGTGCTACAGAGATTACTCCCGATACATCTCCATCAGTAATAAAATTGATTTTAACTCCCATTTCATCTAAAGTTTTTATTATTTCGTTGTGTCTTGGACGTTTAAGCACACATGCAGTAATCTTGTTTGGGTTGACTTTTTTTGCCTCACTTAATAATTCAATATTTTTTTTGATACCAAAATCTAGATCTACTAGATTTTTAGGTAGATTCGGCCCAATTGCAATTTTTTCCATATAAATATCAGGTGCGTGAAATAAATTACCTCTTCTAGTAACAGCCAATACTGACAATGCGTTTGGCAAATTTTTTGCAGTAAAATTAGTTCCTTCTAAAGGATCTACAGCAATATCAAGTTCTTCTCCCGTTTTGGTACCAACTTTTTCGTTGATATATAACATTGGAGCCTCATCTAATTCACCTTCTCCAATAACAATTTTTCCTTTCATATTTATTGAGTTTAATTCTTTTCTCATTTCATCAACAGCAGCCTGATCAGCCGATATTTTATCATTTTTACCTCTAAAAATAGAAGCTCCATAGGCTGCTCTCTCAGTGGTTCTAATAAAGGGGTTTATTAGAAACTTGTCGATGTTCATTTATATTTTTTCTATTCTTATGAAAGTTGGTTTTTTTATTACAAATTTATTTCTAATTAAATTCAAAAGTAGATTATTGTAATTTTTTTCTAAATTTTCATGAGTAATTATTATTATTGAAGCTTTTTTATTTTTTTTATAAGGATTTTGTATTAAATTTTTAATTGAAATTTTATTGTTTGCAAAGATCTTAGTTATCGATGATAAAACTCCTGGAAGATCTTTTACCTCAATCCTTAAATAAGAAGAGCAGAAATGTTTGGATATATCAAATTTTTCAATTTTTTTTCTTAATGATGCAGTGACACCGAATGGATATTGTATATTTCCTTTTAATACAGAACAAAGATCAGATATGAGAGCCGAGGATGTTGGCCCTGGTCCTGCTCCCTCACCTTGCAGTACTGATTTACCAACAGGTAAACCATCGATTACAATAGCATTTAAAACTCCATTAATATTAGCTAAATAGGATTTATTTGGAATCAAACACGGATGTACGCGTTCAATTAATTTTTTTTTCTTAATTTCCGAAATTGACAATAACTTTATTTTATAACCTAATTCTTTGGCATAAAAGATATCAGTTAAATTAATATTTTGTATACCTTCGGTCAAAATTTTATTTTTAGATATCATTTTGTTAAAAGCTATAGATGATAAAATTCTTAATTTAGCAGCTGAATCATTTCCATTGAGATCAGAAACTGGATTGCTTTCAGCAAAACCTAATTTTTTTGCTTTATCAACCACGTCAGAAAAGTTTTTCCGACTATTTTCCATTGAAGATAAAATAAAGTTAGTTGTGCCATTCAGGATTCCATAAATTTTATTAATTTTATTTGCAATTAAACCATCTTTTATTGATCTTATTATTGGAATTCCACCTGCAACTGAAGCTTCATATTCAAGATTAACTTTGTTTTTTTCTGCTACATGAGCAAGCTGATCTCCATATTTAGCCATTAGTGCTTTATTTGCTGTTATTACATGCTTTTTATTTCTTAATGCAGCAAAAACTAATTTTTTTGCTATTCCTTCAGAACCTCCAATTAATTCAAAAATAATATCCACATCATTCATTAAAGATAATTTTAAAGGATTTTTTATCCATTTCGAATTTGGAATTTTAATCTGTCTTTTTTTATTTATATTTCTAGCTGATATATATTTAACAAAGGGTATTTTTCCAGTTTTAGTAGATATGTTTACTTTATTTTTTTCCAAAATTTTATAAAAATAACTACCTATATTACCAAATCCAACAATTGCTATATTGATTCTTTCACGCATAATAATCAGTTCGGTATATCATTAATATCAGGATAAGGTCTAAATAAATTTTTCTTAGTAATTTTTTCTACTAATTCATTAAATTTAGTAGCTTCTATTTCAATGTTTACAATACCAGTGTCAATAAGGACTTTTTTTTTTGATCCTTCTTTATCTTTTTTAATTATCTTTTTTTTATGTTTTTCAATTTGTTTAACTAAATCTTTTTCTTGTTTAATTCTTTGTTTTTCATCTTTTTGAATTTGTTTTGATAAGTTCTTTTCTTCTTTAATTCTTCTTTTTTCATCTAATTTCGCTTGTTTAGCTAAATCTTTTTCTTGTTTAATTCTTTGTTTTTCATCTTTTTTAATTTGTTTTGCTAAGTTCTTTTCTTCTTTAATTCTTCTTTTTTCATCTAATTTCGCTTGTTTAGCTAAATCTTTTTCTTTTTTAATTCTTTGTTTTTCATCTAGCGTAGCCTGTTGTATGATCTTTTCTATTTCAGAATTATTATTGATGTTTGTTTTTTTTAATTCTTTCATTTCAACTATCATAGTTTTTTTAAAATATGCCTCTTTTTCCTTTTTATTAATACAAGGATGATCTCCACACCAATAAACAAGTTTATTTGTGGAACAACCTATGATCAAAAAAAATATAATTAAGTAAAATAAGTTTTTCATATTAGACCCATAGTCTCTTTAAGTTTGAATGCAACATTCATATTTTGCACTGCTTGACCTGAAGCACCCTTAATTAGATTGTCGATTGTTGAAATAATTATAATCTTATTCTTTTTTCTACTTTTACAAACTGAAATATTACAGTAATTTGTATTCATGACTTCACCCGTTCCTATGGGGGTATTAAATTTAGCCATCTTCACAAAAAAGTTTTTCTTATGATAATTTTTTAAATACAGATAAATTTTTTTTGCATCGTAATTACCACAAGTTTCTAAATATATAGTAGATAAAATACCTCTAAACATTGGAATGAGATGGGGCGTAAAGAAAACTTTAATTGTCTCTCCAGATATTTTTGATAATTCTTGATCAATTTCCAACATATGTCTATGAGATCCAACACCATATGCCGAAACAGAATCAAATAGATTTTTAAATTTAAATTTATTTCTTATCTTCTTCCCTGCTCCTGAGTAACCAGATTTAGAGTCAATAGTAATGTTTTTTATATTTATCATTTTTTTTTGCACCAATGGTATTAATGGAATTTGTATAGATGTAGGATAACAACCTGGACATGAAATAATTTTATGGTTGCTCAGGCTTCCTCTCGAGAATTCTGTAATTCCATATATGGATTTGTTTATTAAATATTTACATTTGTGATTAATTCCATACCATTTTTCATAAAGCTTAAAATTATTTAATCTAAAGTCTGCGGATAAATCGATAAGTTTTATATGTTCGGGAATAGTTTTTGCTATTTTTTGTGCTTGGCCATTTGGTAATGCTGTAAAGAGAACATTTATTTTATCCCAGCTAATATTTCTGATTTTTGAGATTATTGGTAGATTTTTATTAATTATCTTTTTATCAAATGAATTAATTTTTTTACCAACAGATTTATTAGCACATAAATACAAAATTTTTGCTCTTGGATGCTTTGACAAAATTTTAATTAATTCAAGTCCTACATATCCAGTGGCGCCGGCTACAGCTATATTCAATGAATCTTTCATTTTTTTGATTATACCAATTATTAATGTTAAGAGAAATTGTAATAAAAAGTTATCTTTTAGAAAACTGAAAGCTTCTTCTTGCCTTTTTGTGACCGTATTTTTTACGTTCAACAGCTCTAGAGTCTCTCGTCGTAAGTTTTTCTTTTTTTAATGTAGTTTTAAGTTCAGGCTCATATAAAACAATAGCTCTTGATAAACCGTGAATTATTGCTCCTGCCTGACCAGATAATCCACCGCCTTTAACTGAACATTTGACATCAAATTCGTTTTCTCTCTTAACAAGAGTTAAAGGTCGAAATATTGAAATTTGTAAATTTGGTTTCTGAAAGTAATCGACCATTTTTTTTCCATTTACACTAATAATTCCAGAACCTTTTTTAAGCCAAACTTTAGCAATAGATTTTTTTCTTCTGCCAGTAGCATACTTGGAATCTTTGAAATCTAATTTAATCTTTTTATTAGTTGAATCTATGTTTAATTGAGCTTCCATATTAATTTATTGAAACGTAATTTTTTTTGTTCATTTTAGCAAAATCGATAATCTTCGGATTTTGAGATTCGTGCGGATGCGTAGTTCCTTTGTAAATTTTCAATTTAGAGAGCTGTTTTTTTGCTAGCGGTCCTTTTGGAAGCATCCTTTTAACGGCTAACTTCAAAATTTCGTCAGGTTTTTTTTTTATCAATATAGATGGAGTAGTGGTTTTAATTCCACCAGGATAACCTGTGTGTCTATAATATTTCTTATTTCTATTTTTTTTACCTGTAAATTTAATCTTCTCTATATTAGTAACTACAACAAAATCGCCATTATCCATGTGTGGAGTATATTGGGTTTTGTTTTTGCCTCTTAAGGCTTTCGAAATGTATGCAGCTAATCTACCAACTATTGCGTTTTCTGCATTTATTAAAAGCCAATTATTTTTTATCTCATCTTTTTTAATAAAATCTGTCATTGTAACTCGCGCATAATTACTGAGATTAATAGTCAATGTCAAACCTTTTGGGGTTTAAAAAAAGCTTTACATTCAATATATTTTTTAGTTAAATATAGATAGCCGATTTGTATCAGATTGCGGGCTTTAAACTGCTAAAATGAATGTTTAAAAACCGCCGTATGGCGGTTTTTTTTTACCGAAATGATTGGCTAGGTATTTGACTATATTGTGCACCTTGAATTTTTCTAAAGCACTAAAAAAGGAGACAAAAAAATGACTAAAGACATAAAGAACCCAGAAACAATAGCGTTGCATGGGGGTGATTACAGAAGTGATCCTGCTACTACTGCAGTGGCGGTGCCTATATATAGAACAACTTCTTATCAATTTAAGGATACAGATACTGCAGCAAATCTATTTGCCTTAAAAGAGTTTGGAAACATATACACACGTATAATGAATCCTACTAACGATGCGTTAGAGAAGAGATTAGCTGCTATAGAAGGTGGTTTAGCTTGTGTTACAGTAGGTTCGGGACAAGCGGCATCTACTTTTTCAATAACAAATGTTTGTCAATCAGGAGATAATTTTATTAGTTCAACAGATCTTTATGGTGGAACAGTAAATTTATTTACACATACTTTAAAAAAACTTGGTATTGAAGTTAGGTATGCTGATCCTGTTGATCCAAAAAACTTTGAAAAACTTATTGATGATAAAACTAGAGCGATTTATGCCGAAACTCTTCCAAATCCATATTTAAGAGTTTTTCCTATTAAAGAAGTATCTGATATAGGGAGAAAATATAATATACCTTTAATAATGGATAACACAGCGTCACCAATAATTTGCAAACCGATTGAACAAGGTGCTGCCGTAGTTGTTCATTCTCTGACAAAATATATTGGTGGGCATGGAACCGTTATTGGTGGATGTTTAATTGATGGAGGAAATTTTGACTGGACCACTAATCCAAAAAGACAACCATTATATAATGAACCTGACGCAAGTTACGGTGGAGCTGTTTGGGGAAAAGTTGTTCCTGAACTTACAGGAGCAAATGTGGCCTTTGCTGTGCGTGCAAGAGTAGTACTATTAAGAGATTTAGGTTCTGCTTTAGCACCAGACAATGCCTTTGGAATTATTCAGGGTTTAGAGACAGTTGCTTTAAGAATGAAACAGCATTGTTCAAATGCTGAAAAGGCTGTTGAATTTTTGCAAAAGCATAAAAATGTTGAAAGAGTAATTTACCCTACTCTGCATAAAGGTGAAATTGGAGCCAGAGCAAAAAAATACTTTAAAGGTGGAAATGGAGGCTTAGTTGGTATTGAAGTTAAGGGAGGTGTTGAAGCTGGTAAAAAATTTATTGAGTCTTTAAAAATGTTTTATCACGTAGCCAATATTGGTGATGCCAGAAGTTTAGCTATACATCCAGCTACTACTACACATAGTCAATTGACAGAAAAGGAACTACAAGCTGCTGGTGTTACGCCCGGTTATGTAAGATTGTCTATAGGAATTGAACATCCTGATGACATTATTGCTGATTTAAAACAAGCTTTAGAAGCTGCTGGAAGCGTAAAGCTAAAAGCAGTTAGTTAATTCTAGAATTTTTAAATACTAGAATTATAGATGTTGTGATTAAAAGTATAGATCCTATTTGGTGCATAGATGCTAAAATTATCTGTGCACCTGAAATTACAGTTAAAATTCCCAAAAAAATTTGCAAGAATAGAAATATAAAAACTAATAAAGTAGTGCTTCTTAAATAAATAAGATCTTCATTTTTGTATATAATTGTTGCAATAAAACCAAATAATAAAATTATAAAATAAGCTATATTTCTGTGAATAAACTGTACAATTGAGGGTGTTTCAAAAGCTTTCATAGAAAATAAATCTTTTAAACTAGAATCATCAGGAAAATAGCTTTGATTCATCAAAGGCCATGACTGATATATTTGGCCAGCATCTAATCCGGACACAAAAGCTCCTATGCAGATTTGAATAAGCATACAAGATATAAAAAAAATTGGTAAATATGAGGGTAATTTTGTCCTATGAATAAGGTTTTGTTTATTTCTAAATTTAAGATAATTCCAAAGCAATAGAATAAAGATTATGAAGGCTAAAATTAAATGGAGAGCTAAGCGATAGTGGCTAACGTCAGTTCTATCAGTTAAACCGCTTTTAACCATATACCATCCAACAAAACCCTGAAAAAATATAAGAATTAAGATTAGGTATAAAGAAATTAATGTATTTCTTTTTATCGTTTTTTTAAATGTAAAGTAAAGCAATGGTATCATATAAAATAATCCAATAAAACGACCCAACAATCTGTGAGTATATTCCCACCAGTAGATAGTTTTAAATTGATCTAAAGTCATCGTTGAGTTTACTAACTTGTATTCTGGTATTTGTTTATAAAGTATAAATGAGTTTTCCCAATCGTTTAATGATAAAGGTGGTAATATACCAGAAATTATATCCCATTTAACAATTGATAAGCCTGAATCTGTTAATCTGGTTAATCCTCCTACTATAATCATTAAAGCTACGAGAAAAGTTATTAACATTAACCAATAACATATATAAGTATTTTTATTTTCCCCATTCATAAAATTAATATACATATCTATTAAGCAAAGTAAAAATTACTAATTTGTCACCATAATGGATAAAAAAAAATTAATAATAGCAAGAAATAAAATAGATCAATTAGATAGTAGTATTTTTCATCTAATAAAAAAAAGAACTAAAATTGTTAAATACATGCTAAGCCTTAAACAATTTAAGAATCAAATTGTTGATCAAAAAAGGACCAATATAATCCTCAAAAATATAAGAAAAAGATCGATTCAACATGGTGTTGATCCAAAAATAACATCACGTATATGGAAAGCAATGATTTGGGGATTCGTTAATTTTCAAAAAAGAAACTTTAAAAAAAAATAATTATTTACTGTGAGGTGGTAATTTCTTTTCAATAAATATCTCATGTTTCCGTGTAGCTGGATTGTACTTTTTTACTTTTAACTTTACTTTAGCTTTTTCACCAGAGGACGGTTTTTTAACATAATAATTAAAAGGGCTATTTGGTTTATTTTCCGGAACAAGTCTAACTTTTATAGAAGTCTTTTTAGCCATTTGTTATCTTTTTCAATTCCTTAGCAATCTTAGAGATTTTTTTAACTTTATCTTTAATAACTTTATTTGATTTTAAATCTGACTTATATACACCCAAATTCACCGTATCGTCAATAGAATGACTATCTTTTTCATTTAATAGTTTTTTAACACCATTAATTGTTAATCCTTTTTCTCTTAGCAAGAGTTTTATGTAATTTATTATTTTGATATCTTTGTTAGAGTAATATCTTCTTCTGCCTGCTCTTATATTTGGTTTAATTTGTTTAAATTGAGATTCCCAATATCGGATTGTATGCGTTTGTAGTAGCCCGGTTTTTTTATCTACAAGGTCTAATTCTTTAGCTGTTTCTCCAATAGTTTTGTACGCAGTTTCATCTTTATAATTATTTTTCATTTTATAAATTTAAAGATAAACCATCGTGAGCTGGTACTACATTAGGTGGGAGTTTTTTCAATAAATTATTATAATCTAAATCAGAATGAAGATTGGTAAGTATTGTTTTTTTTGGATTTAAACATTGATGAACGAAAAGCGCTTCTTTCAAGTTAAAATGAGTAGGGTGTTTTTTTAGCTTTAAACAATCAATAATTAAATACTTTAAATTTTTAAGTTCTTTCACTTTAATTATGGATAAATCGTTACAGTCACTGATATAAGCAGTATTTTCAAAAATATAAATCATACTACTGGTTTTGCCATGTTTTGTTTTAATAGTCTTAAAATAAATCTTTTCGTTAAGTTTACCTAGAGAAAATTTCGAATTAATTACATTTGCCTTAACTATTGGTGGATAATTATCAATCCTTTTAAATAAATAATCCTGACTTTTTTTTAAATAATTTATTGTCTTTAAATTACCATAAATATTTATCCTCTTCTTATATTTCCAATAAAATGGTCGTAACTCAAACAACCCGTTTGTTTGGTCAGCATGCTCATGTGTAAAAATAACTGAAGATACTTTCTTAATTTTGTGTGTCAATAATTGTTTTCTTATATCAGGAGAAGTATCTATTAAAATTAAATTAAAACCTTTAATAATAATAGCTGAACATCTAGTCCTAATATTTTTTTTATTACTTCTATCACATTTGCCCCAAAATCCATCGACTCGTGGAACACCGACTGAACTTCCGCAACCCAAAATAATTAATTTTGACTTCATGTTAACCCAAAAAGTTTCTTAAAATTATCTGTAGTATAGTTCATGATAGTTTCTTTCGAAGTTTTCTTGATTTCAGATAATTTTTCCACGGTATGTACTATATAAGAGGGTTCATTAAATTTACCTCTATGAGGCAATGGTGACAAAAAAGGCGCATCTGTTTCGACTAATAATTTTTCTATAGGAATAGAAGATACCGTGTCAGCAAGTTCTGAAGAATTTTTGAAAGTTATAATACCACTAACAGAAATATAACAATTTAAATCAATGAGTTTATTTGCAAAATTTTTAGAACCAGTAAAACAATGCATTAAAACTTTCAAATTAGAATTCTTCATCTCACTTTTTAATATTTCATAAGTATCAATTTCTGCATTTCGTGAGTGAACAATTATTGGAATATTTAATTCGGAAGCAGCATGTATATGTTCGATAAAACTTACTTTTTGTGTTTTTTTATCGCTATGATTATAATAGAAATCCAAACCTGTTTCACCAATTCCTATTACTTTTTTGTATTCTCTTTTCTTATTTAAGATAAATTGAAAATCTACATTTGTATATTTTTGCGACTCATGGGGATGTATACCAAATGTTCCATAAATATTTATATACCTATCAATTATTAGTTTAATTCTTTCAAAACTTTCTAGTGTAGTGCAGATTGTAAGCAAATATTTAACTTGATTAGATTGAGCTCTTTTTACAACATCGTTTAATTGATCAAAAAGATGTGAGTAGTCTAAATGACAATGTGAATCAGCAATCATTGTGTAATTTTTTTAAACAATATTTCTATATCGTTAATTTTAATCTCATTATTAAATATATTGTTCCCATCTAGAAAGGACAAATTTCTTATTTGAGATTTGACATTTAGAGCATCTAACACTTTTGTGGTAGCATTTGGAATAATAGGATCAAAAAATATAGAAATTTTTGCAATTTGTTCCAAAGCCAGATGTAAAATATTATTCATCTTTTTAATATCAGTATTTTTAAGTTTCCAAGGCTCTTCATCATTAATGTATTTATTTGTTAAAAAACAAATATTTATTACAGATTTTATGTAATTATTTAGATTTTGGTTATTCATTTCATTTCTCAAATTCGACGTAAGTAATTTTGTTTTATCAATTAATTTTTTATCAGAATTTGATATATCATTGGTTTTATTAATTTTATTTTTGCAATTATTTTTTACAAAAGAAAAGACTCTCTGACATAAATTTCCGTAATTATTGGCTAAATCACTATTAATGCAATTTTCTAGACCCTTTAACGAGATATTACCATCGCTTCCATGAGACACCTCTTTCATCAAATAATATCGAAGTTCATCAATTCCATAGGTATTAATTATTTCTAATGGATTCAAAATATTACCTTTAGATTTGGACATTTTTTCATCCCCAGATAAAATCCAGCCATGGCCAAAAACTCTGTTTGGTGGTTTTATATCTGCAGCAAGTAAAAAGGCTGGCCAATAAATTGCATGAAACCTCAGGATATCTTTTCCTATTACATGTAACGATGCAGGCCAAAAATTTTTATATAAGCTATCATTAGTATTTGGAAAATTAAGAGCACTTAAGTAATTTGTTAATGCGTCTAGCCAAACGTAAATCACATGTTTATTATTGTTTGGAACTTTAATACCCCAAGTAAATGAAGTTCTGCTTACTGATAAGTCCTTGAGGCCACTTTTTACAAAATTAATAACTTCATTTCTTCTTGAAATAGGAAGTATAAATTTATCATTTTTATTATAAAAATCTAATAATTTTTTCTCCCATGCTGATAATTTAAAAAAAAAAGATTCTTCCTCAACCCACTCTACTGAAGATCCAGAAAAAGTTGAAACTTTTTTCCCATTCTTTTCAATAATCTCATTTTCATTATAATAAGCTTCATCAGATACAGAGTACCAACCCTTATATTTTGATAAATAAATGTCGCCAGACTTTACTAGTCTGCTCCACAAATCATTGACCGAACGGTAATGTCTTTTTTCAGTAGTTCTAATAAAGTCATCATTAGATAAATTTAATTTTTTTGTTAGATCATTAAATATTTTAGATATCTTGTTGCAAAAAATTAGAGGATCTAAGCCCGCTTTTTCAGCAGCTCTTTGAATTTTGAGACCATGTTCATCAGTACCCGTTAAAAAATGAACTTTATAATTATCATTTCGCATAAATCGAGCAAAGACATCAGCTAAGATGCTTGAATAGGCGTGACCCATATGTGGTTGTCCTGATGGATAATATATCGGAGTTGTAATATAAAAATTATTGTGCTTCATTTTTTAATATATTATCAATAGTGATTAACAAATTTTTTTTATCTAGATTAAATTTTTTCATATCATTGATCAAATATAGTATCTTGTTTTTATTTGTAAAATAATTGTTTATATTATTACAGTCATTCTGAGACAATTTATTATAAAAATTTTCAATTAATAAAGTAATTAAATTTAGTAAATCAGGATCTTTTTTAGTTTTATATTTATCGATTAAAAATAAAATACATGGTAATTTATTTTCTAAAATGTTGAAATTTGAATCTTCTAAAGCTAATAAATATTTCAGCAGGTTTCCTGGTGATTCAAAGTAGAAAAATTTATCCAAGTCATTAAAATTAAGATTCAATTGATAATCTTGTGTAATTTTCTTAAAAATGTCCTTTTTTTTATCAACATTTAAATGAAATTTAAATTGTATACATCTTGATTTAATAGTGTCTTTAATTTTAAAAGCATCATTGTGAATAATAAAAAAGAAAGTATTACTAGAAGGCTCCTCTAATGATTTTAATAATGCATTTGACGAATTTACGTTCAAGAATTCGACATTATCAATAAAAACAATCTTTAAATCTTTAGTGTAAGTTGATTTATGTAAAAATTTTAAAAGGTTCCTTACTTGATCAATTTTAATATTATCTTCAGTAAGGTCATTTTCTAATAAAAAAAAATTCGGATGTATATTATTTTGAATTAGATTATAAGATGAATTGCTTGGGTTTATTTTAAAATTCTCAACAAGATAACCCTTTTCTTCTTTGCCAGATAATAAATAATTAATAAAATGATACGCAAAAGTAGATTTTCCTAAACCTTTAGATCCGGTTAATAACATTACATTAGGCAATTTATTCTTTTTATAAAGCATGATAAATGAATTAAATAATTTATCGTATCCAAAAAGATTTAATTGTGATTTAGAAGCTAAAATTTCCATATAATTTTATATGCATTCATTTATTTAATTTGTCGACAAATCTTTTAAATATAATTTTTTCGGTTTCTTTAGAATCACTAGAATTATCAATAATAAAATATCTTTTTTTATTTTTTTTAGCTATTTTAATGAAAGCATTTTGAGCCTTTATGTAAAAGTTTTTAGAGAATTTATCATATCTATTTTTCTTTTTCCTTTTTTTTAATCTTTGTAAGGCTTTAGATATATTGACTCTTAAAACAAAAGTCATATCGGGTTTTACACTACCTAAAATATATTTATGGACAGAATCAACCAGATTTTTATCTACTCCCTTACCATATACCTGATAAGCTAATGTAGAATCGGTGAATCGATCACATATAATATTTTTTTTTTTAGATATTTCTGGCTTTATCTTGTTTTTTACATGCTCATTTCTAGCTGCTAAATACAGCAAAGTATCTGTATATTTGTCAAATTTTTCTATGTTGTTTGGATAAAAATAATCATCAAGTATAAGTTCCCTTATTTTTTCTGCACCTCTTGTACCACCAGGTTCTCTTGTCAAGAGAACCGGTATTTTTTCTTTTTTAAGATTATTGTATAATTTTCGACTTTGATAAGATTTTCCAGAACCTTCTATACCTTCGAATGTAATAAAAAGTGATTTTCCTTTACGCATCACCCCAAACCAGATAATTCAAAGATTGAAATAATCTTGAAAAAATGTTTGCTTTTTTTATATCCTCTGCCGATATAATATCAATTTTCTTTATTAAATCTCCAGAAACATACACATTTAGTAAAGCAACTTTATCGCCCTTTTTTATCGGTGCTTGTAAAGGTCCTGCATACTCCAAAACAGTCTTGATTATCTTCTTTTTTCTTTTTGGGATTGTTATGTAATAATCTTCATTTGATATCACTTCAACTTTATTTTTCTTTCCTTGCCATACACCTAGACTGGTAAAAATTTCACTTTTCTTGGTAACTTGGATAGTATCAAATTTTTTTAATCCCCAATTTAAAATTTTTGCTGATTCTCTTGATCTACTATTTTTAGTTTTGAAACCGCTACCCACAGCAGTAAGTCTTCGTTCTTTAACTTTAATAGAAGATGCTAAAGAATATTGTTCTACAGTTAAAAATCCTGTTTTGATTCCATCTGCCCCAATATTTTTATATAATAAAGGATTTCTATTACCTTGAGTAATTGGATCGCCACCAGTTCTATCCCATGTAAATGAAGTTTCCTTAAAGTAGGTATAATATTCTGGATAATTATTAATCATATATCTAGACATTTTTAAAATATCTCTAACTGTTGAATAATTATTTGGATCGTTTATTCCGGATGAATTATTAAAATTGGTATTTTCTAAACCAATCTCGTCAGCTTTCTCATTCATGAGAACAACAAAATCTTCCTCTGTGCCTGATAGACCTTCAGCTAACGCAACACAAGCGTCATTTCCAGATATTATAATTATTCCTTTAAGTAAATCTTCAACGCTTACTTGGTCATTCAGCATTATAAACATTGAAGAATATCCACTTTGCGACATTCTCCATGCTTTTTCTGATATTGTTATCATTTCATCTAAGGAAGTTTCTCCTTTTTTCAAAAGATCAAAAGTAACAATTGATGTCATTATTTTAGTCATTGAAGCTGGATAAATTTTAGCATCCGCATCCTTTTCAAGGAGGATTTTTCCAGAATTGTGGTCTTGGACAATCAAATGTTTAACTTCAACATTTATTTCAGAATGTAATTTTTGACAAAAGAGAGAAAAAATAAAAATAGCTACAAAAATTTTAAAAAATTTCATATTATTCAATATAACCGTTTCTTTTGTTATGTTTTTCTTACCAAAGTTTTGAAGTAACCAAAAAATATAGGAAGTTCTTTAATTATATTTTTAAATTTTATTGGACTTAAACGTATCTTATGACAGTACCCAAGATGCATATAAAATAATAAATGATAAAACTTTGTAAAAGGCAACCTACATAAAAAAGGAGCGACAGGTCTTAAAAACGGAAAGTCTACAATTATACCAGCTAGTTTTTGTAAATTTTCAACCATCATTTTTTCTTTTTTTGATTTAAATGTGAGCATTGAAGAATATTTGTTTGACTCAAGATAAAGAGTATTTTTATCTTCTTTGAAATGTCCAGAAGATATAGCCATCTTAGCCACAGCAGTACCAGGAAATGGATAAAGAAGACCAAAAGAAGCCATTGCAGGTTTCATTCTCAAATTCAAATCAAGTGTACGTAAGTCTACTTCAAATGCATTATCGACTGGCAACCCCATAATATTTAAAGAGATAATTTTTACACCATGTTTATTAAACCACTGGGTAACTTTATGTATCGTGTCATTACTTGTACCTCGTAAAAAAATCTTATTTGCAGCTTCCTCATCTCCACATTCAACTCCCATCCAGACATGAGTTAACCCCGCCTCTTTTAAATCTATGATATCTTTTTCCTTAACTGAACTAGCGCGAGCAGTACAGTTAAATGGTAAGTTAATTCTTTTTTTATATAGTTTGGAGAATTCTTGAATCCAACCTGGTGGTCTTAAGGTAAAAACATCATCTGTGAATGTCACTGTGTCTAATGTATAATTATCTCTAACATTTTCGATTTCTTGGATTACTAGTTCGGGCGATCTTACCCTTAAAGTTGTTCCTAAACCTTTGTAATTGTCATTATATTGTTTATTGAAACAGTAGCTGCATTTGTACGGACATCCTCTTGCTGATATAAAAGATTTAGCACCAACGCTAGCCAAATTTGGGTCTGCGTCATATAAAACTTGCCGATCAGGAAATGGTAGCTTATTCAGATCTGGGACTAAGTTTTCTAATGAATTGCGATAAATTTTACTGTTATATTTAACATGAAAACTTTTAGTTAACCAATAATCATCTTTGTGCTCAATTCTTCTAATAAATTCTGGAAAACTGCTATCACCTTCTCCTGTACAAATAGCATCGATGCCATCTTCTTCAATCACTTGTTTATTAAATGTTGGGTGAGGTCCTCCCATTACAGATATAAAATCAAAATCTTCTTTTAAACGCCTATTAAGTTTTAATACATCATAATGTTCCCCGGTCATCACGCTGTACCCAATTAGATCAGGTAGAAAAGTTCTAACGACTTCATAAACGTTTTCGTAAATATCAAAAACGTCAGTATTATTTTTATTTTGAGCTGAATCAGTAAATGTAAATGGTTTTCCTTCATAAGCATCTGAATGTAATAGAGATGTTGTTTTTGATGATTTTTTTTTTATTTTTTTGCCAACAACAGCCTCCTTCATCACAGCAGCTTTAACTTCATGGCCACAACTTTTTAAATTACTAGCTAATAGCATAATAGCTGTACGTTCATAAGCTATCATTTCTTTGCAAATCAACAAAACTTTCATAAAAATTTCTCTTTATGTTTTAAAAATATTTATATTATTCATTATAAACGTTTAGATCTTCGAAGCCTAGTTTATTTAAGCTAATATATGTCGTTTTTAAAGCATTAAAACTTTCAAAAGGACCTACTAAAAGCCTATATTTATTGTTATTAATTTTCTTTATTGAGAGATTGTTTATATTAATTTTTTTAATTAATTCATTTTTTAAATTATTTGCAGAATCCATGTAATAAAAATCTGATATAACTAATATAAAATTATTCTTTTTAGTCAACTTTTTATTAATTTTTGGTTTATTTAATGTAAGATCATTAATTTTAATCTCGTCCACAGGAACTTTATCGATAACATTTTTTTCCTCTTCAAATATATTTCCTTCTTTTGCAACGAAAGTTTTATTCTTTTTTACCTCGATAATTTCTACATAAGGATTATTAAAATCTAACTCCAGAAAAGAAGCAATTTTCCTACTAATTACCACATTAAATATTTTAGGGTAATCAGCCCTTTTATAAATTTTTGTCTCAATAAATTTTGAATTATCGGGATTTATAATCTTTATTGGTGTATTTATTTTTAACAAATTATGCATTGCAACAGAGTCATCGTTTTTAATTTTTTTATTGACCACTTTGTTTAAGTAATGATGATCCGAATATATTAATGCAAAACCTAAAGATGAATAATACTTTTTTTCTTTTTTTTTAAGTGTTCTGTCAGTTTTGTAATCTGCACATGAGTTCAAGAAGATTGTTGATATAAGTAATAAAACTATTGTATTTAAATTCATATCTTTATCATGTTAGCCAGAGTACAAACACTGATACCAAATCTCAATGACCTATTCCATTTTAAAATTTTTTCGTAATTTTCAAATACTAAAAAAGTTGGGGTATCGGGTTTTCCATCTGGTAAAATTAAAGCGGCTTTAAGGTTGGTTTCAAACTCTGTTCCATCAAACATCACGACCCCTTTTTTTTTCCATTGTGAAATTCTTAGTCTGTTCGAAATTTTTCTAGCTGATGAATTTATATACTTTTTCTTAATTTTGTTTGTTAATTTTACCTTGTAAAAACAAGGTGTTCCTTTTTTCCATCCAATTTTATTAATATAATTTGCTGCAGAAGCTAATGAATCTTCTAAAGATGATTTTAATTCAATTTTATTATTGCCATCATAATCAATCGCATAATTTTTTATAGTAGATGGCATGAATTGAAAATTGCCATATGCTCCGGCCCATGAACCGAAGAGTATATTTGGTTCTATCAATTTATCATCAATGAGTTTTAATAAAATAAGCAGTTGCGACGAAAAAAAATCTCTTCTGCGTTTATCATAACTCAGTGTAGCCAAAGATGAAATAATATCCATCTTCCCTACATGTTTCCCAAAATTTGTTTCTATACCCCACAGGGATAGTAATATTTCCCTTTCAACAAAGAATTGATTTTCTATATCTGTAAACAAATTTATATTCTTCTTTAATAAATTTTTAGCTTTATTAGCTCTTAATTTATTCGCTCTCTTAGTGACATATGTATTTGTATCTTCAAAAAACTCCGGTTGTTTTCTGTCGTATTTAATAACCTGATCTAAAAATTTAACATTTTTAAAAGCAATATCTATGGTTTCTTGGGATATATCATTTTTTAAAGCAAATTTTTTATATGAGGACAACCATATATCAAATGATTCTTCTGCATTTACAATAAATGCATTATTTACAAACAAAATTTTAAAAATAATAAAAAATATAAAAATTTTATTGATTGATGACATTTACTTTAATTACCACAAGAAATTAAAATTAACTATGAATTCTTTCCCATGCTATTCGTCTAGAAACCAAATCTGTAGGCTGTCCGCTTTCCTTACTTTCTTCTAAAACCGATAGTAGTCGATCCCCAATCTTCTTTAATTGTTTTTCTAGCAAATTTTCAGTATTATTTATTTCGGAAGCAATTGCTATAACCCCACCAGAATTTACTAAGTAATCAGGAGAGTATACAATTTTATTTTTAAATAACCACTCGTCTACACTTGAATTTTCTAATTGGTTATTTGCAGCACCTACTATAGCATTACATTTAAGTAGGTTTTGATTTGTAGAGTTTATTGCTCCACCCAAAGCACAAGGTGAAATAATATCACAATCAACTTCAAACAGTTCTTCGGGTTTGACTATATTTATTTCTATTTCTTTTTTTAATTTATTTATCAAGTCAACATTAATACTTGATGCTGTAATTTTGACACCTGATTTTGACAACAACTTTGCCAATTTACCTCCCACTTTGCCGACTCCACTTATCGCAACATGAATATTTTTTAAATCTTTTTTATTGTTAATAAAATTGTTTGTAGCATTAATTGCAAAAAATAGTCCTCTAGAAGTTGGAGATGAAGTTTCAACATTGATACCATAAACATATTTGGAAATTTTAGAACACTCAATTAAGTCTTCTTTAAAAGTATTTACGTCACCTGCGGTAATATAGTTTCCATTTAAAAAATTAACTGCTTCAGCATAGCTTTGATACAGTTCAGGAGTTTTTTTGACATTAGTCAAATTTAAGGACGCCTTACCTCCTCCGAAGTTTATGCCACAAACACTATTTTTAAGCGTCATTGCTTCAGAAAGTCTCAGAGTATCTTTTTTTTGTTCATCAAAGTTTTTGTATTCCCAAGAACGAACGCCACCTAGAGCGGGTCCAAGTTTGATATTATGAATTGCAATAATACAATCGAGTTTTGTAGTTTCGTTTATTGCATGGATTACTCTTTCATATCCCTTAATTTTAATATCTGTAATTTTAAGTGACATAGCTATATATAACTAAAGTCAAAAAAAGAACATACACAAATTATAATGATATATAGTTAAAGAAATGTCCGTAACAGATAATATGCAAAATAAGTTTTCAAAAAAATCTATAAATCTTACGAAAAAAAAATATAATTATACATTTAATTTATTTCTGTTTTTTTACCTTATTCTTGGTTTTTATTTTTCAGTAAACACAGGTATGGCTACAGATGAACCTGTAGATCAATACATTTGGAAGCTCAACGTAGAAGCTATAAAAAATTTTTTTGGTAACAACGAAGATGGATATTTTAATTTATTAGAATATGAAGCTAGATTTCATGGTATTGGTTTTCACTACATTTCTCAGTTATATTTACAACTAATTAGTATAATAATTGATTTTGAAGAATTTTCTGAAGATACGTCCAAAATTTTATTAAATCATAGTTTGATTTTTTTTACATACTTTTTGTCAGGAATAATTAGTAAGAAAATTGTAAATCTAATAATAAAAGATAAATCATATAGTAATCTTTTTTTAGTTTTTTATTTATGTTACCCTTATTTACTTGGTCATGGCTTTTATAATCCAAAAGATATGCCATTTTTATTTGGATGGATTTTATCAACTTATATAAGTATACGAATTTTTCTCAAAATTTATAGGAGCGAAAATGTACCTCTTTTGAAATTCCTTTTTTTATCTCTCTCAACAGCATTTGTGTTATCTATAAGAATTCCTGGTATTTTAATTTTATTGCAGTATTTAATAACATTTATAATTACTTCGCGTTTAATCAAAGAACCTTTTCACAAAATCATAAAAATCTATTTTTATAAAATATTTATTTTTCTTTTTTTTACATTGTTGTTAACTTTTATTTCTTATCCAATTTTTTGGAAAGATCCTATGTTAATATTTGATGCGATTAATAAAATGAAAAATTTCCCGTATGGAGTTTGCACATTAACTCTTGGCAGGTGTATGGATGCTATGAATCTTCCATCTAGTTATATTTTTACCTGGTTATTTTTTAAATTACCTTTTTTATCATTAGTAGGTTTAATTCTATTTCCCTTTACTGAAAAAAAGATCTTTTCTCAGGGTGTTCAGCAAATAATTTTAGGTTCAATATTGCTGACTACAATCAGTATTATATTTCTATTAATTTTTTTAGAAGCAAGTTTATTTGATGAATTAAGACACATTTTATATATAGTTCCTTTAATTTTAATTATTAGTTTTTCGTCTATTTATTTCTTTTCAAAAAAATTGATATTATACATTTCTATTCTTTCGATATTTTCTTTCACTATACAAAATATTAATATGTATCCTTATCAGTATACTTGGCTTAATCTATTCAGTAATTTTATAAATGTTAATAATAATTTTGAGCTGGATTATTGGGGAGTCAGCGGTAGAAATATTGCAAATAAAATAAATAATAATGATCAATTATTACGTCACAATGATAAATGCATTTACGTGGCTCCAAAACATATTATAGAACCTTTTATAAGCGCCGACTATAACTGTGTAAAACCCTTTTTTTCTATATATCCTAAAAGTACAGAAAAATATATTTTAGTTAAGTATACAAGAAATATTAGAAGAGAAAATCCATCCAATTGTGATTTGATCATTGAAGAAAGCTATAATCTAAATTTATTTAAAGATAAGTTGATAATGGGTAAGGTTTTTATATGCAACTAAAATTAATTCTTTTCTACACTGTTAATTTCTGACATTAGTTTATTAAAAAAGTTATAGACTAATATTCTATCATCCTCTTTCAACATAAACTCTTTTTCTAAGCCTTTGTTCATTTCTTTTCTTAATTTATTAATTAATTCTTTTCTTCCTTGTTCATCAGTAAATTTATTTAGATTCTCAACTATTGGGTCAATTCTTTTTCCAATTGTAAATTCAAAACCAATTATAAATAAAAAGGCTATAATAACTGTTTTATAAATAAATCCTCTCATTAAAAATCAGTATAATGAATCTTTTTTTTTATTAAAGGATTTTGTGCTAAAGAGCAGCTCAATCTGAACAATAAGAAGATAAATAAAATTGTGGTTGTGTAAAATTATAAAAAAATATATTAAGATCCGTATATAACACTACTTTGGAGAGGTGGCTGAGCGGTTTAAAGCACTGGTCTTGAAAACCAGCGAAGGGGCAACTCTTTCGTGGGTTCGAATCCCACCCTCTCCGCCATAAAATTATAATTTAAAATTTTTCAACATTAATGATACTTTTGTATTCGAGATATTATCGTTAAAACTGTTCTTAAAATACCAACCATATATTATTTCATCTTCAATAAATAATAGCTTTTCTAAGTCTTGAAGCTCATTGTCATTGAATTCCTCTATATATTTTTTAACAAAATTACCTAATAACATATCCATCTCCTTGGTTCCTCTATGCGTAGCCCTGTAGATAATCTGTTTTTTTAGAATTTCTTTATTTTTCATTCTTCAATAAAATTTATTATATATTATAAATTAATGAATCATCTAAATATACAAGACTTCCTAACACAAAACGTCACTAAATTGAGCGGAGTAGGTATTAAAACTAAAAATTTATTAAAAAGAAAAAAAATTGAAAAAATATCAGATTTACTATGGAACTTTCCTCATGGATATACAGATCGATCAAATTTTAAAACCTTAAATAAACTCGAAATTGGGAGGGTTACTACCATTAAGGTTAAAGTTATAAAATACAATTTTCCCAGAATCAGAAACCTTCCCAATAGAGTGTTATGTGAAGACGAAGAAGGGAAAATTGATATTATTTTTTTTAATAGTAGAGAGGGATATATTAGAAAAATTCTTCCCTTAAACTCTTTTGTTATAATAAGTGGTAAAATTAATTACTTTAAAAAAAAATACCAAATTGTTAATCCAGCTTATGTAGTTCCTGTTGCAAAAGAAAAATATGTTAATAAAGTAATTCCTAAATATCCCTTAACTGAAGGGTTAACAGAAAAAATATATAGAAAATTAATAGAGCAAGTTTTAAAAAAAATTGTTGACCTAGAGGAATGGCATAATAAAGAAATACTTGAGAAAATTGGAAATGTAAGTTGGAAAAAGTCTATTTTTTATTTACATGGAGAAAATAAAAATGATCTTAATTCACAATATTACAGAAGACTTGCCTATGATGAAATCTTGTCAAACTTAATCGTTTTATCACAAGTCAGACAGAGAGTAAGAAAATTTAAAAAATTACAGAAAATTTTTGATAACAATTTATCTAACAAACTAATAAAAAACTTTAATTTCTCTCTTACTCCAGATCAGAGAAGAGCCATCCAAGATATTAACTATGATTTACAATCTGATTATAAAATGTTTAGAATTTTACAGGGAGATGTTGGAACAGGTAAAACAATTGTTTCCCTCATAGGTGCTGCTAATGTTATCAAATCAAATTACCAGGTTGTTATGATGGCCCCTACGGAAATACTTGCAAGACAACATTTTGAGTTATCAAAGAAAATATTTAAATCTACAAACGTTACTATTGATTTCTTAATTGGCAAAACCAAACCTAAGGACAAAAAGATAATTCAAGAAAATCTATTAACTGGAAAAATTAATTTTTTAATAGGAACTCATGCTTTGTTTCAAAAAAATATATTATTTAAAAATTTAGGTCTTGTTATTATTGATGAACAGCACAAATTTGGAGTTAAACAAAGAATTGAACTTTCAAATAAAGGAGGTAAAGATTGCGATATTCTATTAATGTCTGCAACTCCCATACCACGTACATTGGTCATGGCCGTATATGGAGATATGGATGTTTCACGGATTGTTGAAAAGCCAATAAATAGAGAAAACATAATTACTTTAAGTAAACCTGAAAAAAAAATTGATGAAGTGATACTATTTGTAAAAAAGCAGATCAAAAAAGGAAACCAAATTTTTTGGGTATGTCCTTTAATTGAAGAGTCTAAAAAATTTGATTATTCAGCAGCAATAAAAAAATATAATTTTTTATCAAAAAAGTTTTTTAATAAAGTTGGATTAATTCATGGTAGTTTAGAAAAAGATCAAAAAAATGAGGTATTAAATAATTTTCTAGAAAAAAAAATAGATATATTAGTCTCAACAACTCTAATAGAAGTAGGTATAGATTTTCCAAACGCAAACGTGATAGTGATTGAAAATTCTAATAGATTTGGATTATCGCAACTACATCAATTACGAGGAAGAGTAGGTCGAGGCACTCAACAAGGGACTTGTATATTGCTATATAAAGAAAATTTAAATGCCAATGCTAAAAAAAGAATAAAAATATTAAAATCATCCAATAATGGTTTTTTGATAGCTGAAAAAGATATGAGACTTAGAGGCTTTGGTGATGTCTTGGGGTTTCAACAAAGTGGGATTAAAAACTTTAAAATAGCCGATCCAATCCATCATGAAGATCTTTTCAAAATAGCTGATCAAAATATTAGAGATATTGAAGCTAATAAAAATAATTTTAAAAAATATAATCTTCTGTTAAAATTGTTTGACAGAGCCGATATTGTAAACGAAATTAATTTGCTAAATACTAGTCGGGATTAGAAGTTCCAGCTGAGACAATAAATTTTGATGCTTCTTCAAAAGATAAATCTAGATAAATTACCTCATCTTTTGGAAACATAAGCAAAAAGCCGCTGGTAGGATTGGGTGTTGTAGGAACAAAAACATTAATTAATTTCTGTTTTGCTTTATTGCTAATTTCACCAGTGTTCTCCTTTGTTGCAAATCCAACGGCCCAAGAACCTTTTCTTGGATATTCAACTAAAACTACAGTATTTTTTTTATTATCACTTTTTGTAAAAGTTTCTGTCATTTGTACGATTGCAGAATAAATAGTTCGTAAAATAGGTATTTTTTTTAAAATATTATTAAATACATCTAATAATCTTTTTCCAATAAATGATAATGACAAAAAACCAATTAAGGTAATTAAAATTACTGACATGAGTATTTCCACTCCAGGTATGTTATAAGGTAAATAATGATTAGGATTAATTTCTTTAGGCAAAATTTTAGATGATATGGATACTAAAAATATAGTTAGGTATATAGTAATACCTATTGGAATTAAAACAACTACACCAGCAATAAAATAGTTTCTTATTCTTGCTAAAATACTTCTTTTTTTTTGCTTATTAACCATTTAAAATACTAATTTTATTATGAGCAAAATTAATAACATAAATAGAAGAAAATTTCTTGAAATTTTTGGTGGTTGTGGTTGCGGTTTATTAATTGCTTCCTGCACTACTGCTCCAATAACTGAAAGAAAACAATTAAAATTGTTGCCAGAAAGCACATTAAATAGACAAGCAGCACAAATATACGAAAATGTTAAAAAAAAAACTAAATTAAGTGACGATAAAAATCAACTAGAAGAAATTATAGAAATTGGATCTAAAATAGAAAATGCTGTTAGTGCCTATTTTGATTCGATAAACAAAAAAGATCCAACTTACAATTTTCAGTGGGAATATATTCTTGTCGATAATGATAAAATAAAAAATGCTTGGTGCATGCCTGGAGGCAAAATAGCAGTTTATACTGGTATACTTGAAATTACCAAAAATAAACATGGTTTAGCTGCTGTAATGGGTCATGAAATTGCACATGCTGTGGCCAAACATTCTATTGAAAGAGCTAGTAGAGCTTTGATCCTGAATGTTGGAACTGCAGCTATCGATATTTTTTCTGGTGGCGCTATATCAAGAACACAGAGAACTACCGGTGTAGATGTTGCTGGAATGTTAAGAACTTTTGGTATTGATAACCCTTTCGGAAGAAAACAAGAAACGGAAGCTGATTACTTAGGTTTAATATTTTCCTCTCTTGCTGGATATGATATTAGGGAGTCAGTAAAAATTTGGGAGAGAATGAAGGAAGCAAATAAAGGTCAGGAACCTCCTGAATGGATGAGCACACATCCATCAAGCTTAAGAAGAATCGAATCTTTAAAAAAATGGATACCTGAAATCATAGTAAAATACCCACCAATAAAGATGGTCTCTTAGTCTAGTAAACTTGGAGTCGTGATTAATAAATTATTTTAAATATTTTGTTATTTCAGCAAATCTTGAATTTAAGATTTTAAGATTAAAATTATTATCTAATACATATTCATCAATAGCTTTCTTGACTCCTGGTGCATATGAAAGATCATAATCATCACAAAGAATTGTGCCATTGTTATTAACTACTTGCATCAAATTTTTTAAATCATTTTTTACTGTTTCGTATTTATGTCCCCCATCCAAGAAAATATAATCGAATACTTCAGTTTTGATTTCTTTTAAAACGTCATTTGAGTTACCTTTAATTATATTAACATTTTCTTTAAATTTTTTTAATAATCCTAAAACTGATTGGTAGCTATAAGGATCTCGTCTAACTATATATCGATAGTAAATGTTTTTTAAAGGATTTGAAAAATGGATATTTGGAGCAATTTCTTCATCCAACTTTCCTGTATCATTTTCAAATAAATCTATTCCCGTAAATTTAAATTTGTTACCATGCAATTCATGCAATAACTCACATACATTTCTTGAAGTAACTCCATGAAATACACCAATTTCTAGAAAATTTCTTGGTCTAATTTTTTTAATATGGTTTAAAAGAAAAATACCATCTTCTTTTTTTTTTAGGCTAGTTTTGCGCCAATAATTTTTAAATCTTATTTTCATTTTTTACAAAAATATAATTAACAACTGACTTGAATTTTAAATTGTAATTATTTTTTCTTAAAATTTTAAATATTTGATTCTTGTTAATTTTAATGCTTCTAGAATAAAAATCATAATTTACAATTTCTATGCATATAACTTTAATATCGAAATGTTTGAGATTTAATGTTTTTAAAACTTCTAACTCATGACCTTCTATATCTATATTCATAAAGTCAATTTTTTTTATCCCCCTTTTTTTTAATAAATCATCCAGAGTTGTTGTTCTAATTCTCCTTTTTTTTAAATTTTTAATGTTAAAAGCCTTTTCAATGAACAATGTATGATTTTTACTAATCGTGTTTATTGAACTCAATTGGTGATCAAAAAAAAAATTCTTTACTCCTTTTTTACTTGAAACAGCAGCACATATATTTATATCGTAAGGTCTAGCTATTCTAAATAATTCAATCGTTAAAGGATTTAGGTCAATATTAATACCACTCCAACCTAATTTATACATTAAATAAGTATTATTTTGCCTAATTGGGTGAAAACACCCTACGTCCAGATATGTGCCTTTTTTGCTTTTGTCGAATAGTTTTATAATTTTTTTATCCTCACCAAATTGAGAGCTTTTAAAAAAAAATTTAAAATTTCTTATATAAATATTATAATATAGAAATACTTTTTTTAATGCAGGGTACTGTTTTGACCATTGTAAAATTATAGGAGTGGTAGACGACATTTTATATTCCTAGACATGTACTATAACATTTAATTAATATAATCTATCTATATAAGATCATAAGTTTATTTAAAAAATGGAAACTATAAAATCAATCTTTGATAAACAAAAGAAAATACTTTATTTTATAATAATATTTTTATTTTCAACTTCATTTAATCAGTACTATGGAAATTTGGGTGTTTGTCCCATTGATAGTTTTTGGTTTTTTAATTCAGGATATGATGTTTTAAATGGTTACTATCCATTCAAAGATTATTGGACAATAGCGGGACCTTTTATTTCTTTTACTCAAGCATTCTTTTTTAAAATCTTGGGTGTTTCTTGGTTTAGTTATGTTTTGCACGCATCTATTTTTAATTTCCTTATCTCAATTAGTACTTTTTATACGCTGTACAAGCTTAAATTAAATATACATTACTCTTTTTTATACGCTTTATTAGTAGCGGTTCTAGCATATCCCTCGGCAGGAACACCTTATGTCGATCATCACTCATCGATTCTATCTATGATGGCGATATTATGTTTTATACTAGCTTTAAATACTAATTTAAAAATTTATTGGTTTCTTTTACCTATAATTTTACTACTGTCATTTTTAACAAAACAAACACCAACAGGATACATTTTTTTAATAATTATTTTATTATCCTTTATATATTTTATTTTCAATTTTAATATTAATAAAATTGTTTGTGGATTGTTTGGATCCATCGTAATTATTTCTATTTTCTTAATAATACTATTTATTGGAAAAATTTCTCTCGTATCTTTTTTTGAACAATATATTTTATTTCCTTTATCTATTGGGAAAATTCGATATGAATACTTTCTTTTTCCATTAGAGTTTTCCAGAATATTTTTAAGGTTTAAATTAATTCACCTATCATCATTAATTCTTATAATAATAAGCATAAAGTGTATAAAAAATGATTTTAAATATTTAAAAGATAATGAGTTTTTAATTTCATTGTCTTTAATAGGTTCTTCTTATGCCTTAATAGCGCACCAACTAATGACAATTAATGGAATGTTTATATTTTTTATCATTCCTATTTTAACTGGTTTTTCACATATATATTATCTAAAACATTATAAGAATAAAAAATATATTTTACATTTATTAGTATTTTTAGCTATTTCATCAACTTTATATTATGGAAACAAATATATAGATAAGAGAGATTTTATGGATTTACGAAATGCTAATATGGAAAAAGCCGTTGATGCAAGTATATTTGATAGTAAATTACGTGGATTAAAATGGATATCATGTTTGAATCCAAATGAACCAAAAAAAGAAATATCACAATTATTAGAGGTAATTAATATTATTAAAAAAGACCAAAGAAATAAAAGTATAATTACTGATTATCAACATATATCGGTAATTTTATCATCATACGATTTTTCACCAAGTCATGTTTGGTTTATTAACCATGTTGCAAAACAAGATAAAAAATCAAAATATTTTAAAATGTATAAAAGATTATTTATTAATCAATTAAATCAGAATAAAATTGAAGTGGCATATGTAATTAAGCCTTTGTGGGGCAATGATGATGTATTTGAAAAAAGTTTAAGTCCAAATTGTTTTAAAAAAATAAAAGTTACAGAAATATTAGACAGTTACATATTACAAGAATGTGAAGAGTTAAAAATAGCTTCTTCAATAAATTGACCTTTGCTGTAATTTGGCATTATAAAATTCACTGAAGGATCTTTTTTCACTTTAAAATATAAAACATTAATAGTTATCACTGATGTATTGATCAATTTGATCATTCGTAACATCTATTGAGTTTTCTTTGTTTTTAAAAACTTTGTGATACCAATCTATGGTTACATGAACACTTTTTTCTACATCATATACAGGTTTCCATTTTAAATACTTTTTTGCTTTTTCTATATCTAATTGAAGGTAATGATCCTCATGAAATTTTTTACTTTTCTGGATCTTCATTGAACCAAAACCCCAATAATTTATAATAAATTTTACTATCTCTAGAACGCTTTTTTTAGATTTATATTCAGGACCAAAATTCCATGAACTCGAATAACGTTTCGGATTTTTATATTGCTTTTTAGCCAATATTAAATATCCCTTTAATGGTTCAAGAACAAACTGCCAAGGTCTATTAGAATTTGGATTTCTTATCTTAATTTTTGATTTATTCATAATGGATTTTATACAATCAGGTATAAGTCTATTTGGCGACCAATCTCCCCCACCTATGACATTCCCTGCTCTTGCGCTGGAAATTCCACAATTTTTTCTATTTTTTAAAATGCTATCTCTGTATGAATTAATAATTAATTCTGCTGATGCTTTTGAAGCGCTGTAAGGATCTAAGCCTCCTAATATATCTTTTTCAGAATATTTTTTTTTATAATCTCCTATATTTTTATAACACTTATCAGATGTAATTAGAACAATTGACCTTACATAATTTAAACTTTTTGAAGCTTCTAAAATATTTAATGTGCCTCGGGCGTTAACATCAAAAGTAAATAGAGGTTTTTTATAAGACTCTATAACAAGAGGTTGCGCGGCTAAATGAAAAATAATAGATGGTTTAGAAAATTTTATAAATTTATATAATTTATCAAGATTTCTTATATCAAATAACTTAAGCTTAATTTTCTTATTAAGTGAAAGACTATAAAAAAGATGTTTATTTTTATTGGGAGTAAATCCTGCGCCATACACCTTTGCTCCCATTTTCAATAACAAGCTACAAAGCCAAGCACCTTTAAATCCAGTAGCTCCAGTAACTAAAATTTTTTTATTTTTATAAAATTTTATTATATCTCTCATGTTTTTGGTGAGCCGTATTGGATTCGAACCAATGACACCTTCCTTAAAAGGGAAGTGCTCTACCAACTGAGCTAACGGCCCAAAAGATGTATTACTATATTCTTTTGAATTTTTTTCAAGTTATTTATTAATAATTTTTTTAAATTTCACAATTGCTTTTCTTAAACTAATAAACATAGACTCAGCAATGATAAAATGTCCAATGTTAAATTCAGAAATGTTATTAATCTTAGAAATTTGATAAGCCGTTTTATATGTTAAACCATGACCCGCATGTACCTCCAAAAAAACCTTTTCTGCATAAAAAGCTGACTTTTTAATTCTAGAAAATTCATTCTTTATTTTCTTTTTCTTATTGAACAAATTACAATATTTTCCTGTATGTAATTCTACACAATCAGCACCTAATTTTTTTGACAGCGCTATATCAGAAATTTTTGGTTCAATAAATAACGATACTCTTATTTTTTTAGCTTTAATTTTACCAATCATTTTTTTTAAAAATGTCTTATGTCTATTTAAATTTAATCCACCTTCTGTTGTAAGTTCTTTTCTTTTTTCTGGAACTATGCAAACGTAGTTTGGTTTATGTTTTAGAACAATTTTTAACATCTCTTTCGTGGGTGCAATTTCTAAATTAAGAGGGATATGTAATTTATTTTTAATATTCTTTAGGTCGCTATCCCTTATATGCCTTCTATCTTCCCTCAAATGTATAGTAATTGAATCGGCTCCACTATTTTCAGCAATTATTGCCGCTCTTAACGGACTTGGATAATTTTCTCCTCTAGCATTTCTTAATGTAGCTACATGATCAATATTGACACCTAATCTTTTAATTTTCATTTATAAGTTTCTGCTACCGGGCTTAGTAGGAAGGATTTTTTTGAGGTCGTTGGGTAATTCTTTATTATTATAAGTGTCTATTTTTAATTTAATTTGTGAAACAATTTTATCTTTAATCGCTGAGTTATTATTAGATCTATCTATGATGCATGCATAACCAATCAAATTAGATTTATTAACTTTTATTAATTCAGAGCATTCTAACGCTGACTTACCGGTTGTAATTACGTCTTCAACTATAAGTACGTTTGAATTTTCTAAAATTTTAAAGCCTCTTCTCAATTTTAATTGTTGATTTGATCTTTCAGCAAAAATAGTCTCTATATCTAATTGTCTGCCCACTTCATAACCAACAACAATTCCACCAATGGCTGGTGATAAGATAATGTCAATTTTATTAAATTCTTCTTTAATTTTTTCACACAGAGATGAGCAAATTGCTTCCGCTTTTTTTGGATAGCTTAATAACTTGGCGCATTGTACGTACTGTTTGCTATGTAATCCTGATGAAAGAATGAAATGGCCCTCTAATAAAGCATTAGTTTCTTTTAAAATTTTTAAAGATTCTTTGTAAGAGAGCATCTTTTTTCCTATGTCTTATTATTGAAAACTTATATTCTTTTAGTTTTAATTCACCGATTAAATTTTTATAATTTTTTAAATCATTAATCTGTATATCAAAAATAAATTCTATGTAATCTTTCTTTTTATCTACAATTTCCATATTTATTATATTGTTAAGATGAAAACCAATTAAACTACTGACTTCACCTAACTTTCCAGGAGCATTAGGTATTTTAATTTGCAAACTGCTCAAATGCTTTTTTTCAGATTTGTGATTAATGATAGTTTTATTTTGCCAATATTTTCTTATGGCGGCTCGAGCTTTTCCTGTTCTTGCATAAGACAGCCATTGAAGTGATGGTGAGCTATTTTTTGAACTGATAATATTCACTAAGTCTCCATTTTTTAACGAGCTTTGAAGTGGAGAGCCTCTTCCATTAATTTCACAAGAAATTATATTGTCACCCACTTTCGTGTGTACAGCATAAGCAAAATCTATTGGCGTCGCTCCTCTCGGTAATTTAATTATTTCACCCTTAGGAGTAAAACAAAATACATAATCTTGGAACATTTGTAATTTCGTGTATTCCAAAGACTGTTCGGTATCAGTTTCTTTTTCCATAATTTCTACAAGATCTCTTAACCAGTCATACTCTTTAAGAGCTAAATGAGTTATTTTTTCTGAAGATTTATATACCCAATGAGAAGCTATTCCTCTTTCAGCAAAATCATGCATTTGTTTTGTCCTAATTTGAATTTCTATTCTTTCTTTATTAGGACCTATTACTGCAGTATGTATAGATTTATAACTATTGATTTTTGGTGTTGATATATAGTCTTTAAACTTTCCTGGAATTGTAGACCAATTACTATGAAATATACCAAGAGCTTTGTAACAAGTTTCTATATCATTAACTATTATACGAAAACCAATTATATCAGTTAATTGTTCGAGAGAAACTCTTCTCGTTTGCATTTTTCTCCATATAGAAAAAGGTGTTTTTTCTCTACCAATTATTCTTGTTATTACTCCTTTATCTTTAAGTTTTTTTTCAAAATTTTTAGAAATAGTAATAAAATTTTTATCCCTAGAAGTTTTGTTTAATGAAAGTCTATCAACTATAAGTTTACGAGGTTCTGGATTTAATTCTGCGAAAGATAAATCTTCCAATTCATCTCGAATTCGATTCATTCCCATGCGGTCAGCCAGAGGAGCGTATATTTCCATTGTTTCTTTTGCTATTCTTGATCTTTTTCTTGAATCTGGAACGGAATTTAACGTTCTCATATTATGTAATCTGTCAGCCAATTTAACAAGTAATACTCTTATATCTTTAGACGTAGCTAATATTAATTTTCTAAAATTTTCTGCCTTAGAATTTAAGATTGCTTTACCTTCTAATTGAGAAATTTTTGTAACACCGTCAACTAGATCTGCTACTTCTTTTCCAAATTCTTTTTCAACTGTTTTGTATGTAGCATGGGTATCTTCAATAGTATCATGCAACAGACCCGTAGTTATAGTAGCACTGTCGAGTTTTAGATCTGTTAAGATAGATGCCACTGCAACAGGATGTATAATGAATGGTTCGCCTGCATCTCTTTTTTGATTTTTATGAGCATTTAATGCAAATAAATATGCCTTGGATAAAGTTTCAGGATTAAAAAAACGATTATAAGTTTTTACTTTTTTAATTAAATCTTCTTGATTTAGCATATGAATATTATATCAAGATTTATTTATTTTTAATATAGAGTTCTTATCATCTTTAGGAAGCTTATTTATCAAACTGTTAATTGACTCCTTAGTTTTAGGATGTTTCCATTCAGGTGCTATTTCCCTTAGTGGATATAAAACAAAGTTTCTATAAATCAGTTCTTTATGAGGAACTATAAAATTAAGATTTTTGTATTTAAATTCAATAATTTTATTATTGTAATCAATAATATCAATATCACATGTTCTTGGATCGTTTTTTTTGTTTCTTCTTCTTTCTAATTTTTCTTCAATAAAAATTAAAACTGATGCTAAATCTGTCAATGGTAGATATGTTGATACTTCAATCATTATATTAATAAACTTGGGATCTGTTTTATTAGGATAAGATAAAGTTTCATAAAAACTAGATTTTTTTATTAACTTGATTTTATATAATTCCAGATATGAAATTGCCAAATCAATATTGCTAAATCTATCTCCAAAACTAGAAGATAGGTTTGATCCTAAACCTAATAAGAGCATTCTAAATTAGCTGGATTTTCTAAAAAACCTAGCTCTTTCTCTATCCCAGTCCTTTTTCTTTTTGGTATGTCTTTTATCATAATGTTTTTTTCCTTTAGCCACAGCAATTTCAACTTTAGCCTTTCCTTTTTTAAAGTACAATTTTGTCGGGATTAAAGTAAGACCTTCTCTGTTAATTTTTCCTATGAGTTTACCTATTTCTCTTTTATTCAAAAGCAGCTTTCTATTTCTTGTAGGATTATGATTGTTGTAACTTGACTCTTTGTATGAAGGAATATGAGAATTAACTAGAAATATTTCACCATTTTCATCAAAAGCATAAGATTCCGAAATATTCGCTTTTCCTTCTCTTAATGATTTAACTTCAGAACCTTTTAAAACAATACCTGCTTCAAAAAAATCTTGAAAAAAATAATTAAATCTAGCTTTTCTGTTTTTAGAGATAATTTTTAAACCACTTTTGGTTTTCTGGCCCATTTTTAAATCAAATTGGCATGCGTCAATGCTGATCTTATAGTTTTTTTTGTTTCTTCGGTAACTTTAACTAATGGTAATCTGACTTCATCAGCGCATAATTTTAGCAAACTTGCAGCGTACTTTACCGGACTCGGACTGCTTTCAATAAATAATGATTTGTGAAGAGGTGTTAATTTATCGTTAATTTGTTTTGCTTTAGAAATTAAATTACTATTATTTTTGCTTATAGAAGCTTCTTGAAATTCAGAACACATTTTTGCAGCAACATTTGCTGTAACAGAGATACAGCCAACTCCTCCGCGCATATTAAATTCTAAAGCAGTAACATCTTCACCAGATAATTGAATAAAATCAGGACCCATTTTCTTTTTTTGTTGATTTACTCTATTTAGATCTCCCGTAGCATCTTTGACTCCAATAATATTTTTCAATTCAAAGAGCCTGGCCATTGTGTCAACATTCATATCAACAACAGAACGAGGTGGAATGTTATAAATTATTATTGGAATCGAGCAATTATCATTTACAGCTTTAAAATGCTGATACAAACCTTCTTGAGTTGGTTTATTATAATAAGGTGTTACAATCAAAGCTGCATCGGCACCAATTTTTTCAGCATACTTAGTTAACGATATAGCTTCATCAGTAGAATTTGATCCTGTTCCGGCAATAACTGGAATTTTACCTTTAGACTCCTTAACACACAATTCAATAACTCTTTCATGTTCTTTATGATTTAAAGTCGGTGATTCGCCTGTGGTACCAGCAGGAACAAGGCCCGACGTACCATTATTTAAATGATGATGTATTAGAGAAATATAACAGTCTTCATCAAGCTCATTATTCTTAAATGGAGTAATCAAAGCTACAATTGATCCTTTAAACATAAATCTTTATAACATAGTTTGAAAAAGTAAATCATCATAAATTTATGAAGAATTTGATTAAACTTAATATAATTTTGTTAGCGTCTTTTATCATTTTTTCATCAAAATCTGTTGCTGCTGAACGTATTTTACCATTACCTAAGCCTAAAGTTGACCAAGAAACAAAAATTAAGACTGCAGAAAAAAAGTTTATCTATCCTGAAAAAAAACCAACAGTAAAAAAAGAAAAAATTAAAATTACAGAAAGTCAAGAAGTTTCTATAATAAATGAAAAATTAGAAGAAGATGTTTTTATTTATCCTGAAAAAAAACCAATCGTATTTCATAAAAAAGTTGATAAAGCAGTTGCTAAGTCAGCAATTCTATCGAGTAGCGATTTCAAAATAGCCAAGGCTTCTTTTAAAGCAGTTAAAAAAAAGAAATGGCAAACCGCCATAAAACTTTCAAAAAAAGCCAAAGATAAAATGGTATTTAAAACGGTGAATTGGCTTTATTTAATACGACCAAATAATTCAGCCTCTTTCTACGATTATTTAACTTTTATTAATAACAATCCTAATTATCCAAGAATAAATAGACTTAGATACCTTGCTGAACACAAAATGTATCTAAAAACTGTATCGCCTAAAGTTATAAAGAAATGGTTTAATGGTAAAGAACCTCTAAGTGAATATGGAAAAATTAAACTTGGAGAAATTTATATTATGGACGGTAACGTTGAAGAAGGTTCAAGATTAATAAAAGAAGGATGGATAAAAGCTAAACTTTCAAAAAATGATTTGAAATATTTAAGAAAAAAATACAAAAAAATAATTACCGTATCGGATAACATTAAAAGGGCTGATTGGCATGCCTGGGAAGGTAAACATTGGGATGTACAGAGAATGTTAAGATATTTACCAAAAGATGAAACAGCTTTATATACGGCAAGACAATTGCTAATGAGTAGGTCTTATGGTGTTGATAGTGCTATAGCAAAAGTTCCGGCAAAATATAAAAATGATATTGGTTTAAAATATGACAGGCTTAAATGGCGAAGAAAAAGAGGAAGATTAGATCCATCCCTTGAAATTTTATTTACTGTACCAAGAGATCCGGTAAAATTAGTTAGACCTGATCTTTGGTGGAAAGAGAGAGGTATATTAACAAGATCATTAATTTATAAAAAAAAGTATGCTAAAGCATATAAGGTTTCAAGTAATCACTCTATGACAACAGGATCAGAATACGCTGAAGCTGAATGGCTTTCGGGGTGGATAGCTCTTACTTTTTTAGATGATGCAAATATGGCCTTACAACATTTTAAAAATTTTTATGGCAATGTTGGTTATCCCATAAGTTTGTCTCGTGGAGCTTACTGGATAGGACGTACTTACAAAGAAATAAAAAATAAACAAAAATCTGAAGAATGGCTTAATGAAGCCGCAAAATACTTAAATACTTATTATGGACAACTTGCTTTTGTCGAAATTAACGGAGGAGAAAAATTTGCGCTGCAAGAACAACAAAAAGTTGATGAAAAATATAAAAAAGAATTTAAAAAAAATCCTCTAGTAAAAAATATAAAATTGCTTAAAGAATTGGACAAAGCTGAATATTCTAAACATTTTCTTAAGCACTTGGCTTCTTTAAATATAGAAAAAGGAAGTGAAATACTTGCTGGTGAACTTGCCATTAATATAGGTAGATATGATTTTGCGATTCAAATAGCCAAACAAGCATCATATGAAAAAAGATTTCATAATGAAATAAACTATCCAGTTATCCAAACTCCTAAAATAGTAAACCAAAAAACAATGCCAAGTATGGAACTTGTTTTATCTGTAATAAGACAAGAAAGTGAATTTGATGCAGATGCTACTAGTTATGTTGGAGCAAGAGGTTTAATGCAGTTGATGACTTACACAGCTAAGCTTGTTGCTAAACAAGCAAAACTTGCATATTCAAAAAATAAACTCAAAAATCCTGATTATAATATTAAATTAGGTTCTTACTATTTAGCAGGATTATTAGAAGATTATGAAGGATCCTATCCTTTTGCATTAGCTGCATATAATGCTGGACCTAAAAGAGTAAAATATTGGAAAAAAATTAACGGAAACCCTCAAAAAGGAGATATTAATTATGTAGATTGGGTTGAGCTAATTAAGTTTAAAGAGACAAGAAATTATGTTCAACGTGTTTTAGAAAACGTAAATGTTTATAAATATCTGCTAACTGGTAAACCTATTAACATTCATAATTTCTTTGAGGATAAACCTCACTTTTGAAATGGCGGAGAGAGAGAGATTCGAACTCTCGGTACATGTTTCCACGTACGGTCATTTAGCAAACGACTGGTTTAAACCACTCACCCACCTCTCCTAGACACATATTTACATTTATTTTAATTGGTTTTCAATAACTTGAGCAGCTACACAACCACTACATTATTATTATTTAGTAGTTTTTCGTGAGACTGGATTAATAAATTTAAAATTTAGTGCTTTTTTATTGATAAAACGATTGTATAAATTTGTGCTAAAAACAATTCTTAATATTCTTTTTAAAAAAGTAATTAGTTGATGTGTCCGTAAAGAGAATAAAAGTTTTAAAAATCTAAATTTTGTAAGATAAAATTTTATGAAACCCCATGTTTGTAATCTAGCAATATCTTTTGCAGAACATTCCGCCCAATCTGCTGAAAATTGTTCCATAGAAAAACTTTTCCAATCAATATTTTTATCTTTCCCATATAAGCTAATCCACATATCATACAATTCAGTTCCCGGAAGTGGTGTTGCTTTAGTAAAATTTGCTCTATCTAAATTTAAAGAACAAGCAAAATCAATTGTTTCTTTAATTTCTTTTTTTGTTTCTGTGGGAAACCCTACAATAAAAAAACCAACGGCTTGGATACCTGCCTTTTTAACTTCATTTACAACATTTCTGACTAAATCTTTATTCAATCTTTTTTTAATCATATCTAATATTCTTTGATTTGCTGATTCAATACCTAAAGACATTTGATAACATCCAGATTTTTTCATCAATCTAAGCATTTCAGGATCCAATTTGTCAATTCTTACTCCATTTGGTAGACACCAATCTATTTTAATTTTTCTTTTAATTATTTCCTCACATACTGCAATCACATGTTTTCTTTTTAGCGTAAAATTATCATCTTCTATTTGAATTTCTTTTACACCATATTTTTTAATTAACATTTCTATTCCATCAACAACTTTAATAGGATCTCTATATCTCATTCTTTTTCCAGCCGTTATTGGAGCGCTGCAATAAATACAGCTATAGGGACAACCGCGTGTAGTAATTATTGGTGCTAAAGGTAAAGATTTATATATCATGCCATGTGGCATTTTTTTAGGATAAGAAGCTGGATCAATACTATCCCAGTCTGGCTCTCCGAAGTCATCAATATCGATTTGAAAATCTCTTGCTTGATCTCCAATTTTTGTTGTGTACATTTTTTTTGTCTCGATTAAATTCTTTACATTTGCATTTGATCTTTTAGGTTTTCCATCTTTCCAATAAACCAAACCCTCTACTGAACTTGGATCTAAACCTGAAGCAAGTTGACTCATAGTTCTTTCCCCTTCGCCAATGGCAGCATAGTCTGCTTGTGAATCTATCAAACTCTGCTCAGGGTCGCATATGATGTGAGCTCCACCTATAATAGTTTTTAAACCATATGATTTAGCTCTCTCTATATCTTTGCAAGCTTCGGGAAAATAAGTTGACATGGCAGTTACACCAACCAATTCCCAATCCTCTGGATTGTATTTTATCTCCTCGCGTGTACCATCCAATATTTTAACCTTATGACCCTGTTTTTTTAAGCTTGAGGACAAATATCCCAAGCCTAAATGTGGAGCCACTATTGTTGCATCGTACTTTGGGCTTATAAGTAATATGTTCATTTTTTATCTAAAAAAATATATATAGTTTAAAGAATTATTATAACAAAAAAAACCTGTATTAACCATAATAATAAGAATTATTCATTTTCGCTATCTTTAAGTTCTTTTTGAATTTTTTTTATAAATTCATTTAAAAGTTTTGCATCTTTTGGGTCTAGATAAACATCTTTATTGATAGCAATTCTCATTTCATCTTTTGCTTTCTGTTTAATAGACTCTATATTTTGTTTGGACAATATATTTATTAAATTTCTTTCATAAAGTTTCAATTTGGAGCCAATTGTAAATTCAAATAGTAAAAATACACCAACCAAAATTATTGCAAACTTATATAAAAAGATTTTCATATCTTACTACTGCTTTTATAGATTGTTGTAACCAAAATATCATCAATAAATAATTCGTAATATACCTCAAAATTTCCAGGAATTTTTTTTAATTTGTTTTTATCTCCCCATAAAAATATGTTGTTATTTATGATGTAATCACTGCTTTTTAAATCTTTAGAATATCTTATTCGCTTTTTTTGCTTCTCAGTCAATATATTAAAATTATGCGCTAAAGAAGTAACACTAATTGCAGAAACAGCTATAATTTGTTTATCATCATCATTAAGTATTTTTTCTAAAACAAATCTATTACTCAATCCCCAATAATCAACTTCGAAATTATTATGTGGTTTGTCCCCAGCAAAAAAATTGAAGTAATTATTTTGAAAAGGATGATTTTTATATATCCAAAAAAAATTGGAAATTATAAAAATTGATATAATAAGATTGAGAATCCTTTTAATATTTTGTGCCTTTATTAAATGCAACCTAAGATAAATAATTCTTAAAGCATTTAACCCTATTAATACAATAAAAGGATAAATAAAATATAAATGTCTCCATCCAGTATAAAGAGTTGATTTAAAAACTATTGTTAAAAAAATAGGAGCAAAAACCAATATTACAAATATTAAATCTTGAAATTCAGAGAATCCTCTCCATAAATCATTTAAGTCAACCTTACTTTCTATTTTAATCAATCTACAAAATATTCTACGAATTGATAATAAAAAGCCATAAACAAAAAGAATGATGATTAATAAGGGTGTAGTAATACAAATCCAGAGTGGAATATAATGCCAGTGGTTGACCTGTGCGGGAACAAAACTGCCGAGGTAAAAATTAAACTGGTCATGGTCATAATTCCAAAAAATTGTCATTGAGTTAGTAAAATTGTTAATGGGATTTTCCCATAATGAAGGCCAAAAAAGTATAGTAAAAAAAATTAAAGATAAAAATAGTGTTATGACTGAATTTGTAATTTTAAAATTATAGTCTTTTCTCAAAGATTTTATCCACAAAAAGTATAAAACTAAAATGGTTAAGATAATGCCCCGAACACTTACACCAATGCAAAGAGCCGAAACAAAAGACAGCATAATCGAATTAAATTTATTGGGTTTTTCTAAAAAAATTATTGCAAAAAAAGTATTTATTATAAAAAAATACATAAAAATTATATCTTTACTGTTATAAAAACTCTCAGCAAAAATTCTTGGTGAAGAAACAAGAAATAGAGTGCCTAATAATGCTAATTTCCAGGAATTGAATCTCTTTAATGCAATAGAGTAAAAAAAAATACTACCAATAAAAGATGCTATAAAAATTAAGTAATGTTTGAAAAAAGATTGTGATCTAGTATCTGAAAGACCGACAACTTTTTCTAACCATAAGGCTGGCAATTCAAATACAACACCATATTGAGGCCACATAATTTCAACCTCATTTTTTAAAGCATCACTGGACTGTAAAAAAATATTAGAAAGAAAATTTGCGATATAATCTAATCTATTTTGTGCAATAATCCTTTGATAGTCTTCATCAAAAGGTATTCCATAATCATTAACAACTACATTACCTATAATAAAATAAATTACAAAAAAAAATAGTATTATAACTTTTTTATCCAATAAATTTCTATTAATAATATTTTTGTTTGAAAGCATCACTTCGTTATGTGAACGTTATAAAAAAGATTCAAATCAATTAATTTAATTCTAAAGGGTAAAAAACTCTCTGTAATTTTTTTTTTATAATTATATCTAATAATATTAACTAAATTAAAAATTGAATTAATATGCTCTATTGCATTAGAGTAATCATATTCAATAGCGGAAATTTTTAATTTTTTGTTAAATGAAAATATTTTATTCATCATTCTGCTAATTCGATAAACTAATCCTGGGTCAGCTGGCAAAGAAATTGATAAAACCCCATCCTTTTTAAGTATTTTCATAACATTTTTTATAAAAGGTTCGGGATCTAGTATGTGTTCAAGAGTATGAGATAATATTATTCGATCAAATGAATTTTGTTTAAATGGTATTTTTTTACCGTCATAATATTTATAAAAAATATTTTCTGACTTGATTTTTTTAATTGATGATCTTTGTTTCGTTTTCTCCAAAATAAAATAAGTAAAATCTTTGTTTTTAATGTATGAAAAATGTGGCTCAGAACCAGCTCCAATCTCCAAAATTTTTTTAAATTTTTTATCAGGCAATTTAGACTCTAATTGCCTATGACAGTATCTCATAAGCATGCCGTGAAAACCTGTATAAAGATATTGTGAATATATTTTATTTATTTTTTGTGTTGTATATTTTCTATTTTTTAAATAATTAAACATATTTATTTAGAACAAAAGAACAAAATGCATGACCTGTATATTTAAAGAATCTTAATCTTTCAATTTTAAAATCTTTAAAAAAAATTTTATATTCCTCAGGGTTTCTAATGTATTTACCCCTATCTAATTTACATAAAATTGTACTTACAAAGCTATTGTGATCAATAAATGGTTCTGTTATTAAAACTTTTCCATCATTTTTTAAAACTCTATATGCCTCTTTCAAGCAATTTTTTCCTATATTATCATCTATATGATGTAAAACACTATTAATCATAACTATATCAAATAATTCGTTTTTAAATTCTAGTTTACCAGCATCCATTTGCATAAATTTTCCTTTAGGTGAATTTTTTTTTGCTCTTTCAATATACTTTTCACTAATATCTATACCATAATAGTTATTATTGCTCATATCTATAATTGCTCTTGCAACATTTCCTGTTGAACAACCAATATCTAAAATATTTTTGTTTTTATTATATAGGTACATTTGAAATTCATTTGTAAGAACATCATAATTATTCATTTTTTGTTGAACTTGAGTAAGGTATGAATTTTTAAGCAATAAGTGAATTATTAACTTTAACGGAAATATAAATATTTGAGTAGTAAAAAATTTTATTAGTATTTTTTTCATTTAAAATTTATTAACGTAATTTATTTTAATATCTTAATTTAATAAAAATTAATTTAATTATCATTATTAATCCATCAAAAAATATATTAAGTCTACTTTGATCTCTATGAACCCATTTAATGGGTAACTCAATAATTTTAATTAAATTTTTTTTTAGCAAAATTGCAATTTCAACATCATGAGAATATCCATTCTCCTTAAGCTTAGAAAATATTTTTTTAGCATAATTCTTATGATAAAGTTTAAAGCCACACTGGGTGTCTAAATTCAGATCAAACATTATGGATACAAAGTGTTTAAATACATTCCCTATGTAATATCTATGATTGCTATACTTTACATTAGATGACTTTAAAGTTCTGGAACCAAAATAACAATTCATATCATTTCTTATATAATTTAATTTTACCCATCTTTTAATCTCGCTAGGATTAGCAGAAAAATCAATATCACATGTAAGATTCCATTTTTTTCTAGCTTTTTGTATTCCTTTTTTTAGAGCATACCCTTTTCCCCTATTTCTTTCATAATGAATATATATAATTTTCTTTTTGTTAGCATTATTGACTGATTTAATAAATGTATTGATTAGTTCATGAGTTCTGTCTGTGCTTCCATCATTAACCAAAATGATTTCGATTTTAATTAATTTAAAGGTCTTGAATAATTTTTTTAATTTAATTAAGCTTTTTTTAAGTCTAGCTTCTTCATTATAAATTGGAAATATTATTGAAAGTTCTTTAATTATCATAATTAGTAGAATACAACTCTCTTTTATACTATTTCACTAAATATAAATAAAAAAGAAAAGATTAAAAATGAAAAAAAATATTTTAAAGGGCTGTATATACACTGCGGCCGGATCATTTTGGTGGGGAGTAATAGGTGTATTTTACTTTAAATCAGTATCTTTTGCCGGTCCAATAGAGCTAGTTATTCATAGAACCATTTGGACTGCTTTTTTGCTTCTGATAACTACAGCACTTTACTCAAAATGGAACGCAGTAGTTTTTATTTTAAGAGATTTAAAAAAAACTTTTCGTTTGCTAATTACTGGAATTTTAATTTTTGTTAATTGGTCAACATGGATATATGCAGTTGTAACAAACAAACTTATTGATGCTAGTTTTGGCTATTATATAATGCCCATATTAAGTGTCCTTTTTGGAATTCTATTTTTAAAAGAACCATATAATAAACAAAAAATATTTTCTGTTTCATTAGTAATAATTTCAGTTGTGTATTTACTTATAAATTTTAATTCAGTGCCTTGGACTGGCCTAATAGTAGCATTTACTTGGAGCACATACTCCCTTTTAAGAAAAAAAATAAATGTTTCTCCTGACCTAGGTTTATTAATAGAAAGTTTATTTATGACTCCTATTGCGTTATTTGTTTTTTATTTAATTACATTGGATGGAAATAACTTTTTCTCACCCAACGACCTGCTTATTTCTTTCTGGTTATTTCTCGCTGGAGCCATGACTGTAATTCCATTATTTCTGTTTTTAAAAGGAGTTGAATTAGCTGGATTAGGAACTTCAGGTATGATCTTTTTTATCACTCCCACTTGCCAGTTTTTATTGGGTATTTTCTATTATGATGAATATTTTGATTTTAATAAATTAATTGGATTTATAATTATTTGGATTGCTGTAGCAATTTATTTACATGATTTAACCAACGATAGCAGAGCAAAATTAGTATAATTTATGACTTTTTTTATAATAAATACTAATTTAATTTATAGTAATGAAAAAATAAGTATTCAATATTTTCACTAATTAAGAACTCTTTAAGTTATCATGAAAATTGGCAAAGAGCTTGGAGGGACCCCGAGCCTAAATCTAGTTACGATGTAATAATAGTTGGTGGTGGAGGTCATGGATTAGCAACTGCTTACTATCTAGCTAAAAATCATAATTTAAAAAATATTGCTGTATTAGAAAAGGGATGGATTGGTGGTGGTAACACTGGAAGAAATACTACTATTATAAGATCCAACTATTTATGGGATGCAAGTGCAGGTCTTTATGATCATGCTTTAAAAATTTGGGAAAACTTATCACAAGAATTAAATTACAATGTCATGTTTAGTCAAAGAGGAGTTATGAATTTAGCTCATAATCAACATGACGTGAGAGAATTAAAACGAAGAACACATGCTAATAGATTAAACGGGATAGATTGTGAATGGCTAAATACAGAACAGGTTAAAGAATTCTGTCCTATTATTAATTGTTCTCCTCACATTCGTTATCCAGTTATGGGTAGCACTCTACAAAGAAGAGCTGGTACAGCAAGACATGATGCTGTTGCGTGGGGTTACGCAAGAGGAGCTGACGCAATGGGAGTTGATATTATTCAAAATTGTGAAGTAAAAGGAATAAGAAGAAAAGGTGATTCTGTTGAAGGAATTGAAACAACAAAAGGTTTTATTAAAACTAAAAAAGTTGGAGTAGTTGCCGCTGGTCATTCAAGTGTAATTGCTAACATGGCTGGATTAAGACTTCCTCTAGAAAGTAAACCTTTGCAAGCTTTAGTTTCTGAGCCCATAAAACCAATAATTAATACTGTTGTTATGTCTAATGCTGTTCACGCCTATGTTAGTCAATCAGATAAAGGGGAGCTTGTTATAGGAGCAGGAACAGATTCTTACATATCATATACTCAAAAAGGTACTCATGAAATTATTGAAGGTACTTTAAAAGCTATTTTAGAACTTTATCCAATTTTTAGTAGGCTTAGAATGTTGAGACAATGGGGAGGAGTTGTTGACATATGCCCAGATGCTAGTCCATTAATTAGCAAAACTTCAATTAAAGGACTTTATTTTAACTGCGGATGGGGAACAGGTGGTTTTAAAGCTACTCCTGGGTCAGGACATTTATTTGCACATACAATAGCAAAAGACGAACCGCAT
>CACLKP010000005.1 GCA_902607585.1 uncultured Pelagibacteraceae bacterium
TTATGATAAAAATTCTTTTATCTCCATTCTTAATTTGCGGCAAAAATTTTTGTGCCATGACATGACGGTGTTTATGTAAATATTTAGATATTTTTCTCCTAGATGAATTTTTGTTAATAAAAAGAATATTTTTACCTCCATATCCATGAGTGGGTTTAATTACTATTTTTTTATATTTATTTTTAAACTTTTCAATTTCGTAAACACTTCTGGTAAAAATTGTTGGAGGCATTAATTTTAAAAAATCGATAGAATAAAGTTTTTCAGGCATATTTCTTACCGCAAAAGGATCGTTAATTATTTGCGTCTTATTTGATATCTTTTCCAGTAAAAACGTAGCTGTAATATAATCCATGTTAAATGGAGGATTTTGCCTCATTAAAATAAAACTAACTTTTGAAAGATCTAATTTTTTTAAATTTTTAATAAAATAAAATTTTTTCTTATTTTCATAAAATTTAACCTCTCTACTTAAAGCAAAAATTTTATTTCTAAAAAATGTAAGATTTTTTGTTTCGTAATAATAAATTCTATAATTTCTTCTTTGAGCCTCTAGAGCTAATAATAGAGTTGTATCAGTTTTCCTATTAATCGATTGAATAGGATCGGCTTGTATTGCAATTGTTTTATTATGTTTTTTCATATAAAAATTCTAAACTATTATCTTTTTGAAATTTTTCTATGGCAACTTCAGCTTTTGTTTTATTGTTAGCTAATATACTTTCAACATTGCGTAAAAAGACTGATTCATCTTTTCCACTATCATTTTTAATCGATCTTTTCTCAAGGCCTTTTTTTGATAAGTCCAAAAAAATTTTGCCCCACTCTAATAATGTCTTGTTATTAAGAACAGTGTTTAAACCTCTTTTAGGAGCATCCGCATAAGCGTTTAGCACATCTGAAGCTTTCCATTTATTTATAATATCAAAAGCTTCATTCAAATTTCCATAAAGCATGCCAGCATAAAAAGCTGGACCACCACAATGGCAATCCCATTCGCAAGTATCCAGTGATCTAATCTCTATATATTTTTTCAGACGAACTTCTGTAAATATGGTCGCTAAATGGTTTTTGAAATCTACAATATTTGGTTTAACATTTTTAAGTATTGAAAGTTTGCCATGCATAAAATCTTCGAATTTCTTTCCTTCTACATCAAAATGTTTGGAATTTTTGACAACAAACAATAAGGGCATATTAATGACAAAGTCTGTATATTTTTCAAAATTCATATCCTCCAAAAAAATTTTTGGTAATCCAGCTCTTGATGTATTTTGCCAGACTTTTGAACGGTAAGATAAATATCCACTCAATCTATTTTCTATAATTGATGAATTAGCAAAAATAGCTATAGATATTGGTACTAAAAAAGCACTTAATTTAAATTTTTTTATAAAATCTTTTTCGGAAATATAATCTAAATTAATTTGTGTGCCACAAGTTTGGTACATCATATGTAAACTTAGTTTTCCATCTTTTGGCATTTCTTTTGTCATAATTTCATACCGTTGTTTTGGTGTTTGGGGAACATTCTCTAATTTCGTAAAAGGATCAAAACTTACGGACATCATTTTTAAATTAAGTTTTTTACAAGCTTTTCTTAGTTCATCTAAATATTTGTATGATTCGCTGCAGTTTAAATGAATAGAATTTAATTTTGCTCCTGAAAGCTCGATTTGGTTACCAGGCTCTAGTGTAATACTTTGTCCTTCCCTAGATAAACCTACAGCATAATCTTTTTCTTTTATTGCTTTCCATCCGAACTGTTTAAGAAAATTAAAAATTTTTGATATTGTTTCAAAATTTGCTCTTTGATTGGTAGAATTATCAAAGATAAATTTTTCATGTTCTACCCCAATGCTTAGTTGATTCTCTTTTTTGCAACCCTTTTCAAAATAATTTATTAAGTCTTGTTTAGAGTTTATTTGTTCCATTAACCATTTACCTTTTCAAATAATCAAGCCAATTTTTTAACTCTTGTATCCGCATATCTTCCTTTAACTCAGCCTTAGCGCGCTCTATAGAGTTAATATGTTGATTAATTTCATTTTGATTTTTAAAAACATTTTTATCAATTAAACGTTCTGACCTATGTTTTATTAATTTGATCATATAATCATAAGGAATTTCAGGATGATATTGTAATCCCCATATTTCTGAATTCCCAACAGTGAAATGTAATGCTTCAAATTTGTTAATTTTATTACTTGCTAACAAAACTGCATCTTTTGGTGGAATTTCTACTTCATCATAATTGAAGGCGGGTGTTGTAAATTTGTGAGGTTTGGAAGAATAAAGTTTATGTTTTTTTCCTTCATTAGTAAGTTCTATATCATAAGCAATGCCAACATGAGCACCTTTTGGTGCTACTCTACACTTTCCGCCCGCTGCAGTGACAGCTACTTGCAAACCCCAGCATGCAGCAAAAAAAAATTTTTCGTGCTTAAAACATGTTTTTGCAAATTCTATGTGTTTTTTAACTTCGTTGCTAGAATCTTTAATACGTAAAGTGCTACCAGTTAACACAATACCATCATATTTTTTCAAAGATGAAATGATTTTTAGAATTGAATCATCATTTCCGGGTTCAACAATATCTATCTCGCTATTGGGTTCAAGTTTTTCGATATGTATTTTAAAATTTTGTGATTGAGGCACACAACCAGCGTTGTTAAAATTTATGTTTTCTTCTTTTGTGTTGCCTTCAACAATTAATAGTTTTAATTTATTCACCATCTAATTATATGAAATTTTTAGTCCTACAACATATTAATATTGAACATCCTGGTATTTTTCTCAAATTTATGAAGGAAGATAATATTCAAATAGATACTGTAGAACTAGATGAAAACGAAAAAATACCACAACTAGATCAATATGACGCAATGATAGTGATGGGTGGTCCTATGGATACATGGCAAGAAGAAACTTATCCTTGGTTAAAGCCTGAAAAAGAAGAAATTCACAAGTTTGCATGTGTACAAAAAAAACCTTTTTTAGGTTTGTGTCTTGGCGCCCAACTTCTTAGTGAAGCTGTAGGGGGTAAAGTAAAAAAAATGAAGACACCAGAAATAGGTGTGCTCCAAGTTTCTTTGGCAGATAATAACTCATTATTTAAAGGTCTAAATAAAGAACTAAAAGTTTTACAGTGGCATTCCTATGAAGTGCATGATTTGCCACCTAACACAAATTTACTGGCATCATCGCCTGAGTGTAAAGTTCAAGCTTTTTCTTCTGATAATGCCTTTGGTCTACAATTTCATGTTGAACAAACAAATAAAACTGTACCTCAATGGGCATGCGTTCCTGAGTATAAATCTGCTTTAGAGAATACCCTGGGTCAAAATGCACTTGAAAAATTTAAAAAAGATGTTGAAGAAAATTTAAATGTATTTAATAACAGCGCAAAAATAATTTACGATAATTTTAAAAAAATAATTTAAATGAAATTAAAAAGTAATTCAAAAGCTCCTAACTTTAAATTACCTTCTACAGGTAAGACCATCTTCGAATTAAATAAAATTAAAAAAAATATCATTTTATATTTTTATCCAAAAGATGATACACCTGGTTGTACTATTGAATCCAAAGACTTTAGTAAATTAAATAATTTAATTTCTAAAAATAAAACATGCGTATTTGGAATTTCAAAAGATAGCATCGAAAGTCATCTAAAATTCAAAAAAAAATATAAACTTAAATTTGATTTATTATCTGACGAAAAATTATCAGTAATTAAAAAATATGGTGTTTGGGGAAAAAAATCATTTATGGGAATGAAATTTATGGGAATTATAAGAACTACGTTTTTAATAAACTCAAAAGGTAAAATTCATAGGGTATGGCCCAATGTTAGAGTTAAAAATCATGCTAAAGAAGTGTTAGAAGAAATTAAAAAAATTTAAAATAAGCTGCCTTCAAGACTATGTTTGTACAATTTTGTCATATCGTCTAATGAAGTTTTTTTGGGATTGTCTGGTGTACAAGGATCATTTAACGCCATGGGAGATAATTTTACTATATCTTTATCCGTTATATTTGCGCAATCAGATAGCTTATGTGGAATTTTTATTTTTTCACGTAAGTCCAATACCCAATCGAGAAAAGAATTAAAAGTCGCTTCTTTTAATTCAAGATACTCGCTTAATTTTGCAATTTTGTTTTCAATTACAGATCTGTTAAAAGTTAAAACATAAGGCATAAAAACTGCATTAGATAAGCCGTGATGAATATTAAATACTGAGTTAACCGGATGACTTAATGAGTGAATAGCCCCCAAACCTTTTTGAAAAGCCGTAGCTCCCATACTTGAAGCTGTAAGCATATTTCCACGAGCTTCCAAATTTTCTCCTTCATTAACTGCTGTTGTTAACCATTTTTTAATTAACCACATTCCTTCTAGCGCTATACCATCAGCCATTGGGTGATAACCAGGAGCACAATAAGCTTCTAAATTATGTGCAAAAGCATCCATACCTGTTGCTGCTGTCAAAAATTTAGGTAAACCAACTGTTAACTCTGGATCGAGAATAGTCAAAGTTGGAAGCATTCTAGGATGAAAAATTATTTTTTTTGTATTTGTTTGTTCATTGATAATTGCAGCAGCCCTTGATGTTTCTGAACCAGTTCCTGCTGTAGTAGGTATGGCTATAATTGGCTTAATATTTTCAGTGTTAATCATTTTATTTTTTGCCATGGATTCAAAAAATTTATTTTCTGACCAAAAACTTCCTTCCGCTGTAAAATCCCAAATCGGTCTATTTACAGAAGCTAATAATGCTATTGATTTACCTACATCTAAACTACTACCTCCTCCAATGGCTATTACACCATCGTGACTTCCATTTTTGAATTGTTCAACTCCCTTTTGAACGTGACTACCAAAAGGATTTCCTTTTAAATCAGAGAAGACTGTTGTGGGTAAATTGGCTTCTTTATTTATATTTATAGTTTTTGATATGATTTGTGTTTTTGTTAAATCTTTATCTGTAACTAACAAAGGTTTTTTAATATTTAATATATTGCATGCTTTGGGTAATTTATTAATTCTTCCGTTGCCAAACCAAACGGTATTAGGGTAACCCCAATTAGAATTGGACATTATAAAATACTACTTCAATTTTTTCTATTTTGTTAGTAAAATAAATTTATAAATTTATTTATAGGTGGAGAAAATTCAATGACAAAAGTAGCAATTATTGGAACGGGACCGTGTGGTCTTTCAATGTTAAGATCTTTTGAACAAGCTGAAAAAAAAGGAGAAAAAATACCTCAAATAGTTTGTTTTGAAAAACAAGAAGATTGGGGAGGATTGTGGAACTACAATTGGAGAACTGGATCTGATCAATATGGAGACCCTGTTCCTAACAGCATGTATAGATATCTTTGGTCAAATGGACCTAAAGAATGTTTAGAATTTGCTGATTATTCATTTGATGAGCATTTCGGACATCCAATTCCATCATTTCCGCCGAGAGAAGTTTTATATGATTATATAATTGGTAGAGTAAAAAAAGGGAATCTTAAAAACAAAGTAAGATTTAACACAACTGTTATGACTGTAACTTATAATGGAAAAAATTTTGAAGTAACTTCACATGATAAAAAAAATGATAAATTTTCAAAAGATACATTTGATTATGTAATTGTGTCTACAGGACATTTCTCTGTTCCATTTATTCCAGAATATCCGGGAATGAAATCTTTTCCAGGAAGAATATTACATTCGCATGATTTTAGAGACGCAGAAGAATTCAGAGGTAAAAATATTATTGTTTTAGGAAGTAGTTATTCAGCTGAAGATGTTGCTCTCCAATGTCATAAATATGGAGCAAAAAGTGTGACTATAGGTTATAGAAATAACCCAATGGGTTTTAAATGGCCTAACGGAATGAAAGAAGTCCATTATTTAGACAGGCTAGAAGGAAATAAAGCAATCTTTAAAGATGGTCACAAACAAGAAGCTGATGCAATAATTTTATGTTCAGGCTATCTTCATCATTTCCCTTTTTTAACTGAAGACCTTAAACTAAAAACTAGAAACAGATTATATCCACCAAAATTGTATAAAGGCGTAGTTTGGGAAAAAAATCATAAATTGTTATACCTGGGTATGCAGGATCAATTTCATACCTTCAACATGTTTGATTGTCAGGCTTGGTATGCAAGAGATGTAATAATGGGTAAGATTAAAATTCCAAGTAAATCAGAAATCGAAAAAGATATAAATAAATGGGTTGCTATGGAAGAAAAATTAGAAAATCCTGAACAAATGATAGATTTTCAAACTGAATATACCAAAGAACTTCATGGATTATCTGATTATCCAAAAATTGATTTTGAATTAATTAGAAAACATTTCAAAGAATGGGAACATCATAAAGTAGAAGATATTATGACTTATAGGAATAAATCTTTTTCATCCCCAGTGACTGGATCAATTGCAACAATTCATCATACGCCATGGGCATCTGCAATGGATGATTCTTCAAAAGCTTTTTTAAATCAATCAAAAAAATAAGGTATCAAAAAAACTACACAGCCAAAAAAAAAGAAAATACTTCCAAACATAGCCCAAAAATTTCCAAGGCTAGACATAATAAAACCAATTGCAGAAATCAAAAATAAAATCCATCCGGCAATATTTATAATTTTAGTATTCATTTACCAATCAATTTGTAATTTTAAGCTAAACCAAGATGTTTTTTTCTTTTATCTACCCAAGTTCTAATTAAATTATCAAATATCAGAGCTATGAAAGCGACACAAATACCAAGGATTAATCCTTTGCCCCCACCTGCTTTATCAGATAAAGCTTTTAGAATATATTGTCCTAAATCTTCTGTTCCAATAAATGCCCCAATTATTACCATAAACAGGGCAAATACTATTGTTTGATTTACGCCAAGCATCATGTGAGGAAACGCTATTGGAAATTCTATATTTATTAATCTTTGTAATTTCGTTACACCTGACATTGAGCCTGCATCATGCAAAGCAGGTGGAACACTTCTTAATCCCTCAACAGTGTACCTTGTAGCAGGTATAGTTGCGTAAACAATTACTGCAATTAATACCGATGTATCCGTTATACCAAAAAGCATCATTACTGGAATTAAATATACAAAAGAAGGAAATGTTTGAAAAATATCACAAACTGCCAAAATAAATTTTGTGGTAAATTTATTCTGTGCACATAAAGTTCCAACAGTTAATCCAATTGTGCAAGATGCAATAACTCCAAAAGTTGCCATGTATGTTGTGACTAAAGCTCTATCCCACCATGGACTTAGCGCTATAAATAATACTAATCCAGCTGTTACCAAAGCTGAACGAATTCCACCAATTATATAACCGGCTCCAACAACTAATGTTATAGTAGCCACTGCTGGCATTCTTAGATACAAGGCTCTCATTGGTTGAAGAACTTCTGTTATTAACCAAGTATTAAATATTTTTAAAGTTTGAAAGAATGTATCCCAAATCCAATCAACACCTTTATTCCAGAAATCTGCAAATGATATTCCTTTATTATGTGGAATCTCAGAAAAGTAATTAAAACTATCTTTAAACAAAAAAGATCCAGCGTAGGCAAATATCGCTCCAATCAATACTGCTCCAGCAAAAAATAATGTATTTTTATAACGCTGAAAAAACGTCAGGTTGCCAAAATAATCTTCTTGTTTATTTGCCCAAGCCAAAGACATTTTATCTAACAAGATCGCAATCATGCTAATACACAAACCAGCTTCTAATGCTAATCCAATATTTAGTTGATTTAAGGCTAACAATAAATTCCATCCTAATCCTTTAGCACCTATAAAAGCTGCAATAACCGCCATAGAGAAACACACCATTATGACCTGGTTCACTCCTATTAAAATGTCTCTTCTTGCAGTTGGAATTAATACTTTGGTCATTAATTGCCAGTTATTACATCCACTCATTTTGCCAGCTTCAATAACTTCAGGAGATACTGCTCTAAGCCCTAACAAAGTTAATAAGATCATTGGTGGAATCGCAACAACCATTGTTATAATAACTGCTGCATGATCTCCAATACCAAACAGAACCATTGCAGGAACTAGAACGGCATATTGTGGCATGGTCTGCATCACTAGGAGTAATGGATATAAAGCTTTCTCAACACGTTTACTCTTGTAAGCCATAACACCTAAAGTCAAACCAAATATGAAAGAAAGTGGTGCCGCTACTAATATAAAAGAGAGTGTTTGCATTGAAGGTTTCCATTGACCAAATACAGAAATATAAACCATGACTAAACCAGCAAATATAGCTAGACCCTTACCGCTCAGTTTGTAACATAATATTACTGCACCCGCTGCAACGATGGTCCAAGGTAAACCTGGCAGTTCTGCCCATGGATTTTTATCTATCCAGTCCCAACTGGTAAATGCGACAACTGTTTTAGCACCACCTAATAAAATTTCTCTAATCAATTCAATAAGAAATGTCATAGATGCAGTTATAGTTCTTGTTATTTGTAGTACTAAGGGTCGAGTTTTGTATTCTTGAGTATCCTCATTCCAAAACTCCATTGGCATCCATTCATTCAATAAGAAAAACAAAGAGTCATTTACCCAAATAGGTAACCATCCAAGTAAAGGAGGTAATCTCCAAAGGACATCGAATGCATAATATCTTACTTCTTTGCCAAATAGTGTGTAAGTACTTTGATTTGGATCTTTAATGAATTCTGCTTGACCTCTTATAAATTTGTAGGTTTCGGGAACATCAATTGCAAAGCATAAAGCAAAAAATACAATTAACAAAAATAACCATTGAAATAATTTTGGATATTTTTTTAATAATTCCATATTTTAATCGTTATTTTTTCTTCCACCAAAAACAGTATGAATTATTTTTGAGGGATGAACCGTTCCCACAATTTTATTGCTTGCATCAGTGACAGCAACCGATTTTTCTTGAGTTAAAATCTTTTCAGCGACATTTTCAATGATCTCGTCTTTTGAAACTTTTAAATCACTTAAATTTTCTTTATTTGGTTTTTCCATTACATCTTCTATTTTTAAAACTTTTTCTCTAGGCACTTCTTCAGTAAATTTTTTTACATATTCTGTTGCTGGATTTAAAACAATTTTAGCTGGTGTATCTAACTGCTCAATTATTCCATCTTTCATAATTGCGATACGATCAGCCAGTTTTAGTGCTTCATCAAAATCATGCGTAATAAACATGATTGTTTTTTTTAATTTTTCTTGAAGTCTTAAAAATTCGTCCTGCATTTCTTTTCTAATTAGTGGGTCTAATGCGGAAAAAGGTTCGTCTAAAAACCAAATATCAGGTTCAACAGCCAATGATCGAGCAATACCTACTCTTTGTTGTTGTCCACCAGAAAGTTCTCTTGGAAAATAATTTTCTCTTCCCTCAAGGCCAACAAGTTTAGCCATATCCAGAGCTTTATTAATACTATCTTCAGTTTTCATGCCTTTAATTTGAAGTGGAAAAGCAATATTTTCCAAAACTGTTTTATGCGGAAGCAAAGCAAAACTTTGAAACACCATTCCCATTTTATTTCTTCTAAGTTCAATTAGTTCTTTATTTTTTAATGAGAGTAAATCTTGACCTTCAATATAAATTTTTCCATCTGTGGCATCTGTTAATCTAGAGATACATCTTAATAATGTAGATTTTCCTGAACCAGATAATCCCATTACAACTAACATTTCTCCTTTTGAAACTTCAAAAGAAGCATTGTTCACACCTACAATGCATCCCATTTTCTGGAATGCTTTTGCGTCTACATTCCCATTTGCTTCTTGGAGCATCTTTTTGGCATTTACCCCAAAAATTTTATATACAGATTCACACTTGATTACAGCATCGGTCATAATCTTTTAACAAGTTATACGAAATTTAGTAAAAATAAAATCTATATAATTATTGTATTGCCTCCCTAAAAGTTTTTAATAAAATAAACCCTTGTATCAATTCCAGTATTGAAAAAACTTAAAACCTCTCCACTAACAGTAATTGTTTCATTTACTCCAACATTACTTCCAGTTACAACAAAACCAGCAAAACATTTTTTATTCTCTTTGTTCCATTTAACAAATGTTTCTTTAATATCATTACCGTTAATAGTATATATGTGTTTAGCTTTAAAATTTGTTAAATTAGCGCCCATAACAGAACGCTGAGATACAATTTTTGTTGCATTGCAAACTGCTTCGTGTTGTTCTTCGGACAATTTATGGCCTTCAGTTCCTTCATGGGGTACTAGAATACCTGATGGAAGGCTTGAAATCAGTTTACTTAGTTTTTGTTCTTGTGCAATTCTTTCCTCTTCTAATTTCATTTTTCTAACTAATTCATCACCTCCACCCCAAAAAATATTTAAAATAGCAAAAGATAAAATTACGATAAATGTTAGAGTAACAAGACCGCCAAATTGTCTAACTGGTTCAGGTAACTCCTTTAATTTATTTAAATATCTATCTTGTAGCATTATTTTAATTATTCTTTTAATTCACCGTTTTTCCAAATTCCTGTTTTTTGTGTTCCATCGGACCAAGTAAATGTTCCTTTACCATTCATGAAACCATTGGCCCATTCTCCTTCATAAGTTGCACCATCTGGAAAAGTTAAAATTCCTTGTCCACTCCACTCGCTATTTTTAAATTCACCTTTATAAATATATCCATTGGGCCAAATTTCAGTTCCTTGACCATTTTTTTTTGTACCAACCCAATTCCCTTCATAAGTTGTTTTGTCTGTATAAGTCCATTTACCAAAACCATCTACACAATTTCCTTCACAACCCGTCTTTCGAGCTGATACTGAAGTCGTAATTAAAAAACCTAAAATTATATAAAATATATATTTTTTCATTGTTCCATTTTACACGAAATTATATAAAAAAAAATCTCTCCCGACATAATATCGGGAGAGATTATCAAAAGCTTAAGTTTTACAAATGTTTATTTTGTAAACTTTTTCCAAACTTTTTTGTTGTCTTTAAGCCATTTTTTACCAGCATCTTCGTGAGTCATTTTGTCAACGTCAACTAAAGCTGCCATTGCACCAATTTGACCTGTAGAGAAAGACATTTTCTTGAACGCTGCAGCTGCCTTTGGATGAGTTTTTACAAAGTCTGCATTTACAGCCTTTTTCAAATAACCATCTGGTGAACCACATTTTCCATCACCACCGTCTTCTGGTCTACAACCAGCAGTGTATGGAGGAAAGTCTATAAATGTAAAACCAGCACCATCTGTAAAGTTTGGTGTCCAGTTGAATATTATAGTTCCTCTGTCTTCTTTTTTAGCCGCTGCTAATTCTGCCCAAAGTGCATCTGCACTTCCAGCAAACTTAACTACCCAAAGATCTCCTAACCCTAAAGCATCAATTCTTTGAGGTATTAAATCTCCGTGCCAAGTTTGTGGACCTTCTAACATTCGTCCTTTTCCACCTGAGTCAGGTGTTACAAAGTTCTTAGCACAATCAGGATTTTTTAAAGCAGTCCAATCTGGAAGACCTGGGCATTTTTCTGCAACCCAGTTTGGATATCCCATATCTTCAAGAGTTCTTGCTTCGTGATCTCCCCAGTCAAGTAAACCGCCTTTATCTAGAGCTGTGGTAAATGATTTACCAAAAGCAGATTCCCAAACTTCGTGCGATATATCTATATCACCAATACGAATTGATTCGTAAACCGCTTGTGAGTCAGCCGGTACATATTCCACATTATTTCCCATACTTTCAAAAATTCCACCAATCACGTAAGCCATTACAACTTGACTTGACCAATTGTGTGTTGGAATTCTGATAGGTTTTTTGCTGTCAGCTGCATATGTGGCAAAACTGAATGCCGATATGATCGCTGCTACAACTAACCCTTTTATCATTTTAATTATGTTCATATTTTTTTCTCCCATTTAAACATTAATTAATTAAAGTTACTTTAATTAGACAAAGTCTATGTGCTCATTTTTTGCGAGTCAATGTTCATTGCGAGAATCTTGAGGACTGATATAGTGTGTTTTATATGGAAAAAAGCCAAACTAGCTTAGATATACGAAACCCTGGATTAATGGCTTTACCACCAGGAGTTGAAAGATATTTCGTAAGAGGTGGTGGTTTATCAGTCTTAGAGATTTTGCCAGAAGATAAATTAGAAATAATTAACGATGAAGGTAAACAAACATGTGAAGTTGTAGTTTTTAATTCTGAAGGCAAATCTGATCTGTCAATATTAAATTTGAAAGAAAATTCAGATGCTAGTTTTTCAAAAAAAACAATTTTAGTTGATGAAAAAATTACAAAACTATTTAAAAGAAAAAAATTCGATCTTAATAGAGCAAAATCTTCAACAATATTTGATAAGGATTGTCAAATAGGTGAAAAAATAATTTTAAAATCTAAAGATAAGTGTACAGTTATGCTTGCGGCTCCTGGAGAAGCCATGAATGTTCATGATCAAAATCCTCCAACTGATTTAACTGTTTTTTTAAATAAATCTAAATTTGATGGCAATAAAGAAGAGCAATACGTTTTGCCCGAACCACTTGGTGACCCTACATACGAAAAATTTATCAAAAGACGTACTGTTGAAACTTATGAAGTAAAGGCAGGAGAATACATTCAAATTATAGACACAAGTGGTAGACAATGTTCAGATTTCTTAGCTTTTGATAAAGCTAAACTGGATAAAAGAATTGAAAGTATCATTGATGCTACAGCTACTCGTACCTTTATGGGAGCTGCTTATCCATCTCCGGGTTTATTTTCAAAATTTTTTGATATGGAACATGACCCAATGATTGAAGTTGTTAGAGACACCGTTGGTAGACATGATACTTTTAATTATGCATGTACAGCAAAATACTATGAGGATATGGGTTACTTTGGTCATATAAATTGCTCGGAAAATTTTAATATTGCATTAAAAAAATATGAAGTAAAATCAAGAAAAGGTTGGACTGCTATTAATCTTTTTTTTAACACGAGTATTAATCAATTAAACGTTGCATCTTTTGACGAGCCATGGTCTAGACCTGGAGATTATGTATTATTTAGAGCATCAAAAGATTTAATATGCGCTTCTTCTGCTTGCCCTTGCGATGTTGATCCTGCAAATGGATGGAATCCAACGGATATATTTGTTAGAACTTATCCTAAGGAACAAAAATATTCGAAAGCTGTAGCGTTTAGAATGAAGGAAGATTCAGAACCAAAATTGACAAAAGAAACTGGTTTTCACAAAAAAACATCCAAACTTACTAGAAATTTTATTGATTATAATGGCTATTGGTTAGCCAATAATTATACAAACTATGGAACGATTAACGAATATACAGCTTGCAGAGAAAAAGCTATCGCAATTGATTTATCTCCTTTAAGAAAATTTGAAATTGTAGGTCCGGACTCTGAAAATTTAATGCAGTACGCGCTTACAAGAAATGTAAAAAAACTTTCAATAGGACAAGTTAGTTACTCTGCTATGTGCTACGACAACGGCTGTATGATCGATGACGGAACAATTTTCCGTCTAGGTAAAGATAATTTTCGATGGATTGGTGGCCAAGAGTACGGTGGTACATGGTTAAGAGAATTGGCCAAAAAAAAGAAATATAAAGTTTGGGTAAAATCTTCAACCGATCAAATTCATAATATTTCAGTTCAGGGACCAAACAGTAGAAAAATATTAGAAAAATTTGTTTGGACAGCACCTGCGCAACCAAAAGTAAATGAACTTCAATGGTTTAGATTTGCCATTGCCAGAATTGATGATCACTTAGGTACTCCTATTATTGTATCTAGAACAGGATATACCGGTGAATTAGGTTTTGAAATCTGGTGCCATCCTAAAGATGCCCCCAAAGTTTGGGATAAAGTTTGGGAACATGGAAAAAATTTAGGCATAGTTCCTATGGGTTTAGAAGGTTTGGATATGGTAAGAATTGAAGCTGGACTTATTTTTTATGGATACGAATTTAATGATCAAACTGATCCGTTCGAATCTGGAATAGGATTTTCTGTCGCACTAAAAACTAAAGAAGATGATTTCGTCGGAAAAGATGCGTTAATAAAAAGAAAAGGATCCCCGCAAAAAAAACTGGTTGGTCTAGAGCTAATAGGAAAAGAGCAAGCTAGTAATGGAGACGGAGTACATGTAGGAAGAGCCACTGTTGGTGTAATAACTAGCGGAATGATATCTCCTAAGCTAAATAAAAATATAGCACTTTGTAGAATGGATGTTAAATATGCGGACATCGGTACAAATGTTGAAGTGGGTAAAATTGATGGTCACCAAAAGCGAATTGGAGCAAAAGTTGTTAAATTTCCTTTTTATGATCCTGAAAAATTAAAAGTAAAATCATAATATAGTTTGCATAATGATCAAAAATACTAAGTCCCTTTTAATGTTTTGGGAAAAACAAATGAAAAAATCTCAAAGTTCTAGTAATTATTTTTTTAGAAAATCACCTTCACATTATCATATGATGCTGCTGGTAATGACGGCTTATTTTAATAAAAACAACTTATCAGTAGAAGAATTGAAGACAAAATTATTTAAAACATCAAGACCTAAATCTGCACTGATAATTAATGAGGCATGTGAAAAAGGTTTTTTTTATTTAGAAAAAGGATCTACTGACATGAGAAAAAAATTTATCAAGCCAAGCACTATATTTATCAGTGAATTTAACGATTATCTTGTTACTCTTAAAAATGTAAGCAACTAATATTGCCTCATATCTAGAAGAATATTCCTTATTTTTTTTATATATATTTTTTAGTTCTAAAAAAAAATATTTTATCCTTTTAATTTTTTTTCCATCATCAAGATATGAGCCATCAACATTACAATCCTATAAAGACACGATTGCAAAGAAGCGAATTAGCAGTTCCTGGATCATCTCCAAAAATGTTTGAAAAAGCTTTAAATTCAAATGCAGACTATATCTTTTTAGATCTTGAAGATGCCGTTTCACCAAATGACAAAATATCAGCTCGTGAAAATATAATTAAAGCTCTTAACGAAATTAATTGGAGAGCAAAGGGCAAAACTATTTCGGTAAGAATTAATAGCCTCGATACCCATTATATGTATCGTGATATCGTTGATATAATGGAACAAGCCGGCGATAAAGTTGATACTATTTTAATTCCCAAAGTTGGTACAAGCAGCGATGTGTATATGGTTGACTGTTTATTAACTCAAATTGAAAATCAAAAAAAATTAAATAATAAAGCAGGAATAGAATGTTTAATTGAAACTGCATTGGGCATGTCAAATATTAAGGAAATTGCAAAATCTAGTAATCGATTAGAAGCACTTCATTTTGGTGTGGCGGACTATGCAGCAAGTTTACGAGCACGAACCGTTGTAATTGGTGGATTGAATCCTGACTATCCCGGAGATCAATGGCACCATGGTTTGTCACAATTAGTAATGACGTGCAGAGCTTATGGGTTAAGAGCAATTGATGGACCTTTTGGTGATTTTAAAGATCCTGATGCATATATAGCTTCTGCAAAAAGAGCAGCTGCAATTGGAATAGAAGGTAAATGGGCAATTCACCCGTCGCAAATTGATCTAGCAAATGATGTATTTTCTCCACCGAAAGATGAAGTCAACAGAGCAAAAAAAATTCTTGAAGAACTTGATAAAGCTGCAAAGACAGGAAAAGGTGCTGCACAATTAGATGGAAGAATGATTGATGCTGCTTCAGCCCGTATGGCAGAAAATATTGTTAACATTAATAAACTTATTGAAAGTAAATAAAATGGATATTCACGAATACCAGGCAAAAAAAATACTATCTAGTTTTGGTATAGGAATTCCTCGTGGTGGTATTGCATACAGCCCAGAAAATGCAGAATATAAAGCTCGTGAAATTGGCGGATCAAAATGGGTGGTTAAAGCCCAAGTTCATTCTGGAGCAAGAGGAAAAGCAGGTGGAATTATAATCTGTAATAGCGCACTAGAAGTAGCGCAAGCAACTGATAAAATTCTCGGCAAAAAGCTAGTTACAAAACAAACAGGCCCACAAGGTAAGATTGTTCATAGAGTTTATATTGAAGAAGCTACAGATATTCAAAAAGAATTATATTTAGGTTTAGTTTTTGACCGAAGTTCTGAATGTATAATGGTGGTTGCTTCAACAGAAGGCGGAATGAGTGTGGAGGAAATTTCTAAACAGAAACCCGAAACTATAATTAGATCAAAAATAGAGGTCGCTGTTGGAATGCAAAAATTTCAAGCAAGAGAAATTGCTTTTGGTTTAAATATTGATGCTAAACTCATCTCTAGAACGGCAGAAGTAATTATAGGGTGCTACCGCGCATTTAGTGAGTTGGATGCAACTATGGTAGAAATTAATCCGTTAGTAATATCAAAAAATGAACAAATCTTAGCTCTCGATTGCAAAATGAGTTTTGATAATAATGCTTTATTTCGCAGAAATCAGGTTTCTGAGCTAAGAGATAAAGCACAAGAAAATCCAAATGAAGTTTATGCCTCAGATAGAGGACTTAATTATGTAAGTCTTGAAGGTAATATTGGAAATATTATTAATGGGGCAGGTTTAGCGATGGCTTCAATGGATATGATTAAATTAGCTGGGGGTGAACCTGCAAATTTTCTTGATGTTGGTGGAGGTGCTACACCTGAAAAAATGGTTAAAGCATTTAAATTAATTTCCCAAGATGAAAAAGTTAAAGTTATTTTAGTAAATATTTTTGCTGGTATAAATAGATGTGATTGGGTTGCTGAAGGAATAGTGCAAGCTTTAGAAAAAATTAAAATTGATAAACCACTTATTATACGGTTAGCAGGAACTAATGTTGAAAAAGGCAATAAAATTTTAAAAGAGAGCAAAATAAAATATATTGAAGCTTCTACTTTAGAAGATGCCGCAAACAAAGCTGTTTTTGCCCTAAAAAAATTGGAAAATTAGATAAAACAATGTCAATTCTTATCGATAATAAAACAAATATTATAGTCCAAGGTTTTACTGGTAAGTTTGGATCTTTCCATGCAGAAGAGATGATGAAATATGGCACTAATATTGTCGGTGGAGTAACTCCCGGCAAAGGAGGCAAAAAACATTTGGGGTTGCCAGTTTTTAATACCGTAAAAGATGCAGTTAAAAATACAGGTGCTACTGCTAGTATTTTGTTCGTGCCGCCAGAGTTTGCTGCCGATTCTGCAATGGAAGCTGCTGATGCTGGAATTAAAACATGTGTAGCAATCACCGACGGAATCCCTTCTCATGATATGATTAAAATTAAACGTTATATGAGGAGATATTCTAAAAAAGATAAAATGACATTAATAGGTCCAAATTGCGCAGGTATTATTAGTCCAGGAAAAGCTTTGTTGGGAATTATGCCAGGACATATTTATATGCAAGGCAAGGTTGGTGTTATTGGACGATCGGGTACACTTGGGTATGAAGCAGCTCAACAGATGAAAAATTTAAATATAGGTGTTTCAACTAGCGTTGGGATTGGAGGAGATCCTATTAACGGATGCTCATTTCGAGATGTTTTAGAAAAATTTGAACAAGACGATCAAACCAAAGCTATATTAATGATTGGTGAGATAGGAGGTCCTCAAGAAGTCGAAGCAGGTAAATTTGCAAAAGAAAATATGTCAAAACCAATAGTAGCTTATATAGCTGGACTAACCGCTCCCAAAGGAAGGGTGATGGGCCACGCAGGAGCGATTGTTTCAGCATATGGAGAAAGTGCTGTTGAAAAAGTTGAGCTTTTAAAGGAGTGCGGTATTACAATATCTAAAAACCCTTCCGTAATGGGTGAAACTGTAAAATTAGTTTTAAATGGTAAAAAAATACAATCATAAAAGAAATGCAAATATAGAACTTTCTAAAATTGTTAGTTTACTAGGAAAAATATTAGGTTCTGTAATCAAAGAACAAGAAGGAATTGCATTATATAATAAAATAGAAAAAATAAGATCATTATCTAAAGCAAGCAGAGGAAAGAAAACTAAAAAAAAAATAAAGCTAAACGAAACAAAAAAGTTTCGACAATTAATATCAAGTATTAAAAAATTAAAATCTCAAGAGTCTCTGGTTGTAGCCAGATCTTTCAACAAATTTTTAAATTTTTCAAATTTAGCAGAATCTCTTGACAGCGTTCACAAGATAGATAGCGGGAAAGTGCGTAAAGCCCAAGGCACTAATGAATTTACTATTTTGGAAGATGCAATATTAAGATTATTAAACAATAAATCTATCTCTAAAAAAGATTTTTATGAAAGCGCAAAAAAAATAAAAATTGATTTAGTGCTAACAGCTCATCCAACAGAAGTAAAAAGACGAACGCTTATACAAAAATATACACAGGTAAATAATATTTTGGAAAAATTTAATAAATCAAGAATATTTAAACTAAAAAATATTGAAAAAGAAACTTTGGCTTTAGAACAAAATCTGCATGAAGAAATTACATCTATATGGAAAACGGATGAAATCAAAAGAAGCAGACCAACCCCTGATGAAGAAGCTAGATGGGGGCTAGCCGTTATTGAAGACAGTTTATGGAATGCTGTACCTAAAATATGCTCTCGTTTTGATAAAGCTGTTCAAAATTATAGTGGGAAGAGGTTACCAATTAACTTTTCTCCAATCGTATTTGGATCATGGATGGGTGGAGACAGAGATGGAAACCCAAATGTCACATCAAATATTACTAAAAGAATTATTTTACTTACAAGATGGGAGGCAGCTACTCTCTATGAAAAAGAATTTACTAAAATAATTCAGAAATTATCTATGCATGAATGTTCCAAAAATTTAAGAAGAAAAATTAGAAATAGCCAAGAACCTTACCGGGTCTATTTAAGACCAATAAGAAATAAATTGATAAATACTCAAAAGGAAATTGAACTATTTTTAAATGAAAAAAAACCTATAGATGAGTCGAAAATTGTTCAATCAATCAATGAAATAATAGATCCATTAACAAATGTTTATAATTCATTATGTGCTGTTAAATGTAAAACTATAGCTGATGGATCAATATTAGATTTGATAAGAAGAGCTTATTCATTTGGAATAAATCTTGTAAAGGTTGATATTCGCCAAGAATCTACGCGTCATCAAGAACTTATGAGAAGTATTTGTATGCATTTACGTCTCGGTGACTTCAATAAATGGACGGAAGAAGAAAAAATTTCTTTTTTGTCAAAAGAATTTAACTCAAAACGTCCTTTAGTTTCAAAAAATATGAAATTCGATAAAGAAGATAAAGAAACTTGGCTAACATTTAAAACGCTTTCTAAATTACCGAGGGAATGTTTAGGTGCTTATGTTATCTCTATGACGTCCAATGTTTCTGACATATTGACAGTAATGGTTCTCCAAAAAAAAGCTGGTATGAAAAATTGTTTACGCATAGTTCCTTTATTTGAAACTTTATTTGATTTAGAGAATGCTCATCAAGTAATTGAAAAATTATATAATTTATCTTGGTATTTAAAACATTTTAAATACAAACAGGAAATAATGATTGGCTATTCTGATTCAAGTAAAGATGCTGGAAAGCTTGCGGCAAGCTGGGCTCAATATTGTACACAAGAAAGATTACAAAAAATATCAAACAAGCATAAAGTAAAATTAACTTTATTTCATGGACGAGGTGGTTCAGTGGGCCGAGGAGGAGGACCAATTTATGAAGCATTGTTATCTCAGCCTCCTGGAACGGTTAATTGCAGAACTCGGGTAACAGAGCAAGGGGAAATTATTCAACAAAAGTTTGGTACTGAATCTTTAGCTGAGTATAGTCTCGGAACTTATATTGGTTCGGTTTTGGAAGCTACTTTGTCACCACCGATAAAACCAAAAGAAAATTGGCGCAAGTTAATGAATGATATGAGTGTTATTTCTAGCTACGCATATCGTAGTTATTTAAAAAAAGATAAAAACTTTTTAGAATATTATTATCAAGTAACGCCCCAAAAAATATTAGAACAACTTTTTATTGGTTCAAGACCTACTAAACGCAAAAAATCCCATGGTATAAAAGATTTACGTGCTATACCGTGGGTATTTGCCTGGACACAAATTCGTTTTATTTTACCAGCGTGGCTCGGAACGTTAGAGGCGTTAAATATTGCTAAAGAAGGTAAAAACAAAATTATATTAAAAGATATGTTAAGCCATTGGCCTTTTTTTTATGCAATGATGGATATGTTGGACATGGTGTTAACAAAAACTGATCAAAGAGTAATTAAATTTTATGAAGAATGTCTTGCTGATAAAAGCCTAAAAAAAGTTGGAGAAAAACTTAGGAAACAACTATCTTATCTTGTTTATTTAAACAAAAAAATTATACCAAGTTATATACTAGAACAGCGAAAAGAATATAGAGAATCAATAAGAATAAGAAATACTTATGCTGAAGTATTAAATTTGCTTCAAGCTGATATAATGAGAAAACTTAGTCAAAGAAAAACGAAAGGAAAAAATAGAAAAATTTTAATAGATGCTGTATTAGTAACAGTTGCAGGAATTGCAGCAGCAATGAAAAACACAGGATAGTTTATTATGCATTTTATAAATCCTTTTAAAGGATTGAGACCAATTGGGGAAAAAGCTTCATCAGTATCCATCCCTAGCACAGATCATTTGTCAGAAGAAGTAATTACAAAACATAAAAAAAATAATCCATGGAGTTATTTAAATATTTTTACTAATAAAATACTCGGTAAAGCAAAAGAACAATTTGAATTAATGAAAAATAATTCAATAATAAAGAAAGATAGCACCAAATCTTTTTATATTTATAAAATATCGACAGAAAATCATTCTCAAGTTGGTGTAATTGGCACGGCAAAATTGTCTGCCTATGATAATTTGCACATTCGTGGGCATGAAGAAATTTATATGGAAAGATCTCAAAAGAGATTTGATCAAATAAATAATTTAAATGCTCAAGTTGGGCCTATTTATGTAGTTCATCCTGATGACACTAAATTAGCTCGGTTAATAAATGAACAAACTACTTTGAAACCTATATATTCTTTTGATTCACTAGATAAATGTCATCATGAACTTTGGATTGTAAATAATGAAAGTGCTGTACATAAAATAAGTGAAATATTTAATACAATAAATAGAATCTATATTGCGGATGGTCATCACCGAATTGAAGCTTTGTCAAAATTTGCAGCATTTAAAAAACATCAAAACCCAAACCATACAGGAAAAGAGGCATATAATTATTTTATGGTAGCTATATTTCCCAAAAGCCAAGCGCGTATACTTGACTACAATAGATTAATAAAAGATTTGTATGGTTATTCTCCTAAAGATTTTATTAAACAAGTCAAAAAGAATTTTGTAGTTGAAAAGAAAAATTCTTCATTCAAACCAAATGAATCTAGATCATTTGGAATGTATTTAGAAAAAAATTGGTATTCAATTAAATTGAAAAAAAATCCTGAACAGAATTTATTTAGTATTATTAATTTAGATATCAATTTATTACATTATTATTTACTTGAGCCAATTCTAGGTGTGGGTGACCCAAGATATGATAATAGAATTGATTTTATTGCAGGTTTTCATGGATTAGAATCTATTGAAAGAAAAGTAGATTCGGGAGAAGCTAAAATTGGTTTTGCTTTATCTGCAACACGAATAGAAGATGTGATTGACTTTGCAGATCAAAAATTAACTATGCCACCCAAATCAACCTGGTTTGATCCAAAACCTTTAGATGGACTAGTTGCCTATGATTTTGAATAAATTATACTGTATTAATCTTGATCCCTTTTAATAAAAAATCACTAATCTGATTAGCTGCCATGTGGGAGCACCGAATTTGATTGAAATTTACCACATTGGATAAATGTCATCATCTTTATTTTTCTTATTTTTCATGTACTTTAGAAAGATAAATAAGATAACTAATAAAATAAGAATATAGATATAAATCATAGAACAATATATTTACACATACTGCTTAAATTTTCTTAAATAATAAACACAGTTTAAAATACCAAAAATTAAATGACTTATTTGGTTATCTTTATTTTTATTTAAAAGTGCCATTTTAACATTTTTAATATTAAGCAAAGAATTTATATATTTGTTTTCAAACATTATATTTAGCAATTTTTTATCATTGAAGTCAAAAAATTCATCAATATTTTTAAAAAAACCAATTTTTTCTCTTTGTTCAAGAATATTTTTATGGACATCTTTTTTTAAACTATCCCTAAATATACTTTTGCTAAATCCATTTCTGATTAAAAAAGAATTGGGATATGAAAAAGATAGTTCATATAATTTTGGTGAAAGTATTGGACACCTGACTTCGAGACCGTAATACATGCCAATAGTATCAGCAAGATATGTCTGTACTGGAAGAGAAGAAGAAAATATTTCATTATAAAGTTCATTTTTAAAAAAATTTTTTAGATATCTTTTTTTAGTAAATTTTTTTACTTTGTATTTTTTAAAATATTTTTTTAAGTGCAAAGATTCAAAACTAGTTAAATCAATTTTATTATAATACTTAGAATAATTATCAAAATTTTTTAAATGATTAGACCTTATGTATTTCTTTGTGTGGATATTCCACTCATAAAAAGATTTTAAAAAAAGTTTATTTTTTTTTTCTAATTGTAGACTTTTTAAATAGTGCAAGTGATGAATATAATATCCACCGAACATTTCATCTCCACCGACACCTGTTAAAAGAACTTTATATTTTTTTTTTTTTATTGCATTACATAAGTAACTGTACAATAAAGATGTAATAGTTGGAATAATGTTCCCAGTCTTATCTATAATATCACTTAAAAGTTTTAGATTTTTATTGTTATTTTTTTTAACTTTAACATAAGTATGTTTTAGATTGTATTTATCTATAGTTTTTTTAATATATTTAGATTCATCATATTTAGGGTCGTTAGAATAAGTGGAAAAACATTGAAAATTCTTTTTTACTTTTAGTTTAGAGACAAGCGAAGCTATTGAAGCTGAGTCAATACCGCCGCTCAATAAACATGCTACCGGAAAGTCAGAAGTCATTCTTTCTTTTATAATATTTTTATAAGTATCAGACAATCTTTTTGCTTCATTGTTGTAAGATAGAAATTTTTTTGTATTTGTTTTTTTTGGATCCCAAAATATTCTGTTTTTTACTTCTAGTTTTTCATTAATTTCTAAATACCGACCGGGTTGTAAAAATTTTATTTCTTTAAAAAGTGTTTTTTCACCTATATTGCTGAAAAGACTTCTGTACCCAAATTTAAGATAATTCTCTATAATATTTTTTTGTATTTCAAATTTTTTGTTTACAATATTCAAAATATATTCAACATTTGAACCAAAGACTATGTTTTGACTGTTCTTGTGATAAAAAAGAGGCTTCTCACCAAATCGGTCTCTAGATACATATAATTTTTTTTCCTTAAAATTATAATAAGAGAAAGCCCACATGCCGTCCAAAAGGTGAAGTTTGTGTGGTCCATATTTGTTTAAAAACTTAAGTAAAACTTCTGTGTCTGAATTAGTTCTAAAATTTTTGCCCAGTTTTTGTAGTTCTTTTCTAATTTTTTCGTAGTTATAAATCATCCCATTAAAGATAATTACTCCTTCGTCATCTAAAAAAGGCTGATTTGATCTTGGACTTGGATCAATAATTGAAAGTCTAGAATGAAAAAAACCTAAAAAAAAATTATTCTTAGTCTTGTTTATATAATAACCTCTACCATCAGGACCACGATATTTCATGATTTTTGTTAATTTGACATTTTTTTTCTTTGTATTGATAAAATTAATTTTGCCTAAATAACCGGAAATACCACACATAATTTATTTTTTATTACAATCTACCACTTATTAATTTTATGAAATCAGCAATTTTTTTATTACCATTATCGTTTAAATGAACATTATCTATAAATAAGAAATCTTTTGATGTGGAATTTTCTCTCAAATACGCATTCGAGTCATAAAATTTAATTCCACAGGATTCGCTAGTTTTTTTAAAAAGTTTTCTTAACTTATTATATGATTTTTCAACCTTTTTATAAATATAGTTGTCAGAGCGTAAATTTGTGTAATCTAAAATTTTTTTTTCATCAACAGAGTAATTTTTACACCATCTTAAATAAGGTTGTAAAATAAAGTAGATTTTAGTATTTAAACTTTTTTCAATTAATTTCCATATTGAAAAATTTCTTAGTAAAATTTCATTAAGACTAATATTTAAAGTTTTGTTTTTACTAATATTTTGATTGAATTCAAAAAAATTTAATAAACTATTATTTTGTTTAGATAAATTATTCATGTTATTTACGAATTGATTGTTCCAGTATATAGGTCCTGGAAAATTCTTATTCATACTTTTATTGTAATTTAAAAGAATATCATTCATACCGGACAAAATTACTATTTTATTGATCTTTTTGAGTTTGTAAAAAATTGATAAAAAAAGAATAATTTCCTGGAATTGATTATAAGCTCTAACTCCAAGATTGTAGTAATTTTCATTGTTATTACTTAAAAAAGAGCTAATTGTATTTTTATCATTACTGCTACCTATTCCAAGAACTACAGAAGAGCCAACTAATAATGAATTTTTATTTTTTTTAATATCAAAAATAGAACCTTTTATTTTTTTTCCAACATCATTGAATCTTAAACCAAGAATGTCTGTATTAATTACATTAGATCTGTGATTTTTTTTATGCATAAACATTAAATTTGGAGTCCAATAGTCTCTAAATTCATCATATTGTTTTCTGTAAGGACACAAGCTGTATCTAAGAATTTCTTCTTTTTTGGTTAATTTTACACGCATAATTTTTATATTAATTTATAATTTTTTTAATTTTTTATACACTTTCTTAAATACTTTTTTAAAACCTTATTATTTTTATTAAAGGCCATACAAAGAGAGGAATATTTTCTTGCAATAACATTCCATTTTTGTGGAGAATAATTGAACATTTTTTTTATTCTTAATTCTATATTTGAATATGTTGGATTTTGAATAAATAAAATACTATTTTTTAGCAATTTGCCATAAAAAATTTCTTTCATCACTTGTTTAGATGGGATAATTAATACTCTCTTGTGTTTAACTAAAGCTTCATAAGCCATTGTTGAATGATCTGTTACTACGAAAAAAGAATTGTTAACAACTTCATAGTTATAGTTGGGAATAGTTTCATAGCCAGAGGTAGAATAGAAAGATGCTAAAGAAATTCCATTAATTGTTCGTTTTGGGATATAATTCCAATTATTCAGTTTAAAATAATTTCTATAAGTATTTTCAAATTCTTCACCATCTTTTGATAAAAGGGATAATTTATAATTATTTTCGATACATATTTTACAAATTTTATTAAATATTAATATAAAATGAGCAAGCTTTTTTTTAAATGAATCATCTTTTTTAATTTTCATTTCTAGGGTATCAAAATGAAAAGAACTTATAAATAATATCTCTTTAGAATGCAATTTTTTTTTTACAATAAATAAATTTTTTTTTTTTATAAGATACTTATTATTTTCAAAACTTCCGTATTTTAAAATTTTACCATCTATAATTTTTTTATGATTATCTAAATCAATTTGACCAAAAACGAATATGTAATCAGAAAAAAATTTACAACTTGGAATTTTTTTTCTACTATCTTTAATGTATTTATAAAAATGTTTAGGCTTGGATGTAGATTGAACGCTTATATATTTACAATCTTTATAAATATTTTTAAGCATAAAAAAACCTGGGTCACAATCATTAAATGTAATTATTACTTTCGGAGATATAAATTTAAAGAAATTAACTTTATAGTTTTTTTTTATATTTTTTAAACCATTGGTAAAAATTGTATAAAATAAAACATACAAATTAATTTCTTCATACCTATTATAAAACACTGCATATTTTTTGGATATTGAATCCATTTTACTTTTTGATATTCCGTCATATAACAAAATATTATTATGTAGGGGCTTTTTAAAAATAAATCGTATTCTACGCAAATTTACTAAAAACATTTTTGTTATTTAATCTTTTTTGGTTTGTTTCCAATTTGATTTATCTCATCTGTTAATTTTTTTAATAAAACTAAATCATTATAATCCATACTTCCTAGATGTCCTTTTTCGGTTTCTTTTTGCAAATTCTTATTAATTGTAAAATGTTTCTCTAAATATTTACCTCCAAGTGAGCAGGATTTTATAGCAACCGAAATTCCTAAACTGTGATCTGAAACACCGTCAAAAATTGATTTTTCAAAATTAGGTATAACAACATCAGATAAAAGTGTTGGATAATTTGAAATGCAACTTAAAAATATTCTATCATTTTTTTTTTCTATATTAACTTTATCAATCTCAGAAGGTCTAATGGAAATAAATGTTGGTATATTAAGTTTAAGAATTGAACTAACAAGCTTAGGATTCTCTGTGTGCATCCTTGCGGGAATTTTTAAGTATTTAAGATTAAGTTTTACACACCAATCTAAAGTTTCCTCGGTAAAAGCCGTGGCAAAAGGAGTTATGCCGATGTCATTGCTATAATTAACTAGATCTTTAAGTTGAGAAAAGGTTAGTTCTCCATACGATCGATCAAAACCATCTTTACTAAACATATTATTTTGTAAAAGTTGAAATTTCACTGCAGAAGCCCCTGCTAGAAAAGAATAATTAATCATTCTTTTCGCTTTATGAAGATCTCCAGAATGCTGAGGAAATATTTCTGAAATAATATACATTGTTAATTATTTATTAAAGTGTATTAAATTTTTTATAATTATTGGCAATTTGTTTTGCTATCTCAAAATCAAATTTATTATTAATTTTAAAGCTTGATAAATTGTTTAGCATTTCATGACCAATTCGTATATTTTTTTTTGAATTTTCATAAAAATAGCTCAACTTGTTAACGGTAAAATCTCCAGTTTCTATAAAAATTTCATCACTTTCTATTTTCATCTGAATTTTTTTACTTTTTGTTATTATTTGTGTTTTATCGTAATTTCGTAATGGTTTTAATGATTTGCCATTGTGTTTAAAAAATAATGAATTTCTAGTAGAAACACCATAAACGATGTCCAAATTAAATATTTGGATACTATTTATTGCGTTTTCAATATGTTTATAATTTCTAAATGGGCAGAGAAATTTTGACAAAACTATATATTCGGTTTCAAACTTAAGTTTATTTCTTAGTTTTTTAACTGCATCTTTTACAGAATCATCTACTAAAACACCTTGTGTTGATAAAATAGGATTTCTTTTAATTGCAAGTAATTTTTTATTTTTCTTATTTTTTATATAATCTAATACTTTTGTATCTGGACTAGATACGACAACGTAGTCAATATTTTTAACTGCTAATAAATTTTCAATTGTCCAATCTATTAAATTTTTTTTCCCTAGTTTAGCAAATATTTGCGTAAACTTTTCATATTTTTCTCCTCTAACCGGAAGAAAAGCTATAATTTTTTTTTTAGAATTATAGTTATTTTTAAAAAAAATCTTGTTTTTATTTTCAAGTATTTTTTTCTTGTTTTCTGTTAAATTTGAACCATGCCGTCTATAATAAAATAAAGGTATATTAATATTCATAATTTTAAATTTTTTATAAAAACGCAACCATATATCAACGCCGTCTTGACATGTGAAATTTTCATCATACCCACCATTTAAAATTAGTGTTTTGGTTCTGAAAAGGGTGCAAGCGCCGTGGGCCGGCGCATCATATAATTTTACATTTTCAAAATCATATCTTCTTATGGTATATAAAATGTTCCCATTACCATCTACTTCGTAATAATCTGGAAAAATTAGTTCTCTGTCTCTATTTTTATCTAATTTATTAACCATTATTTCAATTGCATTTTTATCTAACCAATCATCAGCATCTAATCTTAAGATGTACTCACCTTTTGCAGCTCTTAGGGCAATATTACAGTTTTTAATTAGTCCTTGGTTTTTGTTAAACAGAGAACTTATAAAAGGATATTTTCTTGTATATTTGTTTATAATTTTTTTTGATGAATCTGTTGAGCCATCATCGATAATTAGAATCTCAATCTGTTTAAAAGTTTGTTTTACAACGCTATCTATAGCTTTAGATATGAATTTTCCATAATTATAGTTTGTTATATATACTGTTACTTTTGGATTCATTGATTTCTATATATGTTCAATAATTGAACGGAGAATATCTAGAAATTGTTTTACTGTAAAGTAAAATTATTTATTATTTATTTGGTTTTGTTAAATTGATCTAGGTAATAAGGTATTGTTTTTTTAAGTCCTGAAACTAAGTCCCATTTTAACTCATAATTGAGAAATTTTTTTAATGGTCGTGGATCCAATTTAATCTCTATTTTATGTTCGCCGGGTCTCATTTTTACAAATTTTTTATTCATTTTTTTACCCCAAGCTTCTTCCAATGCATTCACAATATCTAAAACAGAATAATTTTTACCTCTACCAACATGAATAACTTCTATTCCAGTATCTACTTCTTTTTCTACCATTCTTAAAAAAGTTTCAGCTACATCATCAACATAAATATACTCAGATTTTTGTTTACCATCTCCATATATCGTAATTTCTTTTTTTACTAACGTATCCATTATGAAAGAGGGTATTATTTTTTGATAGTTGAATGGAGCATTAAAATCTGCTTGTAACCATCTCTCCCCCGGGCCATATATATTACCTAATTTTATACAAGAAACATTCAGCTTATATTCCTTGTTAAAAAGTTGAGCGATTCTTTCTACAGCTTGTTTAGTAATTTTATAAGGATTCAACCATGTCACATCTGGGGTAGTCGGAATTATTACTTTTTTATAATTATATTTTTTTGTAAGTTTAAGAATTTTTGTAGTTCCTAAAATATTAGTTTTAACTACATCTTCAATATCGTATGTTGTAATTGTTTCTGAGGTGCCAAGTATTGCAGCTAAATGTATTAAATAATTATTTTTTTTTATTAAAGTTTCTAATTTTTCATAGTCATGAATATTTAAACTAAAAAAATTAATATTATTATATTTTTTTTTTAAATTTTTTATCTCTTCAGATTCCCAAAGATCTATTACTGTAAGATTATGTTTGTTTTGAATGAATTTTTCTACAATGTGGCTACCAATAAACCCTGAGCCACCTGTGACTATAATATTTTTCATTTGGAGGGTGTAATTCTAAAAAACTTAAAAGTCAATATAATCTTTGCATCTATCTATTTAATGCCATTTCGGTAATTTTTTTTCTAGATTTTAAATATTTTAGTAGAAATAAATCGAAAGGAGTATTGATATCATATGCTTCTTTTTTTGATATTTCATAGCTAATACAGGACTTAATATCAAAAGCTGCTTCTCTCAGTTTGGTTAAATCTTTATTAAAAAATTTATAAAAATACTTTGTCTTTGTTATTTGTATGCTTGATGACATTTTAAAAAAAGTTGGTCTGTCTTGAGATCTTTCAAATTTTGAATAATTTAAATTTTTATAATTAAAAATATTGAACAAAATCCTTTTTTTATTTTTAGCAATTAGCATAAAAGGGTCATCATTGGATTTATGGATCGTGACTATTGAATTAAACTGATCATTTTTTTTAATTCTATTAAATGAATTTATTATAGATTTTTTTTTTACAAATGGATTTGTTGAGGGAAATACACCTATATATTTTGGAAGTTTGATTTTTTTTTTTGAATAAAATTTTATTAAATGAATGACTGCAGAAATCATTGGTGAATTAGAATTTGATATTATTTTTGGTCTTAAATATGGAATTATAGCACCAGACCGTTTGGCCACTTTAGCTATTTTTTTTGAGTTTGTGGAAACTATAACTGGTCCTAAGTTCGTTTCTAAACAAACTTTTATTTTATTTTGAATTAGTGATCTTTTTCCAATCTTCTGTAGATTTTTATTTTTTATTCTTGTTGAACCTGATCTCGCTGGAATAAACAAAATCAAATCTTTTGATTTAAAATTCTTCTCCATAAAAAATTTGTATTAATTTTTTTAACTTCCTTAATGTAAACTTTCCTTTTATCAAAAATTTTTTTATTTTTTGAATAAAAGTTCATAATATCACTCATGTTATAATTTATAAGTTTTCTTTTTTTTTGCATTGAAATCAAAAATTTCCGAACAATATTAAAATCTTGCAAAGTATCTATTGTAAGCCGTATTTTTTTATTAAATTTATTTATAACTGGTAATGATTGAGTGTTAAATTGATCCTTGTATCTATTAATATAAAAAGTGAGGTATTCAGATCCCGATGTATCTTCTGCCAAATATTGTATCTTTTTCAATAAACTCGCATCAAATACCTCAACTTCAGTACCTCTAGGTAATAATCTATTTTCACTATAATTTAAATTTTTGTTTAAGTGCAAATCTATAGTTTTGTCTAAAAAATATGGATCAATCAAAATATCATCTCCGGTTATTCTTATTACCACATTAGTTTTTTTACCTGATATGGCTCCAAGCATCCTATTCAATACATTTTTATTCTCACCAGCAAAAAAATTTATTTCCCACTTTTTTGCTATTTTTCTAAAAATTTTATCCTGTTTAAGTTTTGTGGTACATAAAATAATTTCGTTTACTTTCTTTGCTTTTTTTACTCTGTTGATTAGATGCTCGATAGTATAAAGGCCACAAATTTTTTTTAGAGCTTTTTTTGGTAATCTTTTCGAATCGGTTCTTGCAACAATAATTGCAGTCACATAATTTTTCAGATCTGATTTTTTAATAGGACTCTCGATAGATATATTTCTTAGAACTTTTTTACCTATCAAATCTTCCGCAAAAACTGGATGAATATCACTTGTTGAGGGCCTTTTCATAATTAAATCACTTTTTTTTATTATAGAGTTTTTTTTAATCAAATTTTTAGAAAACCATATTTTCTTCATGTTGTTTCTGTAGTTATTTTCAGCTTTATTAATTTCAAATGATTTTTTTCCTTTAGCAATTTTAATTTGCGATCTATATTTTTGTAGTTTTTGTTTATTAAACTTAGAATTTCGATATCTAATTAATTTTACAAATTGTCTAAATTCTTGCGGCTCCAGGGATGAATAATAATCGACTCCTTTTTTTGATCTATTAAAAGTTATATGTTTTTCAATGTATCGAGCTCCCAAATCTATTGCTATTTGGGGTACAATAAAATTCAAAGGGTCATCACCTGAAATATGATCTTGATAACCGAATTCACAGCAACCTTTGAATATTTCTTTAAATAAACCAATTCTTAATAATTCGCAGTCTTCCACTTTTGTTGGAAAACTTTGAAATCCGTGAAGCAAAATAGGTATTTTATTATTTTTCTTAAATATATTAATCGCATAACCTATTTCGTTTATTGTGCTTCCCCCAGTCGACAAAAATATCTTTTTTTTAGTTTTTGTTAAATTATTGAGAAGAAAAATATTATTTAGGTCTGATGAATGTAATTTAAAACCATCAACATCTAAATCTTTTGCTAACTTTAAAGCTTTTTCTCCAAAAACATCACAATATATTTTAACCTTTTTATTTTTTAATTTTGGAATTATTTTAAACCAGGTTTCCGGAGTAAAAGATTGTTTTTTAAAATGATTGTATCGTTTATGATTTGAAGATAATAATTCTTCGGCAAAATAAATTTGATATTTGATAGCATCCGCCCCTGAATTAATACCCTCAACACCCAAGCTATAAGCCATACCTGGATCACCTTGGTGTGCATTAGCAATCTCAGCGATTATTTCTATTTTATTTTGATTTGCTAACTGATCGTTTTCCATTTATAGGTGTCTTTAAATTTACAACCTGTACATATAGCAACTTTTTCTAAATTATCACTTACGTGAAGTTCCCTAACTTTATTTATATCTTCTCCATACCAAATTTCATTAAGTTTTTTTGTAATTTGCTTCGGCTGATTTAATTTTTTAGGTAATTTTAAATTCATCATTTCAAAACCTTTCTTTTTTCTCACAGAGTCTTTTAAAACAGATTTAAAATCCTTATCACCAATTTTTAGCGCAAGATCATCAGCATAACCTACTATATGATTTGAACCCCAATCATAACAACACATACTGACTCTTCCATCGTAAGTTATTAATATTCTTTGAAATGGTTGTTCGCATGGTAAACGCCCTTCAGAAACAAAAACTGTATTATCTATATCAACCATAACATCAGCATTTTCGTTATAGTTATTTACCTTGCTCTTAATTTTTCCTTTAATATTATCATCTATATCTTTAAGTCTACCTCCTCTCTCAGAATATTGTTTTACAGAAACATCATCGACTATGTTCTTAAATAGATTAAAAAATTCATCTTTTTCTTTTCTAGTTTCTTGTGTTAAAACCATTTGTATTTTAGTTCGTGGAAAAACAGAACCCATTTCTTTTTTAATTTTGCTAAAGTTGCTTATATTTTTTATTACTGATTCAAAGTTATTTTTTTTAAATCTTCCCGGTCTCATTTTTTCATAATTTTTTTTTGACCCCCCATCAAATGAAATAATCATTAGATCAAGTCCAGATGAAATTATCTTTTTGGAAAGTTTTGTATCTAATTGTGTTACATTTGTATTAATAATTGTTTCTAATATTCCTCTTGATTTTGCATATGATATGATTTCGGGCAATTCGGGGTTTAATAATGGTTCTCCTCTCCAATTAAATTTCATGGAAGGTACATTCATTTCGCTAGCTTGATCAATTAATTTAAATGCTAATTTTTTATCCATAATTTTGTCAGGCGTTGCAACATATTGTCTATAGCAGAATGGACAAGCTAAATCACAAATTGCAGCAAGCTCAATATCTACACACAAAGGAGTTATTTTCTCTTTTTTTAATTTTTCACCAAAAAGTTTTTTTTCAAAACATT
>CACLKP010000006.1 GCA_902607585.1 uncultured Pelagibacteraceae bacterium
CAATAACATCATTGACAGACACAAATTTTAAAGGGCTCTCTGCAGATATTTCTGTGATCACAACTCCAGTTGTATTTTTTGGCAATTTACGTTCAACAATATCATCTTTGTTTAAATTTCTTATAGAAATTTTCAAACTTTCTATTTTAACATATTTGCTTGTATCTGGCTCGGCTTTTGTTTCTGCCTTAAATTCCTTAGAAGATTCTAATCTTCCCAATAATACTTTTTTAGAAATTAATTTTTGATTTCTCCAAATTTTAAGTATAACTTTTTTTCCCACTTTAGTTTGGGCTACTAATTTTGGAAGTCTACGCATAGTGTCAACTTCTTTTCCATCAAATTCTAAAATAATATCCCCGGCTTTTATTCCCGCTTTGTCAGCTGGACTATTTTCTGCAATGCTTGCAACTAAAGCTCCTTTGGGTTTTTCTAATTTTTCCACCTCAGCAATTTCTTTTGTAACTTCTTGAATTCTTACTCCCAACCAACCCCTTTTTGTTTCTCCAAATTTTATAAGTTGATTAATTACATTAGAAGCCGGATTTGAAGGTATTGCAAAACCTATTCCGATTGAACCAGATTGTCCGGGAGCAATAATAGCTGTATTAATTCCTATAACTTCTCCATCTAGATTAAAAAGGGGTCCACCAGAATTTCCTACATTAATAGATGCGTCTGTTTGAATAAAATCATCGTATCTAGTTAAACCAATGTCTCTATTTCTTGATGAAATTATTCCAGAAGTAACTGTTCCACCAAAACCATAAGGATTACCAATTGCTATTACCCAATCTCCCACACGAGCCTTGTCGGAATCCCCAAAACCGACAGTTTCAAATTTTTCATCTGATTCTATTTGTAAAACCGCTAAGTCCATATAAGGGTCTGTGCCTATCACCTTGGCTTTATATTCTGTGGAACCATTGACGCTAACTATGATATCTTCTGCTCCTTGGATAACATGACTGTTTGTAACAACTATCCCTTTTTTATCAATTATAAAACCAGATCCTAAGGCTGTGGCTTTTCTTTCTGTTGGTCGATTAAATTCTTTAAACATATCCTCAAACGGGGAGCCTGGAGGAAATTGAAAATTTTTAAATGGATTGGATGTTGTTTTAATCGTTTGTGTGCTTGCTATATTGACGACTGAAGGCATAAGTTTTTCTGCAAGATCAGCAAAAGAACTTGGTACAGTTTTACTATGTACAAATGACGTCGGAAAACTTAATAAAATGAAAATTAAACTGAAATTTACTATTCTTTTATAAACGTTCATTAACCTTACCCCTTAAAATACCAAACAATCACAAAACCAATTAAAGCAAATAACAATCCACTTATTCTTAGTTGGTTAACTGGAAATTTTTCAATAATTTTCAACATATTTTTCATTTTTGATGGAAATAAGGCATACAACATACCCTCGATAAATAGTAAAAGACCTATCGCAATGATGAGCTCTTTCATTGAATTATTTATTGTTTTTGAATTAGTCCTGTATCGCCAAAAAATTTAAAGAAATCACTATCAGGAGATAGAATTAAGGAAGTATCTCCTCCAATCAAAGCTTTTTCATAAGCTTGCATTGCTCTATAGAAAGCAAAAAATTCTGGATCCTTACCAAATGCTTGGGCAAATATTTTATTTCTCTGACCGTCACCTTCACCTTTCATAATCTCAGATTGTTTCTTAGCATTTGCTAAAAGTACTGTAACTTCCTTATCTGCCGTTGAGGTAATAGTAACCGCCATCTCGGCTCCCTTCGCTCTAAATTCTTTTGCTTCTCTTTCTCTTTCGGTTTGCATTCTTTTGTATATGGCTTCACTATTTGCTTGCGGAAGATCGGCTCTTTTAATTCTAACGTCAATAATTTCTATACCAAATTTTTCAGCTTCAGTATTTACGCCATCTTGAATCATTGCCATTTGTTTCGTTCTATCTTCGGACAATAATGTTGCTAGACTTTGTCTACCTAAAACACCTCTTAATCTTGAATTAATAATAGTAGCTAATCTTGATCTCGCCACTCTCTCATCTCCTACCGAAATGTAAAATTTCAATGGATCTACAATTTTGAATCTAGCGTAAGCATCAACAATTAATCTTTTTTGATCGGATGCAATAACTTCTTCTGGCGCAGGATCTAAACTTAATATTCTTCGGTCTATAAATATAACATTCTGAATAAAAGGAATTTTATATTTAAGTCCCGGTTCATCAAGTACTCTTTTTGGATCACCAAATTGCAATACTATGGCTTGATTAATTTCTTTCACTGTAAAAAGTGATAAATAAATCGTAAATCCAACAACAACTAAAACGGGAAGTAAAAATTTATTTATTTTCATTCTGTGTCCGATTTCTTTTTCTTGGATAGTTCTGGTAAAGGCAAATAAGGAACTACTCCTCCAGCTTTCCTGTCTATAATCACTTTATCTATATCTGCTAAGACTTTTTCCATTGTTTCAAGATACATTCTCTCTTGGGTTACCCGTTTGGCTTTTGCATACTCATTATATATAGCTACAAATCTACTTGCTTCACCTTCTGCTGCGGCAACTACTTGTTTTTTATATGCTTCAGCTTCCTGTAAAATTTTTGCTGCATCCCCTCGTGCTCTCGGTATAACATCGTTAGCATAAGCTTCGGCTTCATTCTTTGAACGTTCCATGTCGGCTCTAGCAGCTTGAACATCTCTAAAAGCATCGATTACTTCATCAGGCGGATCAGCTTTTTGAGTTTGTACTTGTGTAATCTGTATTCCAGACTCATATTCATCTAAAAGACTTTGGATAATTTCTTGTACTTCTATTTCAATTTTAGATCTACCTTCGGTTAATATTGGTTGAAGTTTACTTTTTGCTATTACTTCTCTCATAGCTGTTTCAGCAGCAGCTTTTACCGTTTCAACAGGACTTTGTATTTTAAATAAAAATTTTCCAGCATCTTTTATTACCCAAAAAACTGAAAAGTCGATGTTTACAATATTTTCATCGCCCGTTAGCATTAAGCTTTCTTCTGCAACATCACCAATTCCTGAAGTTCTTCCTGAATCGCTTGCAGATCTAAATCCTATATCAATCCTATTCACTTTTGTAACTTTTGGAGTAAGAACGGTTTCTACTGGATAAGGAATATGATAATTCAAACCCGGTTGAGTTGTTGATACAAATTTTCCAAATCTTAAAACAACTCCCTGTTCATCAGGCAATACTCTGTATAATCCACTAAAAGCCCAAACAACAATCAATAAAATAAGTCCAAAAATAATCGGCTTGCTACCACCAGATTTTCCCCCTGGAATTAGTTTATTAATTAATTTTTGGATTTTTTCTACAACTTCGTCTATGTTTGGAGGTTTCTTCCCGCCACGACCGGAACCATTTCCGCCTCTTGGAGGAGCTCCCCATGGACTCTCACCTTTAAAATCATTACCACTTGCCATGACACTCTATATAGTGACTTTATTTGCAAAAACAAGTTAAGATACCTAACATGAACGAAAAGACAGTAGGTTTAAGCAATACTTTTAAAGGAAATACAACTCCAAAAAACTTCACAAAAAATCCCATAAAAGGGACAAAATTTACCATAGCTATATCTAGCGCTAAAGGAGGGGTTGGCAAATCTACTTTTGCCATGAATTTTGCTTTAGCCTTAAAATCTCTAAACTACAAAGTAGGAATTCTTGATGCAGATATATATGGACCTTCGCTACCAAAAATGATGTCCATAAAAGAAAAACCAAAAAGTGAAGATGGAAAGTATATGATTCCTATTGAGCAGTATGGAATCCAGTGTATGTCTATAGGTTTTTTAGTAGACGAAGAAACTCCGATGATCTGGAGAGGACCAATGGTAACAAGTGCAATTAAAACTTTTACACAAAAAGTGTTATGGAAAAATTTAGATTTTATTATTATAGATATGCCACCTGGAACAGGAGATACACAATTAACTTTCGCTCAAGAAATTAAAGTTGATGGTGTAATAATTGTTTCAACACCTCAGGACATAGCGTTGTTAGATGTGAAAAGAGGAATTAAAATGTTTGATAAGTTAAAAGTTCCAATACTTGGACTCGTAGATAATATGAGTTTTTTTGAAACTGACGAAGGAAAAAAATACAATATTTTTGGAAAAGATGGTGTAGAGAAAGTTGCTAATAATTTTAAAAAAAAATTTCTTGGACAAATACCATTAAATATAGATTTAAGAATTGCCGCAGATACTGGAAAGCCTCTTGTTGAAGCTAATTCAAATCACAAAATCACAAAAATTTTTGTAGAAATAGCAAAAAAAATTAATGAATTATTTTAACTTGTATGGAATTAAAATTAAAAATAATCAAAAAATGTATTATTAGCCAAGATTGGATTAGATGGTTAAATGATAAAGAAGTAACTAAATACTCCGATAATAGATTAAAAAAACATTCTAAATCCACTCAAAGAGAATTTTTGAAAAAAAAATTAAAAGAAAAATCTTGCATACTTTATAAAATTATTTACGAAAAAAAACCAATTGGGATTATAGAAATATCAAAAATAAATAATTTTCATAAGACCTGTGAATTTACCTATATGATCGGAGAAAAAGAATATTGGAATAAAGGAATAGGAACTAAATTAATAACACTTGCCTTAAAAATAGCATTTAATAACTTATCAATGGAAAAAGTTAATGTCGGTATATATGGAAATAACAAAGGAAGCGAGAAAATTTTAATGAAAAACGGTTTTAAAAGAGAAGGAAAACTTCATAATTACTATAAAATTTCAAAATCAAAAAGAGTGGATAGAATTTTGTTTGGAATTATTAAAAAAAAGTTTAAACTGTAAAAAAATTAAATTTATGAAAAAAAAAGCTCGTGTATTATTAGTTGCACCAAATCTATTGGTTAATGAAGGTGAGTTGAACAGAATTGAACCGCCTTTGGGTCTTTTGCTTTTTGCTCCTCTGCTTATTAAAAACGGCCATGTTGTAAAAATTCACGACTATGCTTTGGAAGGATGGGATATTCACAAATTAATTGATCCTGTAAACAAAAGATATTTAAAAGGACAAGCGGATGACTATATTGCTAATTCCATATTAGATTTTTCTCCTGACATAGTTGCTATATCAGTTTTGTATTCTAGTCTTATAGACTCGGCTAAAGACGTGGCGAGAATAGCAAAAAAAGTAAACAAAAAGATAATTGTAATCGTTGGTGGTAACTGTATTTCAAATTCAGTAGTAGATTATAAATACGCTTTGAGAGATAAAAATTCAAATTTACCTGATTACATAACTCATTATGAAGATGAAAATTTTGATTATGCAATGACTGGTGAAGCTGAATATCCATTCCTTAAATTCGTAGACGGAATAGCTGATAATATCGATATTTCAAAAATTCCGGGTTTAATTAAAAAAATAGGGAAAAAAAAATATTCAATAAATCCTCCTGAAGTTCTTCAAGACTTAGATCTATTACCGCGTCCAGCTAGACATCTTGTAGATATGGAAGCTTATTTTAAAATTGGCCATTTTCATTCTTCAAAACCAAGATCAAAAAGAGTTCTTTCTGTGATGTGTTCAAGAGGATGTCCCGAAAAATGTACTTTTTGTACTACACCTGAAGTTTATGGACAGTTAACTCGTTGGAGATCCACTAATCACATTATGGATGAAATAACAAATGATGTGAAAGATTTTAAAATAGGAGAAATACAATTTAATGATGACACCATAACTGTTAATAAAAAAAATCTTTTTGCATTATGTAAAGGATTAGAAAAAGTTGGTTTGCCATGGTGTACACCAAATGGAACCAAAGTTAACTATCATCTTAGAGATCAATTAAATATGTATAAAGCTATGGCGGACTCTGGTTGTTATCAAATTACACTCGCCTGTGAAAGTGGAGTGCAAAGAGTCCTGGATAAAATAATTAATAAAAGGTTACCTTTAGAAACTATAATTCCCGCAATTGAAAATGCTAAAAAAGCTGGATTATTAGTTCATACTTTTTGGATTTTAGGTTTTCCAGGAGAAACTTATGAGGAAATGCAAAAAACAATAGATTTTGCACTTAACTGTGGAGCTGATAGTTTTTCTTTTTCTATTCTTGCTCCTTTGCCAGGCACTCCAATTTATCGCCAAGCTTATAAAGAAAATCTTTGGTGGGAAGGAAGAGAGTCTTTTAACAGTCTTAGAACATCGTTGGTTAAAGTTGACGGTTTTACGGGGCCGAAAGAGTTTGAAAAATTTGTGTATGATACAAATATTAAAGCAAATCTTTTATTGAAAAAAAGCGATCCTGAAAAATTTAAGTGGAAATATGGCGCTGACTCAGATGAAACTTCTTTAATGAAACAAACCTAATAATAAATGTGAAAGATAACAAATTAGAAGATTTTGTAAAAAAAAGAAACAATTCTAAATTTCTATTTACAGTAGGTCCGGCAAGTTTAGTTACCGAAAACATATTGGGATTAGCTCCTTGTTTTGGCAGAAATGATCCTCAATATTTAAAAGTAGAAGAAAAAGTTCTTAAACAATTAAAAAATATTAGTGGACATAAAAAAATAGTTCGTATGCAAGGATCTGGAAGTTTCGCCTTAGAAGTGGTGTCTCTTAATTTTTTGCATGGAAAAGTCTTAATAGTTTCAACGGGTTATTACTCTGATAGGCTTTTTAATTTATGTATAAAAGCAAAAAAAAATTTTGGAAAAATAACTAAAATTTCAAAGGTAAACTGGAGGGAAATAGAAGATTTTTCTGCAAAATACGATTGGGTATGGGCTTGCCCCACTGAAACTAGTTATGGTTTAAAAATACCTATTACTGACCTGAAAAAATTTTCAAAAAAAATTAAAGCAAAATTAGCTCTTGATGCAACAGCATCATTTGGATTGGAATCTTTCCATGAACTAGGTGATGTTATTTCTTATAGTTCATGCAAAGGTCTTTTTGGTCTAACAGGAGGATGCTTCATTTCTTATAATGCTAATCCACAAAATGCCGTTAATTCCTTTAACTTTGACATAAATTCACATATTGAAAAAAAAATGACCGGTCCCTATCACTCGATCCAATCCCTTGAAAAAGTATTAGATAAACATGAAAATTTTAGATATTCAGTTGTGGTTAATAAAAAAAGATTTCTAAAACGTTTTGAAGATAAATTAATATATAGTATTAAAAATCAACCTCTAATATGTACTTATGTGGATTGCAAATTAGTATCAAAAGATAGAAGAGTAATTTTTTATAAACCTAGAATAAATTTAAGTGGTAGTGTTATTTCTCATTTAGGTGAAGCTCATTTAGCAAAATTGGCTACCGGAAAAATATTAGAAAAAATCCATATAAAAAAATATGAAAAAAAAAAATAAAAAAATTAATAGAGTTTTAGTAGATATGTCTTGTACTTTAATTCATCACGGTCATATTAGATTAATTAAGAAAGCAAGAAAATACGGAAAGATTTTCGTAGCTCTAACCTCTGATAAAGAAATCAAGAATAAAAAAAAAATATTTCCTGAATTAAATTATTCAAATAGAAAAGAAATTATTTCTTCAATAAAATACGTTTCTGGAATTATTAAATCAAAGTTTATTATTACCAATGATTTCCTTAAAAAAAATAGGTTCGATTTATTAATTCATGGATCAGATAATCGTAGTTTAATAGAAAAGAAATATTTAAAAACTTTTAAAAGAACAAAAAATATAAGTAGTTCAATCTTAAGAAAAAGAGCTGTTAAAAACCTAAAATAAAATTAAAGGGTTCTTTCTGTAAAACCTAAAGATTCCATCAACTCGTTCCATTCTCTTTTGGAAAGTTTTGAAGATTCAAAATCACACTTCTGACCCTTAATCATTTTTTGAATTACTGATTTACTTTTTGCTGACAATTCCATGCCTCCCACCCTATAATCCTCGAATGCTTCAAATGTAATTGGAACCCATTTTTTTAAAGAATTAATCATCACATCAGCATAAGCTCTTATTTCATATTGTGCGTGACTATCCGTCCTCAACGATAAAAAATTTAATAAATTTAACAAGTCTGTTTTCCAATACCATTGAGTATAAGTGTTTAGAGTTAAATTCATTCTAGCTAATTCTCTCGCTAAACCTTTGTTGTTTTCATTTATCGTGCTTCCATCATACTTTTCGTTCAACATTAATTCATAGTTTGCGTAAGTTTGTTCAGCATCTTTTTTTAAAATATTTAAAATATTATCAGCTTGTTGCCCATTAATTAATTTTCCTCTTCCTTGTCTATTGCTTGTAGATTGTGCTGCAAGATTTCCTTTTGATGGTAAATAAAACTCTTTATCCAAAATCGAATATCTTGCAGAATATTCATTAACATTCGCGGTTCTATGTCTAATCCATTGTCTCGCAACAAAGATTGGTAATTTTACATGATATTTTATTTCACACATTTCAAAGGGGGTGCTATGTCGATGTCTCATTAAATATTTGATTAAACCACTGTCCGTTGATACTTTTTTAGTGCCCTTGCCGTACGAAACTCTGGCCGCTTGTACAATTGAACTATCATCACCCATATAATCAACTACTCTTACAAATCCATGGTCTAGCACGGGAACAGCTTCGTAAAGAATTTCTTCCAATTTGGGAGATATAACTCTTTTTGTTGTATTTTTTTGAGTTTGCTGTTCTAATATTTCTTGTTTTTGTTGCTCTGAAAGCGCCATTTTTTATAAAAAAATTGAATCTTTAAAATAAAGTTTTATATTATTAGTGTTGGATTTCCAACTACGACGATAAACGAATTTCGTAATAAACATTGCGGACGTGGGGGCAGTACCCACCACCTCCACCATTTACAACTTATGGGGGTGAATTAGAATCGACGAGTGTCTAAAAGCTATTCTTTCGTTCGAGATTGTTCCGGCGTTATCGGGCTAAATTATAATTGCAAATGATAAATTTGCTCTCGCTGCTTAATTTTTATTAAGAAAGCGCGGCTTGGGGCACCGGGCAACAGAACGCCCCTTAAAAAAAAAAGGAGATTATGCTTTTATATAAAGGACAAGTTACTCTGACTTTAACTATCGCAGGTATTGCATTGGTAGGATACATGTTGGCACCAAAATTTATGGACTCGATATGGTGGCTGTTTCCAGTTGCATGGTTTGTTGGTATAGGTTTAATTCAGATTTCTAAAAAAGGGAAATAAGCTAGGTCTGGGGCACCGGGCAACAGAACGCCCCTTCAGATCGTGCGACAAAAAGTTTTTCCTTTCAAATTCGATAAACACACTTTGAACAAAATTGGAATTTAGGTAGCGTGGCATGAATACATATAATACTTTTTTTGGATTTTATGCGTTAAGCAATACTCCTATGTGGTTAGATTATGAAAAAAATAACTTAATAAACAAACATTAATATATGCTAAAAATTTTATTTTTTTCTTCCTGGTCTTTAACTCTCATGTTATTGACAGTAGCTATAATTCTATCATAAGGTCCTAGTTAATAGATAACAGACACCCTGAATTATGAGCGATGAACACAAAATGACAGCACAAGATAAATTGGTATTAACAATTACCTTGGCTGCAATATTTTTTGGAGTATTTGGCTTAGGACTTGTTGGATTAATATTTAATTTATCAAGTTAGAAAAAGCAAGGTCCGGGGCTCCGGACAACAGAACGCTCCTTACTTATTTTATCATGAATAATATTTTGTTAGATATACTTATCAAAGATGAAAAGAAGAGCAATACATTATTATATTCTAGTGGGCCATATTGGAATTATAAAAATAGAAAAACAATTTATGAATTAAAAAAAAAGAATTTGAACAATTTTCGAAACTTACATTCTGGAGTGGGTACAAGTTTTTGTGATAATTTAATTTACGATATTAGAAATGAATACAATTTAAAAGGAAGGATAATTTCTTCATTTTACAGTTTGCCAATAATAAAAAAAATTTACGAGAGTCAATTAAAAGTAACATCAACTCATATTAATAACTATCTTAAAAATCTTTCTATAGTCTATAACAACGATGGAAGAGTGAATAGTTTGTTAAATAAATATAAATTTGAAAATACCACTGAATTTGGATGTATTCAGAAGTTTTCAAAAAATAATCATGAATATTCCACCCATTATATAAGTATGGCAGATAGAGTTGATATACTTAGCAAAAGATTTGATTTTACTAAAATAAAAACTTATTTTGAAATTGGTGGAGGTTTTGGTTCTAATATACATTTTCTGTTAACAAATTTTAAAAATATTAAAAAAGTAATTTATCTTGATGTAGTTCCTAACATCTATGTCGGAACTGAATATTTAAGATATTTTTATAAAGAAAATATCAAAGATTATTTGTCTACAAGAAAGTCTAAGGAATTAAGTTTTGAAAACAATGAAAAATTAGAGATAATTTGTATTCCTCCATGGGAAATTGAAAAAATTAAAGTTGAGATAGATCATTTTCATAACGCAGCGTCTTTTGTTGAAATGCCAGAAAATGTTGTTGAAAATTACGTTAAATATTTAAAAAAAAATAAGATAAATCAAGTATCTCTAATTTCTTATAGTGGTTATGATTCAAAAACAACTTATAAACCAGAATTGTTAAATAACTTTTTTGATAATAAATTAAATATGGAATGGCATCCTAATGTAATTAAAGATGATAATGTAAAATTATTATATCTTACATCTCAAAATTAACATTCTTTATTATTTAAAAAAAAGTGTCTTTAAAAAAATTCGGACGTACATAAGTAAAAATGAATAGCTATTTTTTAGAAATATTTTCCAAATCACTCTCGACCATAGTTATCACCAGATCATTGAATGATATTTTTGGTTTCCAGTTTAAATTTTTTTTTGCTTTAGTGTAATCAGCTAAGAGAGTATCAACTTCAGCCGGTCTTATTAAATTTTTATCTATCACTATATGATCTTTATAATTCAAGCCAACATGAGCAAATGCTTTTTTTGCAAAATCCTCAACTGAATGCTCTTTTCCTGTTCCTATTACATAGTCCTCTGGGTTATCTTTTTGTAGCATTAACCACATAGCTTCTACATAATCTTTGGCATGCCCCCAGTCTCTCTTCGCATTAATATTTCCTAATTTCAATTTTTCCTTCGAACCTTTTTTTATTTTAGCGGCTGTGTATGATATTTTTCTAGTTACAAATTCAAATCCTCTTCTTGGTGATTCATGATTAAACAATATTCCATTTGATGCATGGAGTTTATAAGCTTCTCTATAATTTTTTACTAAATAATAACCTGTCACTTTCGATATACCGTAAGAAGATCTTGGATTAAAAATTGTATTTTCGTTTTGAGGAATTGTTTTTACTTTTCCAAACATTTCCGAAGAACCCGCAAAATAAAATTTTACTTTACTAGCTGCAAACTCTTTTACAGCGGAAAGTAAGTAGTGAGTGCCATTAATGTTAATGTTAAGAGTTGAAAATTCATCCTCAAAAGAATAGCCAACATAACTTTGCGCGGCCAAGTGATAGACTTCACTCGGTTTTATTTTTAAAATGATATTAAATAAACTCGCATAACTTTCTAGAGAACCCGCATGTAAATTAATATCTTTCAAGATTCCCCTTATTCTCCAAAGTCTGTGTGTTTCATCTTCTAAAGCCACTCTTCTAACAATTCCATGAACCTCATAACCCTTGGATAATAATAATTCGGCTAAATATGACCCATCTTGACCTGTGATACCAGTTATAAGTGCAACTTTTTTCATATTTGAGTATTATATTTTAAAATCAGAGTCTCTGCTATCCTTTAAAAATTTTTTCACCGTATCTAATGTTAATTCTTGATATGTCTTTCCAAATTTTGATATTTTTTGAATTATAGCGGGAGGCATAGTTATTATTGCACAGCCACATTTTTGTGCCTGTAAATAATTGTAAGCCTCTCGAGTGCTAGCCCAAAGTATTTCTACTCTTTTCATTTTTTTTGTTAAGCGTACACTTTCTTTAATAATTGGAACAGGATCTTTTCCTACATCACTCATTCTACCAGAAAAAATCGATATAATAGTTTTTGAATTTTTGTTTATGGTTTTAAGTATTTTTTTTACCTGGTTAACAGTATAAACAGCAGTTATATTAAGTTTAATACCTTTTTGACTCAGCGTCTTTATTACTTTTCCTGAAAATAACCCTTTTGAATTAACCACGGGTATTTTAACATATACATTTTTACCCCAAGAATTTATTATCAAGGCTTGCCTCAACATCTGATAAGACGTATCTCCAAAAACTTCCAGTGAAATAGGTTTTTTTTTACATACTTTAAGTAATTTGAAAGAATAATGTCTATAATTTTTAGCTCCTGATAATTTCATCAAACTTGGATTTGTTGTGAAACCACTTACTAACGAATTGTTGTTAAGCTTCTTAATGGTGGTGAAATCTGCGCTATCGCAAAAAATTTTTGTTTTCATTTATTTAATAAAATACAATTAATTAAGATTTTTTACTATCTCCTCTGTCATTTTTTTAGCGTCCGCAAAAAGCATTAAAGTATTGTCTCTATAAAAAAGTTCGTTGTCTACACCTGCATAGCCTGGGGATAAACTTCTTTTAACAAAAAGAACCGATTTTGATTTTTCAACATCCAATATTGGCATGCCATAAATTGGACTTTGAGGATCTGTTTTAGCAACTGGGTTAGTAACATCATTCGCACCAATTACAAAAGCAACGTCAGTACTTGCAAAATCACTATTTATGTTTTCTTGTTCAAAAACTTCATCATAAGGAACATTGGCTTCCGCTAATAAAACATTCATGTGTCCAGGCATTCGTCCTGCTACTGGATGAACGGCATATGAAACCTTTACTCCATTTTTTTTTAAACTGTCTGCCATTTCTCTTAGTGCATGTTGAGCTTGTGCTACTGCCATTCCATATCCTGGAACGATTATCACCGATGATGCATTTTTCATTAAAAATGCTGCATCCTCTGCATTGCCACTTTTAACAGGTTTTTTATCTTTGTTTTTTTGTAGTGTTGAATACGTTTCACCAAATCCTCCTAGAATTACATTAAAAAACGATCGATTCATCCCTTTGCACATAATGTAAGACAAAATAGCACCTGACGATCCCACAAGGGCGCCAGTAATTATTAGTGCAGTATTTTCTAAAGTAAAACCAATTCCAGCCGCCGCCCACCCAGAATAAGAATTAAGCATTGAAATTACAACTGGCATATCAGCTCCACCTATTGGAATTATTAAGCAAATACCAATTAGGAAAGAACTAATAATTAATAACCAAAATATATAATTGCTCTGATTAATTGTAATATAAATAATCAAAGATATAATTCCAATTCCAATTAGCAAATTTATAAAATGTTGACCTTTAAAAGTAATGGGTGCACCGCTCATTAATCCTTGTAGTTTTAAAAATGCAATTACAGACCCTGTAAATGTTATAGCTCCAATTGATGCTCCAATAGACATTTCGATCAAACTTATTTTTTTTATATTATTAAGTGTTCCTAGCTCAAAAGTTTCTGGACTATAAAAAGCTGATAAAGCTACTAATACTGCTGCCAAACCGACAAGACTGTGAAAGCCGGCAACTAACTGTGGCATCGCTGTCATTGAAATTCTTAATGCAATAATTGTTCCAATAGATCCACCAATTACTAAAGCACATATTGTAAAAATGAAACTACTAGATAAAATATCAACAAATAAAAAAGTTACAACAATTGCCAAAACCATTCCTAAAATACCGAAGACATTACCTTGCCTTGATGTTTCTGGAGATGACAATCCTCTAAGAGCCAATATAAATAACACCCCTGAAATTAAATAGAATGATGCAGCTAAGTTTGGTGTCATTACTTTAACTTTTCCTTTTTTCTTTTTTTATACATTTGCAACATTCTTTGTGTTACCAAAAAACCACCAAATATATTTATCGCAGCAAGCGCTATTGCTATAAGTCCAAGAGTATTGGATAAATTAAGACTAACTTCTGATGATAGATCGGACACCGCCACAATTGCTCCAACAATAATTACGGATGAGATTGCATTAGTAACGGACATTAAAGGCGTATGCAATGAAGGTGTAACACTCCAAACAACATAATAGCCTACAAATATTGACAATACGAAAATACTTAATCTAAAAATAAACGGATCAATTTCCATAATTATAATTCTTTATTAATTAAAGTTTTGCTAATTATTTCATCTTCTTGATTAATATAAATATCTTTTTTTTCTTTACTGTATAAGTTGTTTACAAAACTAGATAAATTCCTTGCATATAAATTAGAAGCCGATAACGCTAAATTATTCAATATATTTTTTGCACCCATAACTTTTACACCATTTAAAACTTTGACTTTGTCAGCTTCAGAAAAAGCCGAGTTGCCTCCCTGGCTAACTGCTAGATCATAAATAATTGAACCCGGTTTCATGCTTTTCACCATTTCTTCCGAAATTATTCTTGGTGCCTTTTTCCCAGGTATTAAGGCAGTACAAATGATAATATCATTATTTTTAACTAAATTTTTTAATAACTCCGTTTGTTTTTTTTTAAAATCTTCCCCAGCTTCTTTTGCATATCCTCCACTTGTTTCTAGATTTTCAGCTCCCTCCACTGCCAAAAATTTTCCTCCTAAACTTTCTACTTGTTCTTTTGCAACAGTTCTAACATCCGTAGCGGATACTATAGCACCTAATCTTTTTGCTGTTGCTATTGCTTGAAGTCCAGCTACACCAGCACCAATAACCAATACTTTGGCTGGAGTAATAGTTCCAGCTGCAGTCATCATCATAGGAACTGCTTTCCCAAATTCTTCGACCGATTCAATAACTGCTCGATAACCAGCTAAATTTGCTTGAGAAGACAAAACATCCATTGATTGTGCTCTTGTAATTCTTGGAAGCAGGTTAAGAGAGAAAATTTTAACCTCTTTTTTAATTAATTTATTAATTGTTTCTTTATTTAAAAGAAGATCAAATTGGCCAATTAAAATAGATTTATCTTTTATTAAACTAATTTCATCATTAGACGGACAATTAACTCTCAAAATTATTTCTGATTTTTCCAATACTTCTTTTGCTGAATTATTTAAACTTGCCCCTTTATTTTTGTACTCTTCATCACTTATACCTAGATGTTCTCCATATTTATTTTCAAGAAGAACAGAAAAATTTAAATCCGAAAACTTTTTTACTGTTTCTGGCGTGATAGAAATTCTTTTCTCTCTAACAAGATCTTCTTTAACAGATCCAATGATTTTCATTACCTCTGTCTAACTTTATATTTAGGATTTTTTTTGTTTATAATATAAATACGCCCTCTTCTTCGAACAAGTTTCGAATTCAAATCTCTTTTTTTATGCGATTTTAATGAGCTTACTACTTTCATAATATAACAAACTTGAAATTTTTATGCCGGCAACGTCCTACTCTTCCATGCCTTAAGACAAAGTACCATCGGCGCTGAAGGGCTTGACTTCCGAGTTCGGAATGGGATCGGGTATGGCCCCTTCGCAATAATCACCGGCAAATAGGGTATATATTCAATAAACTTTTTTGTAAATAGTAAAATTAACATAGAAACTTGTAAAAGCTTTTATTTATGGTGGGTATGGCTAGGATCGAACTAGCGACCTCTACGATGTCAACGTAGCGTTCTACCACTGAACTACACACCCAAAGATTCTTTTATTTCTTTAATAACTTTATCTGAGATATTTTCTTCAAGTTCAAACCATATAGGTAAACATAAATGTTTATTCGGAATTTCTTTGCTGTTGCCAAGTGAGTAATCATAAACTTTTGAGGTTGTGGTTTTTATTTTTGGAAGAAAATCTGAAACATTTTTGTTTGAAGAAATAATAGTAAACTTGTAATAATTGCCTATGTTAGAGTTTTCATTTTGACTAATATATTTTATATTACAAGAATTACATGTTTCTGAATATTTCTCCGCTATCTTAAATTTGTTTTTGATTATTTCTTTATATTCTTTAACAACTGAATAAATCATTAAGGCTTGTATCTCTGGCAGACGTATATTACATCCGATTTCCATTTTTTGTTTAAATCGATCGTAAGCAATAAAATCTTTCATTAAATTTCCAATATTATTATCATCCGTTACAACAATACCTCCTTCACCAGCAAAAATTGCTTTTGTTGAATAATAAGAGTAAACACCTGCATTACCAAATGTCCCTGAAAATTTTTTATTTAAAGTTGATCCAAAACTATGAGCCGCATCTTCAAGTAAAATAATATTTTTTTCCTTACAAAATTTAGCAATTTTTTCAATATCGGGATTTATTATTCCTCCAATATCACTTAACAATACAACTAATTGTTTAACTTTTCCTTTGTAATTATCTACTGCCTTTTTTAAATCATCAAAACTTGGCATCAATGTTTTAAGCTGACAGTCAATAAAATCAACAAGATTATATCCTGCAGTTTTCGTTATAGTTTTTACACCATACATTGTGTTCGATTGAATCATTACATCGGTTCTTCCATAATACTCTTTGTATATTAATAATAAGGCAACTAAGCCGCTGCCATTTGAATTAACGCAAATAGCATTTTTCACATTACAAATAGTTTTTATTTTTTTTGATAATTGTTCATTCCAAGGACCTTCTGCAAGATTACCGGACTCGAATATTTTATTTTGATTACTCTTAAAAAAATCGATAGAATTTTTTGGTAGTTTTATAGTACTCATAATATTTTATTTCTTTTTTTGTATTTCTTCCCAAACTGTTTCTTCGATTAACTGAGAAAATTCTCCTGTATCAGAAGTTGTGTTAAAAAATTTTCTTGGATTTTTTTTATAAACTATTCTGTAAAATTCAGGAGCCATACTAAATGCAAGTGTAAACTTTCCTGGTATTACATACCAAACATTTTTGTATTTCTTTGATAGGTTTATGTGGAACAAATAATTTCTATTTTCTTTTTTTTGAGATATTTCATTCTTAATACCTATATACTTTTCAAGAACTTGGATATCTGGATTAAGCTTTTTATGCTCATTTATCATAAAATCAAAATATTTTTGAACTTTATCCTTTTTTGATAGACTAATTCCTCCAATTAAACCAAATGATTTTCCTTTTGTAACAATATTAATGCAATTTTTTTTGAAAATATCTAATTCAACAAATGATTCTGTGTCTGTTTTTATATTTTTAACTACTGCTATAGGAGCATATGATTTGCTCATTTTTAAATCGCTAAATTTTTCTATTTCACCCCCTAAACAAACAGCCATATTTTTAGCTTGAAGATTACTATTTGAACAATTTGCTATTATAGTGCTGTTTGAATTTTTTATTTCTAAAAGTTCATTATTTGTAAAAATTTCTAGACCATTCTTGCTTGCTGTAGCAATCATATCTCTTAATAAATGTCTCGAATTTATTGTAAAATCTGTAGTTTTAATATTAAAAAAATCTTTACTACTTGTTAAAGTCTTAAATAAATTTTTTATAATTGGTAAATAATATTCTGAAGTAACGCTTTCTAAAATTCCAGCTCGACGTCTTAACCAATCATGTTTTTTAATTCCTTCAATTAAAGCTATTGATCTTGCTATTATATATAGCCATGGAAGTATTAATTTTCTATTTTTTAATCTATATTTAAAATTAATATAATTTGGACTAAACCACCCCTTATTAACATCAGTAATTTTTAAACCATTTTCAGTGGGTCTTAGATTCATTTGTGAAAAAGAAGAATAAAATTCCAAAAGATCATCTAAAGATCCAAGGATATATTTAAGTGTTTTCATATCATCTTTTAGAAGGGTGTATAGAGATCCTGTGTGAAACCATTCATGAAACTCTCTTGTAGTTGCGGAAGCAAGTTTATTTTCTTTTTCTATTAGAGCTACAGAATGTCCTTCTCTTGTCAGTATTTCAGATAAAGAAATTCCTGCTATACCACCCCCAACAATTATCCAATCAAAAGTTTTCATTAATTATTTTATTTCATAGAATCGATTGTTTTGATAAGTCCATTTTCTAGTTTAGTAAAATTATATTTTTTTAAATTTAAATATTTAGATATTTTTTTATAAGTACCAGATGATTTTTTTGGATCAAATTTATCAAGTTTGCGTCTTATTATCTTTGGATTAACGCCAATATTTTTTTTAATTAATTTGAATAAAAAATCTATTTTTACTGAACGTCCGGTGCAAAGATTAAAAATTTGAAAATTTTTTTTCTTTTGAATTTTTTTCATTGATAATAAAATCACGTTAACAACATCCTGAACATAAATAAAATCTCTAGTTTGAAAACCTCCATTAATAATCACTGGTAATTTTTTTAACATTCTACTAATAAATATTGGAATAACTGCTGAGTAAGGACTATTAGATCGTTGACCCGGACCATAAACATTAAATAATCTTAATCCAACAGAAGATGTATTAAAAATTTCAAATGCTATTTTTGCATAATGTTCAATTGTTAATTTATCCTGAGCGTAGGGAGATGTTATAGAAAATTTATTATATTGGTCGCTACCTAAAGGTAAATTTCCATATACTGCTGAAGACGAAGCGTAAACAACTGGGGCAGAAAATTTTTTTGAAAATTCAAATACCTTTAATGAACTTTCAAGATTATTTGTACTACTTTTATAAAAATTTAATAAAGATTGAGGAACCGAAGATTGAGCACAGAGATGAAAAATGCCATCTAATTTTTTTGTATTTAATTTTTTTATATCTTGAATTTTTTTCTTAATTAATTTTTTTCTTAATATTTTGGGCAAATTAAATATGGAACCTTCGGAAAGATCATCTATCAAAATTAATTCAGAGTTTTTATATATTTTTTTTACTAGGTTTGAACCAATAAAACCTGCACATCCAGTTATTAAATATTTGCCTTTTTTCATATAATGATAAGATTAATTTAGAGAGAATTGTTTTTTCAAAAGTTTCACAATTAAGAGTTTTGAAGTTTAATAATGTCAGAAATTTGTTTTATCATACGCTTTTTAGTTGGTAACTCATTTTTTTCTATTTTTTTTTGAATTTCCCGATAATTATCCATTATATATTTTGTGGTTTCAGAAAATGAATTTAAATCCCTTTTTGAAACAAAAATTCCTTTCTTATCTCTAACTATATAATCAATATCCTCAAATATAATCACTGGTCTTTTGCGTGAGAGAGCCTCATCGACAACGTATGGAGTAGCCTCAGTAAAAGAAGGTAATACCATTATATTATGACTATCATAAATATTAATAAGCGATTTCGGATCAGCAATATAGCCGAGCAGGTTAATATTATTATTCGAAATATCCTGATTTTTTAAATTACCAACAATAGAAAATTCGGCATCAAATTTTATTTTGTTAAACATGTTTAAAAATTCAAAAATACCTTTTTCAGGACTCATTCTTCCTACATATAAAAATCTAGCCTTATCTAGTAAGACATCTTTATAATTTGTAAACCATTCATCGTCTAATCTAGATATGTTAACAAGATGAGATTTTGTTTTATCAAATAATCGTTCATGACAAACAATAACTTTAGAATTTGAAGTAACTATTTTATACATAATGTGATAAATCCAAACAGACCAACTTCCCAAAATATGTTTGTATTCTTCGTGTCCGCTACTAAATAAGTAAACAAATACTCTTTTTCTAAAGAGCAACAATATTAGAAACGAAAAAAAAGTGTAAGGGGTAATACAAACTAATAAATAGGTAACATTTGGAATTTTAAAAGTTTTAAGGACCAAATAAACAAACTTTAAAATATTTGATGCTACTTTAATATCTTTTAAATTAATTTTTTGATCTTTCTTTTTTTTTGAACTTCTAACAATGTATTGAACTTGATGATATTCATTAAGTCCTTCGGGTAAAATTTTTAGATCAAGATTATCACAGTAGAAATTATCATTTTCTTTAAAACATTTTTCATTATTGATTATGACTAAATCTTTATAAAGCATTCATTTTACTTTAATTTTTCTTTTTCCCTCTTTTATCTGTTAAGTAGCTTGCTTGATTTTGTTATTAGCTATTCTATAACAAAAAATATAAATAATAAAAAATAAAATAGAATAGTATTTGCAAAATAGACCTTCTTTCATCATAAAAATAGCTGGTATAGTTAATATCAAATAGATCAAATTTATAATTAACGAAACATAATAATTACTTTTTAATTTATCATTATTTTTTTTAAGTAAAATTTTGTATAAAAGCATGTGCAAATGTTTTTTATCAGGATGAATTGGAGATACTTTTTTCACTACCAATTTTCTGAAAAAGGAAAAAAATACTTCAAAAAATAAGTAAAACAATAATATACAAAAATAAAAAGGAGATATGGATGGATTTGCTATGCTTGTTTTAATTGTCGCTATAGCAATAAAAGCGCCCAAAAAATAGGAACCACTATCACCTAAAAATACTTTTGCTTTTGGAAAATTAAAGTTAAGAAATATAATCAATATTACAATCATAAAAAATAACAAATTAGCTAGATCATTATTTGCATTAAAATAATTAATTAAAAATAAATTTGTAAAGATTATCAACGAATGCAAGCATAATAGACCATTATATCCATCGATTAAATTTGATCCATTAATCACAAATAAAAAACACAAACAAATAAAAATGAGAGAAAAAATTTCTGAATTCTCTAGCCAATAATTGAGAATTTCTATACCTGTCTTTTCAAGATAAAAATTATTATATTTTATTAAAGTAAGTAAAAATATAATCATTAAAGTAAGCCTATATTTGGGTTTAATGTTTATTTTTACATCATCAAAAAAACCAAGAAAAAAAGCAAATGTACAAATAGATAAATATTCAAAAAAAATTATATTTTTAAAAAATAAAAAATTAAAATAGACAATTAAAAATAAAAGAAAAATTCCTGTTCCTCCAGCAACAGATATTGGGTATTCATGAAAAGCCTGGGGTTTACTAAACTGAGCATCGATTAATAATTTTGAGTTGTATTTATTTAAAATTTTTAAAAAATTATTGTAAAAAAATATACCAAAAATAACTAGCAGAAAAAATAAAATCAAATTACTTAAATTCATATTTTTATGAAATTACTTGTTTTCATTTTTCCATTGATAATAAAATTCTTTAAGATTAAAATTTCTATAATGAAATATGTACTTGTAGCTGAATTTATAAAAATCATCTATAATAAAAGTTTCAAAAAAATTCAATAACTCAGCATAGTGAGATTTGCTTCTAATATATTTTCCTCTATCCAGTTTAATCAGTAAACTATTGAGCAAAGTATTATCATCTTTAACACCATCGACAGACAAAAAATAACTTTCGGGAAAGTGGGTTGTAACGAATGAACTGATTGACTTTACTGTTTTGTCGTTTAGGTGGTGTATAGCGCCATGTATAAAAATAAAATTTGGTTTAAATTTCACAAAATGACCTATGAATTCATCGTTATCCAAATCTAATTTTGTAAAATTAAATTTTTTCCAACGTTTTCTACATTTATTTAAATAACTATTGTTATTATCTACTCCTAAATAATCCTCCACAAATTCACTAACATATTCCAAAATATAACTGTCCCCACAACAAATATCCAACATTCTAATATTTTTTAATTTTTTTTTTTTAAAAATAAATTTAAAAAAATCATATTCATCATATTTTTTTCTTATTGCCTTTTGGTAAAATCTATAGATAAGCGGTCTTTTTAATAAAAAATTAATCATATGGAATTATTTAAATTAATTTATACAATAAATCTATAAATTAGTTTAAAATATATTTTAGAATTCTATAAGATTGTTTATAAGTATTTTGCTATCGAAATTTCGTTATTTTTATCGCTAAATTTTTATTATTAATTAAGTAATTGATAGTAATAGACGTTAGAACTAATTAATAAAATTGAAAAATATAAAAAGAGAATTATTGAATTTTTGTAGTTTATGAATAATTTAGAACTAAAGAAAGTAAATACCATTAAAAATACTAAAGGATCAAAATACTCTTGTAGTATTGGCGTTGCAAAAATTGGAAATATAAAAAAATAAAGTAAAATCAAACTGTCCTTAAAATTTCTATCAACAAAAATGATTATAATTAACCAGGAAACGAAAAACGAAAAAAAAGTAAATATTTTCCAAATTAGATAATTTTCAAATAAAATTATAGAAGACTTGTGCAAAAACCCTTTCCCTACAACAGAATGAATATTCTTAAAATCTTGCTGGGAAAAATCATTGGAAACTACTAAATAAAAAAGATAGATAAAAAATAATGAAATTAAATAATAATTACTCCTTTTTAAAAAGAATTTTTTAATTAGATTAATTATATTTTCTCCCTTAAATAACAAAAGAGGAAGTAAATAAAAAGCAATTATTGTTGATGCATAACCAATGTGATCTAAATATAATTGATTACCCAATCTCCTATTTTCAGTAAGTGCAGATGGAAATATACCACCCCATAAAATCATAAGATAAATAAAAGGCAAAGATAATATTAAATAAAAAAGGAAAGAAAGTATTTTAAATTTAATTAACTTTTTTGATTTAATAATTGTTAAAAAACAAATTACTGGAATTAGAACTAATTTTTGATCAAAGTATATACAAAGAGAGCTAAAAAAAGTTAATAACAACAATTGAAAATATATTTTGTATCCGTCTTGGTCATCGTTTGATAAAAAATAATTTAAGGATAAAAAAGTTAATAATAAAACAATAAACCCATAATTTTCCTCCAATCCCCAATAAGCACTTGTTCTATAGTAAGGACTTAAAAAAACAGTTGATGCAATTAATAATAAAATTAAATTGTTTTCTTCTTTAAATTTTTGTTTTAAACAAAAATAAAATAATATGGGTATTGCAAGTGAAATAATAAATACACTTCTTCTGTAACCAATTTCACTTTCTGCAAAAGGATTAAATAATTTGTGAAGCATATACAGTAAAGGAGGTCTGTTGCTCCCATATTCTTCTGTGTTAACTCCGGAAGTAATTTTAATAGCAGTAAAGATATCGTTATTAAGAAATGATTGTAAATTACTCCATGCAAATACCCAATCACCTACATAACTGCCTCCTCCCGCAGAATTTTCATCTAAATAAAAACCTAAAAAAAAAGAGGAAGTAGACAATAAAATTAATAAAAATGATAAAATCTTATAATTTTCTTTTAATTGCATTTTGCTTTTGGTTTTTTTCAAAGATATATTTATAATATAATATTGATTATCACGAATTTAATCAAAAAATTATGTTTAGCAACAAACTACTTTACTACATAGCAAATTACACTTTACAACATAGTTTTGAAAAAGAAATATTAAAAATTTTAAAAAACGAAAAAAAATTAGTTATTTTTGATGTTGGTTGCTATAGAGGCATATTTACTAAAACTATGCTCAATTTTGTTGAAAAAAGAAAATATAAATTTTATCTTTTTGATATTAACAAAAACGTAAAAAAATATATTGCAAGTCTATTAAAATTAAGAAACGTATATTACAATGAAATTGCACTAAGTAATAAAAATGGAATAGCAAATTATTATTATAATAGTTTTTTTGAATCTGCGGGTTCTTCTTTATCTAGTATAGTTAAAAACGATGCTAAATGGAATTTCTCAAGAAAACTATTATTTAAGATTTTATTTCAAAGCTCAAAAGACTTTATAAAATATCAAGTCTCTACCATTACATTAGATAATTTTATAAAAAAAAATGCAATTCAATCGATCGACGTATTAAAAATAGATATAGAAGGATCTGAATATGAATTATTAAAAGGAGCAAAAACAACTTTAAAAAACAATAAAGTTAAAATAATTTTGGTTGAAATTATAGGAAAAAAAAATCTTTACGATAAAAAAGAAAAGAAAATTTTAAACTTTCTTAAAAAAAGAAATTATACTCTTATAAAAAAAACAAATACATTATCAATTTCGTTATTTAGTAATATTAAAGGAGGAGATTACTTGTTTATTAATGACAGCTATTTTTCATCTTTACGATAAATACATAATTAATAGACTTCATTACATTTTAAAAAAAAATTATATTAATGTACAAAAAATGAATAATATTTTAGAACAAATAAGTGTTGATATAATATTACCCAATTATAATAGCTCTTCTTATATAGAAGAAACTTTAGTCTCTGTAATTAATCAGAGATTCAAAAATTGGAAATTGTTTATCGTAGATGATAATTCAGACAATAAAACAAAAGATATTTTAAGAAAATACAATTCAAATACCAAAATAAAAATAATTTGGCTAAAGAAAAATAAAGGCGTAGCTTTTTGCAGAAATTTAGCTCTAAGATATTCTTCTTCAAATTATTTGGCTTTCATTGACTCAGACGATATTTGGTATCAGGAAAAATTATCAGATCAATTGATATTTATGATTAAAAATAACTATAAATTTTCCTACACTTATTATGAAACTTTTCGAAATACTTTAAAATCAACAAAACGAGTAATTAAACCACCAGAAAAATTTAATTTTGATAGTTTTGTAAAAAATACTTCCATCGCAACTAGCACAATGATTATTAAAAAAGATATAGTTGGAAGTAATAAATTTACAAAAACAAAAATTTGTGAAGATTATTTTTTTAAGTGTCAAATGTTAAAAAAAGCAAAAAATGCTTACTGCCTCCCAAAAATAACTACCAAGTACAGAATTCGAAGCAATTCACTTCAAAGTAACAAATTTAGAAACTTATTTTGGATCTGGAATATTAATAAAAAATATAATAATTTTAGTTTTTTTAAAAATTTAATTTCCTTATATCGTATTTCTATTAGCTCTATTATGAAATATGGTATACTAAGATAAACTATTAATAATAAAATATAATGGATCTGCTTAAAATCATAAAAAATAATTTGTTTATACAAAATTTTGCTGCAAGTATAATTTCATCAATCCCCCCCTATTTAGAGTTTAGTGTTTCAAAATACTTCGCAATCAAAAAGGCAATGTATGTAACGGCACATGATTCAACTCATGGAAGTTATTTGGAGTTTGGAGTTTTTACGGGTAGTTCTTTTAATTTTGCCATAAAGGCAAAAAAAAAGATGGATAAAATATTTGGTAAGATGGATTGTGAATTTATAGGTTTTGATTCTTTTCAAGGATTCGGAGAAATCAGTAAAGATGATGAACATCCAGCCTTTAAAAACAAAGTTTTTTCAGTATTGGTAAATAAAGAACAAGTTATACAAAATATTAAAAAAATTTCTAAGGGACAAAAATCAAGAATAGTTGAAGGCTTTTATAAGGATACAATAAAAAATAAAACAACAGCAGATTTCAAAATAGATAAAGCAAGAGTAATTATGATTGATTGTGATTTAAAAGAATCAACTCGATTAGCTCTTGAATTTGTTAAACCTTCAATACAAGAAGGTACTGTAATAATATTTGATGATTATAATTGTTATAAAGGAAACAAAGATAAAGGTGAATTTGCTGCTTTCAGTGATTTTAGAAAAAAATATCCCGAAATTTCCTTCAGAAGGATTTTTGATTGCGGATACTTTGGTAGAGCTTTTATTGCCTGCAATATAAATTAATTTATTTCTTAATATTTTAGAAAAAAAATTCTTTAAGTTTTGTTAAATTTTTTAAATATATAAATAACAAAATACGCCGCCAAAATTAATTGGATTGGTAAAATTGTTAACTTATATCTCGGCAATATAAAAAATATAGAAAATATTATCAGATTAGAAAATAAGTATAGTCCAAAACATTTATGTTCAAATTTATTAATTTTAAATAAAACATATAAACCTGGAAAAGATAATACAGACAAAAGAATAATTGGGAAAATATGAAAAAAATTGTAATAATTTGGATAGCTTGAGTTCATATCAATAAAATAATAAGAAAAAAACTTTTTTAAAAATAATTTTAAGTATCGAGATGAATTTTTTTCTAAATTATTAACGGCTTCTTCCAAAAAAATGTTATCTCTATTAATTTCATAATATTTATTTTTTTCTATATTAATAATTTGATATTGTAAGTTAGCAAATTCAATTCTGTCTAAATTTTCGTAGCCTTCTACTAAAGATAATTCATTATTTCCTTTCCACAAATTATAACCCAAAGATTTTACAAGAAATATTTGGTTAAAATGTACATAATTTCTAATTAAATAAGGGGAAATAACCAAAAAAGTTACTATTACAATTTTCATTAAATTAATTAATTTTATTTTTTTGCTTAAAAAAATAAAAAAAATAATTATTAAAAAAATTAACACAAACTCACCTCTAATTAAACACAACAACCCTGAAACTATTGAAAAAATAAGTAAGTTACTATTAGTTTGTTTTTTTATTATTAACAGCAGAAACTTTAGAAATAAAAGAGAGAAAAAAATTTGTAAATTTGCAGATGAAATTTGACCACAAACATAAACATTTAAGGGAATGATAGAAAAAATAATTGAATTAATTAAAGATAATCTATCCGAAAAAAAAGTTTGATTAATTTGATAAAATAAATAAATAGCAAAAGTAGATAATATTATTTGTATAAAAATTATTGAATATAATAAACTGGTCTCTTCAAAAGAGGTGATTACTTTGACCAAATATAGAAAAAATGAATATAATGGTGGGACCAAAGCACTTGGTATCAATTGATTATTAAAAGTATAGTACGAAAAACTTTTATACTTAATCAAATTATTGAGTAAAACGGCCCATTCGTGCTCAATTTGCACATCCCTAACAAAATATGCTGCTAATAATCTTAATAAAAAACTAAACGCAATTAAACAGGGTAACCAATAAATTTTTATATTATATGGATTATCTAAAATTTGATTAATATTTTTTTTCATGTAAATTCATAATAAATATTAATTTTCATCATTAAATGACAAAGCAACGTTTACAAAAATATATCATTAACAGAAAAGTTTGTATTTGTAAAAATAAATTGAAACAAAAAATTAATTTTGGAAATTTACCCTTAATTAATAATTATAATAGAAAAAAAAACTTAAAAAAATATCCAGTTGTAATTTCTCAGTGTGAAAAATGTTCTTTAATTCAATTAAAATATTCAGTCCCAGATAAACTATTATTTCCTAATAACTACTCTTATTTAAGTAGCAATTCAAAGGAGAAAATCAATAACTTTGAGGCCATATTTGCTATAATAAAAAAAATTACTAAAAAAAATAATCCACAAATTTTAGATATAGGAAGTAATGATGGTTCTTTTTTAAAAATAGTAAAAAAAAAATATCCAAAAATATTAGGTATAGAGCCAACAAACACAGCTAAAATTTCAATAAATAAGGGTATAAATACTATAAAAAGGCCTCTTAACTTTCAATTGGCCAAAAAAATAGTAAATAAATATTCGAAATTTGATTTTGTTATTGCAACCAATTTTTTTGCACAAACAAACCATTTAAATGAAATATTACAATCCGTTAAGTTAATTTTAAATAATGACGGTTTATTAATTGTTGAGGTACAGTACCTATATGATTTATTATTTCAAAAAGGTTTCGACTCTTTCCACCATGAGCATATTGCATATTATACCGCATCTTCAATCACAAAATTGTTAAAAAAATACAAATTGTATGTTTTTGATGCCGAAAAATTAAAAGTTCATGGAGGAATGTTAAGGGTATTTATTAGTTTACAACAAAAACCTATTTCTAAAAAATTAAAAAAAATATTAAGTGAAGAAAATGATAAAAATATAATTAATAAAATAAAAAGCTTAAATTTATTTAGAATTAAATTTAATAATAGAGTAAAGAAACTTTTTCTCCAATTAAAAAAACAAAAAAAAAAAATTTATGGTATCGGAGCTGCTCCCAGAGCTTGCGTAATGCTTAATTCTTGTAATTTAACAAAAAATGAAATTGATCTTGTTGGAGAAGTGCCGCAATCCTTAAAATGTAATAAATATGTTCCTGGCACGAACATTATAGTGAGGGATGAAAAAAAAATTATCAAAGATAAACCCGATTATGTAATAATATTAGCTTGGCATCTAGAAAAAATAATTATTAATCTATTATTAAAAAAAAAATATAAAGGTAATTTTATAATTCCATTGCCAAATTTAAAAATTTTAAAAAATAAAAAATTATTATAATATTTTATGAAAGGAAATAATATACTCGATATTTTAATACCAGTATTTAATGAAGACGAAACAATAGTTAAAACGATAGAAAATATTTTTTCTTCAGTAAAATATGATTATAAAATTATAATATGTTATGATTATGATGAAGATCCAACCTTAAAAATTATAAAAGAAAGCTTTCCATATAATTCTAAAATAGTATTTGTAAAAAATTTTTCTAAGGGTTTTAACAATGCTTTAATTTCAGGTTTTAAAAGTAGCACTGCAAAAGCTGTCCTTGTTTTTATGGCGGACGATCACACTAATCATAATATAATAAATTTGTGTTATGAAAAATTTGCCGAAGGTTATCAAGTAGTTTGTCCGAGTAGATTTATAAGGGGTGGAAAAATGACCGGTAATCCTCTTTTAAAAGGCGTTATAACAAAATTAGTATCTTTTTTTCTATTTAACTTCACTTCTTTCCCCATTAAAGACTCCACCAATTCATTTAGACTTTTTTCAAAAGAATTAATAAATAAAGTTAAAATAGAATCAAATAAAGGATTTACTTTAAGTTTAGAATTAACAGCAAAAGCACATCGTCTTGGTTACAATATTACAGAAATTCCAACAATATGGGTAGAGAGAGATAAAGGAAAAAGCAGATTCAAGCTCTTTTCATTTATTCTGCCTTATACAAAATGGCTTTATTATATAGTGAAAACATCAATTTTTTACAAAAATGCAAAATAAAATAAATATTGGTATAATTGGTAAAAATTTTGGTTTTCACGTAATTTACAAATCTTTTTTAAAAAATAAAAAATATAAAATAAAAGGTTTTTCTTTTAAGGCAAAAAAAAAAGACAAAATAGGAATTCCCAAAAATATTAAAATATATTCAAATTGGAAAAGATTAATTTTAGATAAAAAAATAAATGCAATAATTATTGCAACGCCTCCATCTCTCCACAAAAATATTCTCGAGTTTGCAATAAAACACAATAAACATATATTTTGTGAAAAACCTTTCACTCGTTCGTATAAAGAGGCAGATTTTATTTGCAATTTAACAAGAAGAAGAAATATCTCTCACATGGTGAATTATGAATTTGCAGAGATAGATGCATTTTATTTTTTAAGAAAAAAAATTATTAATAATATAAGAATAAAGAAAATTTATCTTAATTGGTTCATAAATATCAATAGAAGATCTGCAACAAACTGGAAAGAAAATCATTCTAAAGGTGGTGGAATGATGTTTAACTATGTTTGTCACGCAATATATTATTTGGAATCATTGTTTGGTAAAATAATCTCAATAAAAACAAACATTTTTTTTCAAAAGAAAATAAAAACTTTAAAGGGGATTATTTTTTTTAACAACGGATTATCAGTTAAATTAAACATAAAAGTGGGAAAGATTAAAAAAACATTTAAACCTATACATCAATTAAAAATAATTTCGGATAAAAAAACCTATATTTTAAAAACTAATCTGAATAGTCTGTCAGATAAATTTAAATTAATAACATTTAATCAAAATGGTAAAAATAAAATAGTTAAAACTTTGTTTAAAAATAAAAAAAATGGTAATGATTTTAGAATAAAACCTACATTTAAAAACTCTAAAAAATTTTCAAATGGGATTCTGAACGGTAAATTGCAAACACCTAATTTTTTTGATGCCCAAAGAATACATCTAATTATAAATAAAATGGCACTTTCTTCACAAAAGAAAAAGGAAATATATATAAATTAGATCAAAAAATTAATATTATAAAATTGCTATGTTAAGTATGATTATCTGAATTTTGAGCAGCTAACAGTTTTTTATAGCTTAATATTATAGATGAAATTAATACTAAATATGTTGTATCATTAGTTGTAAAAATACTGCCAGTACTTTTAAAGGGAAAAGTTTCTAAAATTAAACTTATTACACTTGCTAATAAAATATAATTTCCCAGGCCGCTACCGCTGAAAAACTTAAAATTTTTAATGATAAAGATCAAAAAGATTAAACCTATTGTGCACACTAATAAAAAGCCAGCAATTCCCGTATCTGTTAAAATTTCCAAATAATAATTGTGAGGGTGATTTGAGCACAACCTATTTTGTGTACGTTCTATAATCTTGACACACCCTACCCTAAAGGATTTTATACCACCTCCAAATATTTTGTTTTTCTGCCAAAGGTCTATTGCTGTATTAAATAATTTACTATGCCCATACTTTTCAGTTTGCGCGGGATAAAGAGAACCAAAATCATATACCAAAAGATCATCTTCTTTAGGTACATTATGTTTTGCCACTTCTGATTTTCTACTTTCAAAAGTATTTACCAGATTAATTACAATATATTTACTAAGTTTATAGTAAACATAAAAACTTTCTTTTATTTTTTTATCAAAAGAACCGAGAAGTCCAAAAATAATGAATAAGACTATTAAGCTTACTGATAGAACTTTTTTCAATTTATTGTTTAATAAAAAAATTAGAAATAATCCAAATATAAATAAAATTAATGGCATTCTATTTCCGGAAAAAAGTATACCCATGCCCACAGTACATATTGTAAGCATAATTAATAGAAAACTAATATTATTTTTATTTTTAAATATAAAAGCTACTAATAATATTGAAAAAAAGGAAAAATTTTTAATAAAGCCACCGGATATTAACTCGTCACCAAAAAAACCTGCGTTACGAAAAACATATGAGTGAGCATGATTAAAACCTTTAAGACCTATGAAGTTGAAACCAAAAATATATTGAAAAATTATGTCTAAAGATATGAATACTGAAGAAAAGGCAGCTGAAACAAAAAAATATTTAAAATTTAAAATATCAAACTCACTTAAAAGGTAAACAATGATCAACACTAAAAAATATCTAAAAAATGATATAGATTTTAATAACCTAATTAATTCAGAGTATTCGTACCCATCAATATATAAAGATTTTATAAAATTTAAACTTGTCGAAAAAAAGATTATTAAAAACAATAAAAAAATAATCTTTATAGATAGATTAAATTTAGTTGTTAAAATTCTTGATCTTAAATGCAAAATTCCTAAACAACAAAATAGTAAAGTATTTATATTAGTAATTAAATTTCCAAAAATAAAACTTATTGGAAAAAAAGCAAAAACAATATTTGTTAATAAAACAGAATTAATATTAAAATTTTTTTTATACAAAATCATTCTAGTCTTGATGCCACCAC